>CAIZWI010000033.1 GCA_903936645.1 uncultured Verrucomicrobia subdivision 3 bacterium
GATCTTCCGGAGGTTTTAACATGACGTCATAGTAGAATTTACGGTCCTCCAGCATTTCGCACCACAGACTGCTGTAGATCAGGCTGCCCGCATGCTCGATAAATTGACCATAAACATAGGGTGAAATCGCCGGCCCGGGCGTGGCAGCATCAATCGCGGCCACGACGGGCTGCCGGGGTGCCGCGGATTGCGCGTCAACGATCATGCCCCACGATAACAGCCCAGTGGCAACAGTTAATCGGAACAAGGCAAGGGCAATTTTATTTGTTTTCATGAGGTTCAATGCAAAGACCGGCCGGGTGTTTTGTCGGTGGATAAGAGAATCATAGGGGACTACCTGCGGCACACCAATATGACATTCGTCAGATACGGCCTGATCGCGGCCGTAACGCAGGATTCCGAGGGTGCCTCAAGCCGGGGTCGGGGCCGGTTCCCGATGGCCGGGGGACTGGGAGGAAAAGTATTTGGCCGCCGCCTCCGTCCGGCAACGCACGTGCAGCTTCTCATATATGTGCGATAAATGGATGCGCACAGTACCGAAGCTGATGTTTAATTGGCTGCCGATTTCCTTGTTGGAGCGGCCTTTGGCCACCAAGGCTAAAATTTCCATCTCTCGGGGCGAGAGTTGCTCCGTTGGCAGCCGGTCCGCGGGCTCTTCCAGAAATGACCGGACCACCATGCGCGCCACCTGGCTGGTCATGGGGGCGCCGCCCGCCCGGACTTCCGCAATGGCTTCCAGAATTTTTTTCTCGTCCGCCCGCTTGAGCACATACCCGCAGGCCCCGGCCTTGAGTGCCTGAAAAATGATCTGGATGTCCTTGTAAACCGTCAGCATGATCACCTGGATTTTTGGCATTTTCTCCCGCAGCCGGATCGTGCAGGCAATGCCGGATTCGCCGGGCAGATTAATATCCATCAGCACCACATCCGGGTGTTGGGCCGGAATT
Source organism: uncultured Verrucomicrobia subdivision 3 bacterium (assembly GCA_903936645.1). Classification (GTDB taxonomy): domain Bacteria; phylum Verrucomicrobiota; class Verrucomicrobiia; order Limisphaerales; family UBA11358; genus UBA11358. Next base: position 948 of record CAIZWI010000033.1, read on the forward strand.
TTCTCGAAGGCTTCCTCCGCCGAGGCACAAGCACAGACGCACAGGTACCCCGGCGTATTGGCAATCAATTCAGAAAGATATTGCCGCAAGGTGAAATTATCCTCCACGATGGCCACTCGCGTGGAAACAGGCTCCGGATGGGAAGTTTGGACAGGCATGATCCGGTTAGGTTGCGGCCATATTAACCATTTTGTTCACAGGTTAGTTTAGTAGGTTTATGCCTTGGCGGGTATATGCCAAATGTCATACCCGGAATCAGGACCGGACGCCATTCCCGGCGCCCCGGGCGGGCAAATTCAAAGTGATGACCACCGTGGTTCCCCGTCCGGGTGTTGACGCGATGACATAGCCCCCGCCCAGTTTGGACAGGCGCAGCGGCAGATTTTTCAAGCCATTGCCGCCCCTCCGGGCTGGCAGATCAAACCCTTTCCCATTGTCCGAAATGATAATTTCCAGGCGATTATCCGCATAAGTCATGTGAAATTCCACTTCGGTGGACTGGGCGTGACGTTCAATATTATTCAAGGTTTCTTTGACGGCCAGCAATAAACCGTGGCGCGAGCGGCCTTCCAAAACAATGGCCGGCAGGGCAACCGGGATGTCAAACCGGCAGGTGATGCCGGAATGGGACAGGTATTCACTGGCAAAATCGCCCAGATAATCCGCCACGGAGGCCAGGGAATTGTCCTTGGGATCCACCGCCCAAACGATGATATCCAGCGCCGAGACCAACCCCCTGGCCTTGGCGGAAATCGCGCGCAACAGGACCATCAAATCCGCTTTGGCCTCCACGCGCTGGCCCTTGGTGGCCAGCACAGTGATTTCCGTGAGACTGGAACCGAGGTCATCGTGCAAATCCCGGGCGATCCGCGAGCGTTCCGTTTCCAAAGCCTGTTCCCTTTCGGCAATCTCCCGCTCGTGCGTTTCCTGTTGCAATTCGTGCGTGCGCTGTTCCACCAACCGGTGCAATTGGGAGATCCAGGCGGCGGAAAGCGTCAAAATCGCCAGCAGGATGCCCACAATAATGAGTAGCCTTTGGGGCGTCCACCAGGCGGGTTGGGAGAGCAACACCACCTGCGCGGGCGAACTCATGAGCAACTCGAATCCACTAGGCTCGCTGGCCGCCGCGGAGGTCGTGGTTTTGCCCAGCAAAACCCCGGTCAATGCCAGTTGGCTGCCCACCCGCAACCCGGCATCTTTACCCGTATCCGGCATCCGCGCGAGAAACAAGTGACCGCCCGCATTCATCTCCAAAACCTTGGCCCCCGGTTCGGCATGCATGCCCATCAGGGTGGCGGAAATCTTGACCAGCATGGAGTCGAACGTTTCCTGGTGGGTTTCATTGCCGTCAAAAGCCAGCGGCACCAGCCCGGGAGAGTGCCCGGTTTTGCGCACCACCGACTCCCGTAGGAGCGGTGCTGGACCACTAATTTCCGGATAGCCTGCCACCTCAACCAAGTCACCAAAGGCCACATCCGCCGCTTCCACCGTTAATGCGCGGATGCCGTGCCGGCTGTCCGCCAGAAAAACCCGGTGAAAATCGGCGTAAGTCACCACTCCGGCAACTTTAACCCTTTGGAAGGGCGTGGCCCGGGAATCAAATTGATATAATTCGCTCCAGTCTTTCAAGGGAACCTCGAACGGGTTGGCCGGCGCCCTGACCTCAATGCCGAAAGTAACGTTCCGCATGACCAGATGGCCAAGCTCCACCGTGCGGTTGGTGTTCCAAGCCGCGAACAAAACCCCCCGCAACCGGATGACCGATCCGGTCAGCGCACGCAATTGTGCCTCCGAATAGGCGCCCACCTCCACGTTCAGCTTTCCCTCGGGAAGAAACAGGGCCAGGGTGTTGCTCTTAATTCCCGTGACCAGGCCTTGAAACTCCACCCATTGAATATCCATGCTACCGTTAATCAATTCATTCCACGTGGGTCGCGCCGGGGCGGGCAGACGCCCCTGGCCCAGCACCGTCGCCGCCTCCGCCACCACGATCGGGGCAAAATCACCTGCATCCGTGTATCCCTCCAGCTCACAAAATTCCCCCACATTGGGCGGTAACTTGAGGTTCGGCCCCTCCCGGACAAAAATCCCCCGGGTTTCATCTTGAATGGTCAGGTAGCGGAAAGAAAGCGGGGCACGACTGGTAACCACCCCTTGAATCTTCACTGGCAAATGGCGCGCGGCCTCCTCTTTGGACAAGCTTTGAATTTGCCCGACCTCCACCAGGGCGGGAACTGCGCCCGGATCGGCCAGCTTGCGTCCTCTGTTTCCCAGCATGACCAGGTCTTTGGAACTGACCACCGTTAGCTCGCCGAGCATTAAATTTCGGGTTTGCGCTATCCCAGCCCGGCCAACCCCGGTGACCTGAATGCGCTCATGCAGGAGCTGATGGGGATCCCATTCTCCGCTGTCGGCGACCATGACCCAAATGGAATCGGTGGGCGAGCGCAACTCGAAACTCAATCCCCGGCCGGAACGGGAAATAAAATCCACCCGGCCTTCGACCGACATCCATTTGGCGGCCGCCAGATTGGTGAACCCGATTCGCAAGGTGCCGGCCATGGGCGTCGGTACGGCCGTATGACCTGTTCGTTCAAGTCGTATCGCCGCCCCTTTTAGAAACAGCAAACTACCGTCATCGGAAGCCAGAGTGAACACATAATTGCCCTCCGTCGGCGCGTTGAAACACCCTTGGTAGCGAATCCCCATCATGTCACTGACTGGTCCCAAGGCCGGGTTTAGGTTGGTGACCACCAACGCTTTCAGCGGCTGCAATAGGGCAAAGTCGGGAAGGCTTAACCAGGCGCCATTGTAATAGGTGGCCCTCACCCCGGAGAGCGGATGCGTATCGACCTCCCCTGCCCCACCGGGCGGCAGTAGAAATTTCTCCGCGGGGGCCACGGTTCCATCGGGAAGTTGACACCTCAAGGTCAGGCTATAGGCCCCCGCATAGTTAAAATAGTCCAGTTGAAATGGATGGATCCCGGCGGTGAGTCGCACTGTCGCGGAAGCCTGCCGAAGACCATGAGTGCCATCAATCGCCAGTTCGGGCACCGGGGTAACCTCGACTCCCATTTCCCGCTTGCGTAAAAAACAGCGCTGGAGCTCCACGTGCAAAAAATCTCCCGGGGCGATGCCATTGGTTCCCGGGCCTAATTCCAGAATCTCGCAACCGGTATTATCCATGACCGCCACCACGCCGATGTCGCTACCGCTGGTGGAGCAGACCAGCACGTCCAGGCGCAGGTCGGCCACGATGGGCGATGGGGATTGAATGAGCGCTGATAACTGTGAAATATTAGTGACCAGCGGGACCATGCCGGCGTCGGTTCCCACGGGGACCATAGGCTGCGCCGGTATTTCCCCATTTCCCAGGCCATTTACCAACAGCCCGCAAACCGCCAGCAACAGGAGCCTGGCCAGGCTAAAATCCAGATTTAACCGGGTCATAATGGTGCATGACCCAACTTTACTTCAATGCCACCATAGGTCAACTATTTGCCGCCCCTTGAATCCGCCCGCCAAACCGGCCGGATGCCCCCCAGCGGGCCGCCGTCAAAACTTCTGAAACTGCAGTCGCGCCCGCTTCACGACGGCTTACTTGGGTTCGGCCGGCGGGTACCCCAGCAGCAGCAGCATTTGATCCGCATAGCGGGCCCCCAACTGGCGGTAGCCAGCCGGGGTAAAATGCAGATGGTCGGGACGTCCGGGACAACCCACTGAGGAGATGACCCGCGCGGTGGGGATGGTGGCGGGCAACGCATCAATAATTTTGTTCATGCTGGCACAAGCCCCGTGCTGGTCCGCGCCCAACAGTTCGCCAGCCAGGAGCGGCACGTCCCCGGCCTGGAGGTTTAAATCCTTGAGCAAATGATCATAAATCCCTTTGACCTTGGCCGGCCATTGTTTGTCATTGGTATTGGACTCGCCTTGATGCAGTAAAATCCCTTTGATGACCCCGTCTTGCTGCGCCAGTTTGGCCATGTCAACCAGCCGTTGATAAGGGTTGCCACCGTAGGCATGCATAATCGTATTGGTCATCCATGTCGGCGCAGTGGCGACATAAGCCGGGAAAGTGTCCTTTTCAAACAGTTCAATTTTACAACCACCGATGGCAACGTTGATGATGCCCACCTTGATGTGGGGTGGCAGATTTGAAGCCAGGGTCCGGCCAAAATAGTCCGCCGGCCCCAAACCCGCGGAGGGCCGGCACAATGGGGGGATGGCCGGATACCATTCGCCTTTTTTTCTGCCCAAGGCCGGAAAATCCACCGCCGCCAGGACTTGCAGGCGCTCGTCGACCGGCCCTTTGTCTTCATCTAAAATTCCCGGAAAGCCCTCCATGTTGGACTGCCCAAAACACAGGAAAATGAAGCGATTAGTATCCTGGGCGAAAGCCGGTAGACTGCCCAGCAGTAAACCAGCCAGCACCCACCCGGCAGCAATCAATTTCATATATAGAAATGAGGGTTAAGGTTTGCTGGCAGCGGCTTGGACCACTGCGTCGAACGCCGGCTTGGGGCGGTCATTAGCATCAAAGAGCAGCGGTCGGCCTTGGGCACGCCAGGAGACCCCATCGTTAACCCCCCAGAGCGTCACCACTTTGACATACTTCTCATGTTTTATGAAGGCGCGAAAAAGACCGTCATAGGCGGCCGCCAGCCGCTGATCGGCATGGTTCACCAAGCCGCCCTGGGTGGTCGTGGCATTGGCCGCCACATCCCCACTGTTGCTGCGCTGGCCGGCCTGGGCGCCATTCACGTCCAGTTCCGTAATGTGAATGGGCAAACCCAGCGTCTCCAGTTCAGTCAGCACTTTGTCTTCCTCCGCAAAACTGGGCGAGGTGACACTGACATGGGTTTGGGAGCCAATCGCCATGACCGGCACGCCCTGCGCTTGGAGCGACTTGATCAAAGTTATCAGTTTCTGGCGCTTGGCCGAGTTTTCCAGGGAATAATCGTTGTAACGTAAAATCGCATCGGGATCGGCTTCGTGTGCGTACTCAAATGCTTTGGCAATGAAGTCCGGTCCGATGATTTGTTCCCACAGGGAATTCCGCAAAACATTGGTGCCCCCATCGGCAAGCGCCTCATTCACCACGTCCCAAACCTTGATCTTGCCTTTATAACGGCCGACCACAGTGGCGATGTGATCGTGCATCCGCTGCAACAATTCTTCGCGCGAGGCCCGCGGTCCGTTGTAACCAAAACCGCCACCAAAGCCCCGGCCAACGCGCCGCGCGCCCGGTGCGTTGGTCCCGGTTGGGCGTGTGGATGCTATGGCAGGCGGGGCAGGCATTGGGGGCGGAGGATTGGTGCCTTGGAACACCCAGTCCGGGGTCTGTCCGTGCCAGACCAGCACATGGCCCACAATGTACATTTGGTGCGCCAGGCCGAAATTGACATAGGCGTCCGCCGGTTCAAAGTTGTAACCATCCGGTCCAGACCGGGGCTGGATGAGCTGCCACTTGAGGTCATTCTCCGGGGAAATCTGGTTAAATTGTTCGGTGACCACCGCAATGTCCTGGTTGATTTGGTCGAGGTTGCGGTTGACATTGTCCGCTTGAACCGCCGTGCTCGTCGCAATCGTGCGGTTGATGGCCACCCCGACATAGAAATGATCTTTGTAGGCGTCTTTGAGTGTGGTGGTGCCCGCAAACGAGCCGGTTGCCCCCAGGGTCAGCAGCAACCCCGCTGCCGCCAGGCGTAACGCTGGGAAGTTTTGTGTCAGTGTCTTCATATAGGTATAATTCTTTTATTGTAATAGGTGCCGTATCATTTTATTACCAATCGTTTCATCCTCGGTTCCGGAGTTTTCATGTTACTTGACCACTTGCCATTTGAAACATTCGCCGGCCTTGCGGGCCGGGGTCGGACCGGGGAAATTCGCGGCAACCGGTCCCGGATGGTTCATCGTGGTGGCCAGATAACGATGATTAACCAGGGCCATGAGCATGGTGTCGCCTCGCAGTAGATTGACCCACTGAAATGACTCGGCGGACCCCGGAGGCTGGCCGGCCAGGTCCTTCAGGCGGGCAAGGTCTTCATCCGCGGAAACGTATCGGCCATCGGCCGCTTGCAGCGCCACCCGGCCCAGTCGGAGATCCACCACTTTAAAATAGGTATTCGCCGCCACCAGATTGGTTGCGTCAGCGGCCAGACTGACCAGCTCACGGCGGTTGGGGTCCATGGCCAAAAAACTACCGTCCGCACCACTGGCAAGGGTGATGGTTTGGCCCAGGGGAATTTGCCGCTCGGGGCCGCGCGCGCGGGGCTGGTCCACCGCGTAGTTGTCAAAATCCACAAAGCCGCCGGGCTGGCCGGCGGTGTTGTAATGGAACAAAGCCACCCGCACCCCCTGAAAAGTGGTCAGCTGGAAGGTGGTGGTAAAGGGCTTGCCCAAGCCGGTGAATGTCTGGCCATCGGTGCTCCAACTGAAGCGGGCCTCATCCCGGTCAAAATCACAGGCCACCCGCAGCCAGAGGTGCGTGGGTGGATGCGTGGTCCCAATTTCCGGCGGAATCTCCGCTGGCGGTGGGCTGCCACGCCGTCCGGATCCAAAGCCCTCCACTTTTTGCAGGGTGGTGCCGGCCGCCGTTTTCGTCACGCCAATCCAGGCATACGGTGTGCTAAGCAAACCCAACCCTGCCGTATCGCCATCGCTCATGCCAGCGGTATTCACCTCCACCGTCATGATGGATTCAGGGCCAGCGGGGCGTTGGCACAGACTGTTCCGGGCGGTCCACAAATTACTGGCAGCCAGCGAATGCAGTCGCAGCACCCCCGGCTGCTCCGTGAGGGACCACTTGCCATCCTCGGGCACATGGTTCCACTGCCAGTGCGGGTTCATCCGACCACCGTCAAAAGCATCACTGGACACATAAGCCGGCGAAGGTTCCTGCCGGGAACCCGTGTTGGGCTTGATCCAGGTATTGGGCGCACGGCGTAAATTACCGGGCAAGCCGATGAGGGGGAAACCGTCATCCCAGGTGATGGGCACCAGGTTCACCATGCGTCCGGCACTGCCATGGTCGGACATGATGATGCTCCACCATTCACCGGCCGGGGTGTCGCACATGCCGCCCTGATGAATCCACAAACCCCGGTCATTGGCCCGGGCCCTGGCCGGGGCCAGGCTGGTGACGCCCAGCGATTCGCCCGCCACCATCTTGGTAATTCGCCAGGGGCCATCGATCGTGTCAGCCACGGCAACATACTCGTCCACCGCCCCGCCCGGCTGGCAGGAAATATCCACATATTTGCCCTGGATTTTGTAGAGATGATGGCCTTCGCCCATATGGCCGACCAGCGCATGCCGGGGGGCATTCGTGGCAAAGGAACGCAGATCGGGCGCAAGTTCTTCAATCGGATAAGGGCTGCCGCCGCCCGAAATAAGGTAGATCTTGCCATCGTCGTCAAAGAGCACGGACAGGTCATGCCGGTTGGGCAATTGATTCCGTTCCCAGGGTCCATGAATGGACTTGGAACGGAAGACCTGCAACCCCGCCCGGTTGACATTGCACAGAATATAAAACATGCCATTGTGGTAGCGGATACAGGGGGCCCAGATGCCGTTGCCATAAATATTTCCTCCTTCCAGGCGGTACGCCGGGCCCAAATCCAGTTTATTAGTGCAATATCCGGCGAGTTCCCAGTTTACCAAATCTTTGGAATGCAGAATTTCCACCGCCGGCATCATATGCATGGTCGTGCCGGCGAGGTAATAATCATCGCCCACGCGAATGACATCCGGATCCTCAAACTCGCCATAAAACAGTGGATTGGAATAAGTGCCATTGCCATTGTCCGCCGTCCAAGACTGTTCCGCGTCATGGCCAGCCCCAGCCGCCGGGTCCGGGGTGGCCGTCAGCCACAGCCCGGCTGCGGCTGCCAGCCAGAACGAGGCGGCGCGACGCCGCAAGACATGGACAAACCGGCCGGAGTCGTTTTGGTTGGATAAATCTTTCATGACACAATTATTTTACCAGCCGGTAAAAAATCGGCGGGTTATTCGGGTTCAACGGCAGGATTGACTGCCATTGGCCACCAACGATTTGCGGTGCTGGGGCGGTGATATTCAACCATTTCCCCAATCCGAGGTTGGTGCTCGATTGCAACGTAAAGCCAGCAGAGGCGAGCGGCCAGAACAGGGTTAAATTAGTGGCCTGGGCAGCCGCCGAGAGGCTGGGGTTGTTAGTGTTTAACATTTGACTGGGGCCGAGCGCGTAAGTCGCCGCGACCTCCGCCGCAGCCAGCGGCTGGCTGTAAATGCGAAACTCATCGAGGACCCCGTTGAGGTAAGGATCCGCATACTGCGATTTACCGAGGTAATTATTACTGGTGCTGCCGAGCAGCAACGGATTCAGGGTCATGGCGCTGTTGGTACCCACCGGCAGACCGTCCACATAGAGCACGCCCGTGCGAACACTCAAAACCACAGCCACTTGATGCCAGGTCCCGGTGGTCAATGCCACATTGCCGTTAATTTGCTGTTCGCCACCCGAGCCACTGGTCGTGATCGCAAAGCGGATTTTCCCATTGCTCCCATTCTGGGGCACCAAATACATGTTCGTCGTGGGATTGTTGCCAAAATCAAAGAGCCGGGCCCAATTGGAGGCCGAGGTCAATCGTGTCCAGGCCAGGATTGTAAAATTGGTCAGGGTCGCGACCAGGCCTGGTGGCAGACTAACGTACTGCTGGCCATTCGCGGACAGTGTTAATTGCCCACTGCCCCAAGTGCCGCCATTGGGCAAACCACCGCTCCAGGCCGGACCGCCCACGGCATCCACCGTATTGGTGCCAACCGTCTCACTAAACCCATAATCATGCAGCAACCACGGCGCCGGTGCCGTGGCAAAGTTCCAAACCGGACCTATATTAGTGTTGGCACCGGCTATTTCATCCACGCGCCAGTAATAGTTCGTCCCCCCCGCCAAGGCCGGGTAAATTAAGTTCGTGGCCAGCAGACCGATGAACTGGGGACTTCCCAGGGTGGCCTGCGCCACGGCGTTGGAGTTGCCCCCGAAATACACGGCATGCAGCAAGGCATTGC
>CAIZWI010000034.1 GCA_903936645.1 uncultured Verrucomicrobia subdivision 3 bacterium
GGGAACGTGCGCCGTTACCGGAGCGCGGCGTTCATGCCGCATCCAGGCACGCACGCCAATCCACCACTGGCATCAGTTCATCCCCCCGAGGTGCACCTGCTGCATATGCCCACCACTGGCATGCTAACCCCGGTCGCCCCGCCCACCACCCACCTGGCACGTTTCGGCGCCAGACTTTCTTGACCTTCCGTCCCAAACGCGTTAGTCATAACCCCACCATTTATGGCAACCAAAACGATTATCAAACCCGCGAAGTCCCCCACGGCCGTCGGCCCCTACAACCACGCCGTGCGTGTGGGCGACCTGCTCTTCTGCGCCGGACAAATTCCCATTGAACCCGCCACCGGCAACCTGGTGGAAGGCGACATCAAAGTGCAGACCGATCGCGTGTTGCAAAATGTTCAGGCGATTCTGGAAGACCAGGGCCTGACCTTTGCCCATGTCGTGAAATCCACCGTCTTCCTCACCGACCTCGCCAATTTCGCCGGCATGAACGAAATTTACGCGAAGTATTTCACCAGCGATTTCCCCGCCCGCTCCACCATCCAGGTGGCCGGCCTGCCCAAGGCGGCCAGCGTCGAAATCGAAGTCGTGGCGCACTTCTAACCGCCCGCAAGGGCCCGCGGGGCGTGGCTAAACCCAAAAAATCCTGGCGCGAAAAACTGGCGGATAGCAAGGGGTTGCCCCGGACGGCCCTGGCCACCGGCCCGCTGAGCCAGCGTTGGGGCGCGGGCACCTTCGTCATTCCCGCCCCGTGTGAGGTGGACGCCCTCATGCGCCAGGTCCCCCAAGGCCGGGTGGTGACGATCAATCATTTGCGAACCGCCCTCGCCACCCGGCACGGCGTGAATTTTGCCTGTCCCCTGACCACCGGGATTTTTTCCTGGATCGCCGCCCACGCCGCCGCCGAGGCGGAGTCGGCCGGGGCAAAACCCATCACGCCCTACTGGCGCACCCTGAAAAACGGCGGGAAAATCAATCCGAAATTTCCCGGCGGGGCCGCCGCCGGTGCCGCCCGGTTGCAGGCCGAAGGTCATAAAATCGTGCCCCGCGGCAAACGGTTGGTGGTGGTGGATTACGCACCATCAGTTTACTCAAACCTCAAATAAATCCCATGCCCCTTGCCCTGCAACTCGCCATCGCCCTGCTCCTCGGTGGCGTCCTGGGCTTCGCCATTGGCTGGCTGCTCAAGCGCACCCCCACCCCGGCCGCCAGTGACTCCCGATTGGAAGACGAATTACGCCGGCAGGTGGCCGGCACCGAGGCGGCTGTCGCCCAGTTGCGCACCCAACTCGCCGAGGCCGGCCAGGCCCGCGCCGCCGCCGAGGCCCGGCAAAGTTCGGCCGAACAATTACTCGCCGAGCAGCGCCAAATTCATGAGCGCAATTTAACCGAGGCCAAAGCCGCCCAGGACAAGGCGCTCACCGATCTGCGCACCGCGTTCCGTTCCCTGAGTGCCGAAGTCTTGCAACAAACCGCCCCGGAATTCCTCCGTCTGGCCGAGCAAAGCCTGGGCAAATTTCAGGAAACCGCCAAGGGCGAGCTCGCCCAGCGCCAGGAAGCCATCAAGACCCTCGTTGAACCGCTGAAACAGCAGTTGGAGACCTACCAAAAACGCTTGCAACAAAGCGAAAGCGCCCAGTCGTCCACCCTGGGCGAAGTAAAAAAACAACTCGATCTGCTCGCCGTCCAAAGCCAGTCTCTCGCCGCCGAAACCCAGCAATTCCGCATGGTTTTGAAATCAAACCAGGCCCGCGGCCGCTGGGGGGAGGAAACCCTCCGCCGGGTCGTGGAAGCCGCCGGCATGAGCGCCCATTGCGATTTTACCGAGCAGACCGCCTCCGCCGAAAACCGCCCGGACCTCATCGTTCGCCTGCCCGGGGACCGCTTTATCATTGTGGACGCCAAGGTGCCCGACCTCGATTTTCTGGGTGCCCTGGAAGCCGCCGACGCCACCAAACGCGCCGAACTGCTCGCCGCCCACGCCGCCAAATTAAAGGCCACCATCAAGCAACTCGCCGACCGCGACTATCCCCGCCAGTTCCCCCAGGCCCTGGATTATGTCGTGTTGTTTGTGCCCGCCGAATCCCTGTTCAGTGCGGCGCTGGAAGGCGACCATGACTTGATTATTTGGGCCGCTGAAAAGCGCATTCTCCTCGCCACTCCCGCCTCCCTCATCGCCCTGCTCCGCTCCGTGAGCGTGAGCTGGCAGCAGCATGCCCAGACCGAAAACGCGCAGAAAATTGCCGAGGCCGCCCGGGAATTTTACGCCCGGGTGACCAAATTTACCGAGCACTTCGAAAAAATCCGGGGCGGCCTGGACCGGGCCAACTCCGCCTTCAACGACGCCGCGTCCAGTTTCCAAACCCGCGTCCGCCCCGCGGGCGAACGCCTCGCCGAACTCGGCGGTGGCACCGGCGGCAAAGCGCTGGCCGACCTCCAACCCCTCGAATCCACCCTGCGCCTGCCGCCCTGACCCGGCGGCCCGCCACTCCCGAATTAAACCTCCGCCACCTTCGCCTGCGTCCGCTGCGCCATCACCTTTTGCGACGGTTTGAAGCCCGCAATAAACTCCCGGTAAAAGTCCGCAAACGTGCCGGCTGCAATCGCCGCGCGCACATCCGCCATCAGTTTCAAGTAAATGTGCGAGTTATGCACGCTGAGCATGCGCAAGCCCAGGATTTCATCCGCACGCAGTAAATGCCGCAAATATGCCCGGGTAAAATTGCGGCAGGCAAAACACTCACACCCCGCCTCCAGCGGTCCGAAATCAGTCTTGTACGCCGCGCCTTTGAGGCCAATGGCCCCGCTGCGGGTGTACGCCGTGCCATTCCGTGCCACCCGCGTCGGCAACACGCAGTCGAACATGTCCACCCCCCGCGCAATTAATTCCACCATCTGCGCGGGTGTGCCCAGTCCCATGGCATAGCGCGCCTTGCCGGCCGGCAAAAAGGGCTCCGCCAGCTCAATCGCCTTCATCATCTCCGGCTCCGGCTCGCCCACACTCACCCCGCCAATCGCATAACCGTCAAAATCCATTTCAACCAGCGCTTTGGCACATTCCTCGCGCAAGGCCGGATTGCTGCCCCCCTGCACAATGCCAAATACCTTCTGCCCCTCGGCCCGGGGCTGTTCCCGGCATTCCCGCGCCCAGCGAATCGTCCGCTCCACCGCCAGCTTTTGTTCCCGGGCCGGGGCGTCGTGCGGCGGACACTCGTCAAACACCATCGCAATGTCCGACCCCAGCACCCGCTGAATCTCCATGGATTCCTTCGGGCCAATGAACAGCAAAGAACCGTCCAGATGCGACCGGAATTCCACCCCGTGCGCCTTGACCTTGCGAATTTTGGCCAGACTGAACACTTGAAAGCCCCCGCTGTCCGTTAGAATCGGGCGCTCCCAATTCATGAACCGGTGCAACCCGCCCGCCGCGCGAATAATATCCAAACCGGGGCGGAGGTTCAGATGATACGTGTTGCCCAGAATGATCTGGGTGCCCATCTCCCGCAGCTCGCGCGGGTCCAGTGCTTTCACACTCGCCTGGGTGCCCACCGACATAAACACCGGCGTGTCCACCACGCCATGGGCCGTGGTCAGTTTGCCCAGCCGGGCCTTCGTGGCCGGGTCCGTTTTTAGGAGTTCAAACATGGGTGCCGGGGGAAGGTAAACTTACGGCTGGCTGGTGATTTTCTCCAAATCAATGCCGTGATCCCGGGCATAAACCGCCAAATACTTCTCGTTTTGGATCAGCACCGCGCGCACCACACTCGAATCATCCGCGCGTCCCAGATCAATCAGGCTGTCCGGAATCACCCCCACCTTTTTGTGCGCATACAGCAGCGCAAACGACGCCTGGGCAATCGTGACGTACGGCAAATCCTTGTACGCCCCCTCAATGGCATCCTCCACCGCCGCCGCCAAAAATTCCAGTTGATCCACCAAATGCGGAAAGCCCGGTGCCTGAATCTGGGTGAATTCCAGCTTCCATTGCGGCAATTGCCGCAGGATTTTTTCCGCAATGGCCGGCGTGATGCTCGCCGCCCCATTATTCACAAAATTCACAATTTCTGGCATGCCAATAGCTTAGCCAATGCCCCCCGCCCGCGAAAGCCAAATATTGCCCGGACCCCCAATTCGCGACGAGCCCAAACCATCCAGCGTGTGATTGGAATAGTGAATTTGCTCTGAATTTTGTTGATGGAAGTTTGCCGCTTCCCTTTTCTCGCCTCAATGCAACGCCTCCCACGGCGGCAATTGATCAAACCGTTCACTCACCGTTATCCCCCGCAATTGCTGATCCGCAAAATCTAGCACCGCCCGCCAGTCCTCCGGTGCCAGCATGTGTTTGCCCGGACGAAAATGGATCCCCAGATGTTGCGGCACCCCCAGCAGCTCATACACCGGCTTGGCCGCCAGCCACGCATGGGCCAGGGCATTTTCATTCGCCGCCGCATCACTCAAACCGTCCGGGGCGATAAAACAGCGCGGGGCCACCAGCGCAATCAACCAATGCTGGTCGAACGGCAGTCGTTCCACCTGCCCCGAAAATTCCCCCAACCGCGGAATGAACCATTGCGGAAAATGATAATGCACATCCTCCAACCCCTCCTTGCCCCCGCGCGTCTTGCCATTGAACCGATACGCCCCCGTGCCCCCGCAACCCGAACCCGCCGGGGCAACCAGCGCAAACCGTTCATCAAACGCGCCCGCCACCAAGGTCGCCTTCCCCAGGCGCGAGTGGCCCAAACCAATGATTTTGCCCTTGTCCACCCACGGCAGTTGCTCCAGATAATCCACGCACCGCGACATCCCCCAGGCCCACGCCGCCATGTCGTGCCAGTCCGCCTCCGGATACGCCGCAAAAAAGCCGCTCTCCGCGAAATTCTTGTTGTCCGCCCCACACTCCTGATAATGAAACGTCAGCACCGCATACCCCCGCCCCAGCGCCTCGGCAAAATTCGTCGCCGCCGCCTCCGGCGCTTGCGGCGGGACCACCCCCCGGCCCGCGGCATTCGTGCCCGGCGGCAAATCCTGCCCCGGCGTCAGCGCAAAAGAGGGATTTACAATCGTCGGAAACGGCGCCTTCGTATTCTCCGTTTCCTCCGGGGTAAAAATCGCCACGTCAAAACCCAGTTTCCTCCCCGGACCAAACGCCAGATGCACCAGCTTAAAAGCCACCGTCCCGTCTAAAACCATCTGTGACTTCAATACCTGCCCTGTAACATTACCCGGCGCCGGCGGCGCCTGACCCACCGCATAATACTCAATCGTCCGCCGCATCGCCACCCGGTGTTCCGCCCACTGCGCCGGCGTCGTGATAGGCTGGCCATCCGCCCGCACCAACGGATCCGGCAGATTCGTCTGCACCGGCAAATCCTTCACCGCCGGAAAAACCGCCAGCCCATCGGCGGCAACCGCCCCCAGACTAACCCCCAGCACCCCCAGGCAGATCCACCAGGCGGCCCAACGAAAACAACAGCAATGGTTCATGCCGTCAGCATTGAACAGTTGCCTAAAAGTGTCAATCCAGCCGTGGCCGCCAGCCCGACGGGGGGTGTGAGACAAATTTCTTCCTTCGCCCGAGCCTTGCCCCGGAGGGGCGCCGGAAATTAGCCGGAGGCACCTGTCCGCCATAGCTCCGTGCGTAGGCGGAAACTTTGCGCCGCCCCCGGCAC
>CAIZWI010000035.1 GCA_903936645.1 uncultured Verrucomicrobia subdivision 3 bacterium
ACGGCAAACGCAAACGCCCGCATCTATTCCGGATTGTTTTGAGTCATTCCCGGAAAGCTTACAGTGAGGTGGTCTGGCGGCAGACCACGGAGAGTTTTATCCGCTGTCTGGAAAATGCGTTCCGCTTTTTTGGCGGGGTGCCGGGCACGCTGATCGTGGACAACCTGCGGGCCGCCGTCACGCGGGCGGACTGGTACGATCCCGAACTCAACGCGAAGGTGGCGGAGTTCTGCCAGCACTATGGCACGGCCATGCTGCCGACGCGGCCGGCCATGCCGCGCCACAAGGGCAAGGTGGAGGCGGGGGTGAAGTTCGCCCAGAACAACGCGCTCAAGGGCCGCAGCTTTGAAAGTCTGGCGGCCCAGAACTTGTTTCTGGCGGAATGGGAAAGCAGCGTCGCCGACACGCGTATTCATGGCACCACCCGCCAGCAAGTCGGCAAGGTGTTTCAAGACGTGGAGCGCGCCCGTCTGCGCCCCCTGCCGGCAGGTTTGTTTCCGGTGTTTGAAGAAGCGCCCCGCGCGGTGCATCGGGACGGTTACATCGAGTTGCAGCGGGCGTATTATTCGGTGCCGCCCGAGTATGTGGGCCGGCAAGTCTGGGCCCGCTGGGAGGCCCGTTTGCTCCGGGTGTTCAACCAGCGCCGGGAAGTCATTGCCGTGCATGCCCTGGCCGAACCGGGCAAGTTCGTCACGGACCCGGCCCATCTGCAATCCCCGTACCGCCGGGTTATTCAACACAGCCTGGAGCATCTGCTGGACCGGGCGCGGCTCATCGGCCCGCACACGGGCGGTTGGGCCGAAGCCATGGTGCAACAACGCGGCCCTGCCGGCACGCGGGTCTTGCACGGCCTGTTGGCACTGGCCCAAAAGCATCCGGCCAAAGCCTTGGAAAGCGCGACCCAAACGGCGTTGCATCATGGCACCTGGCGCTTGCGCGACCTGCGCACGTTGCTGGGGCAAACGGCCCCGGCCACGCAACTGGACTTTTTGGAAACCCACCCGCTGATCCGCAGCCTCGACACTTACCGGGACCTTGTGCCCGATTGTTTTACCGCCACCATCATTCCCCTCAACCCCTCATGACCAACCTCGAAAACTCCCTCCAACAACTCCGGCTTTCCGGCCTGTGCCAGACTCTGGGCGTGCGCTTGCAAGAAGCCGCCGCCAACCGCCTGAGCCATGCCGAGTTCCTGGAACTGCTCTGCCAGGACGAACTGAACATCCGGCACCAACGCCAGTTGGCGCGCCGCACCAAGGCCGCCGACTTTCGCCGCTTGAAAACCCTGGAGGACTTCGACTGGAGCTTCAACCCCGCCGTCCACAAACAGGAGATCTTCGCCCTGGCCACCGGCCGGTTCATCCGGGAAGCCAAGGATGTGTTGTTCCTCGGCCCGCCCGGCGTGGGCAAAACCCATCTGGCCCAGGCCATTGGCTATGAGGCCATCAAGATGAACTTTCAGGTCCTCTATCGCTCCATCTTCGATCTGGTGCGCGACTTTCTCCAGGATGAAGCCTTCAACCAGCAGGACAAGACCCTGCGCAAATATCTCAAACCGGACCTGGTCATCATTGATGACATGGGCCTCAAACAGTTGCCCAAACACTCCGGCGAATATCTTTTGGAAGTGATCATGCGCCGTTACGAAAACCGTTCGACGATCATGACCAGCAACCGGCCGCTCGAAGAATGGGGCAAATTGTTAGGCGACGTGCCCACCGCCGGGGCCATCCTGGACCGGTTCCTCCATCATGCCCAGGTCGTCGGCATCACCGGCAAAAGCTATCGCGTCAAAGAATCGCCGGGCCTGAGCCAGGAACATCAGAAAAATCCCCAGGCGGGCGAACTTGCGACCGCCGGGGCCGCGAGCTAAGGCTCGCCGCTCGGCCCCGGCTCGTTTAACTTGCTGCTGACGGTTTATGGG
>CAIZWI010000036.1 GCA_903936645.1 uncultured Verrucomicrobia subdivision 3 bacterium
CGATCTGCCGGTGAGGGCGTTTCGACCAATGCCGGTGGTTGGTTCCACCACGGCAAACACGGTATAGCCGCTCGCATAAGGGAGAGCGGTGTTGAGCAAAAAGCTGCCATTACCGGTCAGACCCAAGGCTGTGGAACCATTGGGGGTGGCCCCGGTGAGTACAGAAGGTGCGCCGGTACCGGAATAAGTGGCATTGTTGCCATTGCCGCTGCTATCCGACCACACTCCGAGGGAGAAATTGGATGCTTTCAATTGCACGGCCAGGGTTTGCGCGCCGGCGGAAAGGCCGCCAGCGACCACGCAGGCGGCGATGATGATGGGGAGTTGCTTCATAATTTTTAAAATGCTCGCACTGATTTTAATTGGTTGATGGTTTTGGAAACTGATTAAGTGTGGTGAAAAATATCGGCACCGTAAATCGCCGGATAATGTAGCCCGGCCATCCCCCAAACAGGGGATGGTTCAGATCAAGGATAAATGAGCCGAAAAAACACACTTCCCCCCACCGGGACCATGGGGAAGGGAAAGCCGTTGGTGAGGTTGGAGCCGGTAACGGTTGCCCAGTTGGTGCCCAAACCGCGGTTGTCGGCATTGGTCTGCGCCTGTAAATGCCAGCCGGTATGATCCGGTGGCCAAGTAATTTGCAACTGGCGGCCGGCCACCGACCAACCCAGATGCGGAGGCACCTGGTTCGGGAGGAGGGCCAACCGCACATTGTCCAAAAACACGGTATTGTCCCCACCTTTGGTGTTTGTGCCCACAAAGGCCAGCGTATGCTGGCTGGCCGAGGAGGCCGTGAAGGTGGCCGTATAATCCACATAGGCCTGGGCCGATTGCGACGGGGCATAGGTACCGATGCGGAGGCCATCCAGCAGCAACTGCCAGGTCTGGCCGCTTTGCGCGCCATAGATATTATTACGCTGGGCGGCGGCAAACGTGACCTGATAAATGGCCCCGACGAGCAACCCCACCAACGTCTGCGAAAGTGTGCCAGTGCCCTGCAAAAAGGCCACCTGCGTGCCCTGCGGTGCATTGGTGTTACCCACGGTAAAACCACTGCCGTTACCGCTAATGCCCGAACCGTTGCTGCCAGCTTGCGCTGTGAAGGTCCAGCCCGCGCCGGCGGGATTATATTGGAAGGAGGCGATCGCCGGGCTTTCAAAACCAAAATTTTCCAGCAGTCCCGGGGAGGCGCTGACTTCGGCGGAGTTGGCGCTTTCGTACCCCCCCGCCAGTGCCGAAACCACGTAATAATAGGTGACATTGTTTGACACGGTCTGGTCGGCAAAACTGGTTCCTGTCACCCCCCCGGCCACGGTGACATAGCCCGCGCCACTGACTGGCGTGCGTTTGACATTGTAAGCGCTGGCACCGGGCACGGCGTTCCAGTTTAAACCAACCTGCCCGTTGCCGGCAGATACCGTCAGGCCGCCCGGCGCGGTGAGCACGTTCCAGGTGAATTGATAGGTGCCGGAACCGACGTTCCAGACCAAATAGGTTTGGGCTCCGGCACCTTGCATTTGGGCAAACGCAATGCCTGGCGTGCTCCCCGCCACCGCGCTGTTTTGCCAGACAGTCGTGCCACTTTCTTTCACCACCAGGTTGGTGGTCACATTGCCAAGAATGGGCAGCCAGATCGAACCGGTTGAGCCCACGGGCAGGGTGACTTTAAGGCCAGCCTGGGTGTTGGTCAGCGACCAAGCGCTGAGGATGGGACCGCGCACCGAGTTATAGCTGGCGTTCACCCAAGAAATGCCGCCCACAAAGGCCGGCTTGATGATGACATGCTGAAAACCGGGCCGGACCGGGTCCCATTGAATCCCAGCCAGATCGTGGTAAAACCATTCTGTGATATGGCCTAGCATGAAATGGTCCTGAGAATCCGCAGGGTTGGCGTCCCACGCCTCGGTCAGGGCGGTTGCGCCTTGGTTGAGGATGTAACCATAACCTGGATTATTGGTGCCCCCGTGCAAGGCGAACACCACATCCGAACGCCCCAAATCGGCCAGGGCGCGCAATAAATAACGGTGGCCGATGTCGCCGGCCGTCAACCCTTTGGCGGCAACATTCGCCACCAACGCGGCCGTGACCGCCGCCTGGTTGGTCGGATTAACGAGGCCGAGGTATTGCGGCAGGGCTTGGGCCGTTTGCGAGCCGGTGGCATAATAACCGTTGGCTGGCGAATAATAATTACTGTTGAAGGCATTGCCGATGTTCGTGGCCAGCAGGTTGAAGCGGGCGGCATCGGCGGGCAGGCCCAGCTCGGCGGCTGCCTGGCCCAAAATCTGCGCATCCATGCAATAATAAGCATCGGCGGTCAGCGAAATGGGGGTGTCCTGCGAGTAACCCGGTGCATTCGGCCCGATGTCATACCAGTCGCCCAGGCCGTTGGGGTAATTCAAGAAATTATTAACCGCCTGACGCTGCAGGTAGGCGAAATAATTGGTCATTGCGGGATAAAAATTCCGCAGCAGGGAATCATCGCCCGTGAAAAGATAATGCTGCCAGGGAACAATGACGACAGAGCTGCCCCACTCTGGCGAATCCCGAAACCCCCCGCCAAACACCGAATACTCTGGCGCAATGCTCGGCACCAAGCCGGCGGCGGTCTGGCTGTCCGCCATGTCTTGCAGGGTTTTGGCGAATAACTGGCCCACGTCAAATTCATAGCGCAGGGAGGGTCCGTGCAGATTGTATTGTTCCAGCCAGCCCAGCCGCTCGCGATGAGGACAGTCCGTGAGAATGCTGATCAAATTATTGCGCTGCGCCCAGCGAATCAAGGTGCGGGTGCGGTTGAGCAGGTCGTTGGAACAGGCAAAATCGCCCGCATTGGTGGCCGCGCTCTGAATGGCCACCCCCGCCAGCGCATCCACCATGGGGAGTTGACCGGACCCCGGGGCCGCCTGCGCCACCACTTGGAGGTAGCGGGCCCCGTGATAAAAAAACCGCGGCCGCCAGGTTTCCGTCCCGGTTCCCGCCAGGGTGTACTGCCAGGCTGCGGTGCCACCGCCGACTGAATCGCGGTTAACAGTACCGTCCGCGTTGGTCAGCTCGGCCGGGGTGATCTGCAGCACCGATCCGGCCGGGCCATGGGTGGTGAGGAGGGGAATGAGCGCGGCATTCTGGCCCAGATCGTAGACACTGGTGCTGCTGGAAATGGTCCTGACTGCGACCGGATTCAGCATCTGGCTGGCCACAATCGGCGGGGCCGCATGGGATTGACCGAGCAACGTGCCGCCCGGCCCGGTGGTGACAGTCGGTGGCAACCAACCAGCTTGGCTGAAACCAGCCTGATCCCAACCGGGCGGCAAACGGCGGGCATCATACGACTCTCCGCCATAGACACTGGAAAAAGTGATTGGCCCCGGGATGGCAAGCCATTGGGAATCACTGGCCAGGATCTGGCTGGTGCCATTGGTGTAAAACAAGTGAATTTGCGCGATGACTTTGGGCGGACCGAAGGAACCCGTGAACTTCGTATAATTGGTGGTGGCAGGCACGTTGTACATGCCGTTGCCCAGCACCACGCCAACGGCATTGTTGCCGTTCGTTAGATAAGAAGTGAGATCGAGGGTGTCATAAAGACAGGTGTGATCGTATTTGGTCCAGCCCGGCGACATCAAGGCATTGCCTACTTTCACCCCGTTGGCGGATAATTCATATTCGCCCAGCCCGCAAATATAAACCACCGCCCGGGCCAGTCCCGAATTAACGGGAAACTGCCGGCAAAAAACGGGAAGTCCGGTCACCGCCGTTTGCACCGTCACGCCGGTGCCCCAGGGGCTGATGCCGAAACTGCCCAGCACCAGGGCGCTGGACCAACCGCTGTCGTCAAAACCCGCGGCGGTCCAACCGCTCGCCAGGGTGGTGGCGCTTTTCCATGTCCCATCGGTGGGAATCGTGGTGGTCGTGCCGTCCGCGTAAGCGAGCACCAGTTCGCCGATCAGGCCGGCGGGATTGCCGCTGGTGCCACCATTACTGGCAGCGATGGCCAGTACGTTGGAGCCGGGTTGTAGCGCGGCTGACAGGTTGGCGGAAAGGAGGGCGACGGTGTAATCCTGCCCCTGCCCCACGGGCGTACCGTTCAGATAGGCCGCATAGGAATTATCGGCGGTGACCAAGAGGGTCGCGTTGGTGAGCAGCGCATCTGCGCGTACCGAAATCACTTTACGAAAATAACGCGTGCCTACTGGGGCCGATTGCGTCGGATTGCCCTCGGGATACCAAATCCAGTTGAGTGCGTTCAAACCCAGTGAGGTGCTCGCCGCCGGGGCGGCCAGCCAGCTTCCCTGCCAGTCAGCAGGGTGAAGCAGGCCCATCGTCCAAGTGGCCACGGGACTCCAAGTCGAAACCTGGTTGGTAACGTCCCAAACCCGCACCTGCCAGTAAACCGTCGCGGTCGAAGTCAGGGCCTTGCCCGCGTAAGGCACATTAAAAGGCTGGGTGGAGAGCACTTTCCCACTGTCCCATAAATCCGGTTGATTGCTGGCCAGCAGCGCGGCCGAGGAGGCGGCTTGAATTTGCCAGCCGGTCTCGGTTTGCGCCCGTTCGCCCGGCACCGCATCCACCACTTGCCAGCTCAGTCGCGGGGTGCTGTTGTCAATTCCCAGCGGATTCTGCCACCCATCGCATTTTAGATTTGCAGCTACGATGCCAGCGCGCAAACTTACCGTGGACATCAAAAGCATCAAGCTGGCCAGTCGCACAGCCCAATTAACAATCTTCATATAAATTCATAGCAAATCGTTCCTACCCGGCGATGTCTGGACGGCGCGAAGGCTGGTTCCCGCGAACGATTGCCGGAAATCAAACAGGCACCCCACCGGCGTGTTGGCCAGCAGCCCCATAACAACATAAGGTTGCCATTACTGGTACTCGCCCAGTTATAATTCAAAAAAACCAAGGGCGCTATACCCCTAAAGTTGTAGCTCCCGCATCACCAAAATGGGGGAGTCACAAAAAGATTCGCGCACCGACCATTTTTGGCCGCCGGTTAAATGCTTCCGGAGAGGGAAATTTTATAATTATGGCTTTCGAAGAATGGCTGACCCAATTGACAAAAATCTGTCATTTACGGCTTAAAAGCCGGAGGAAGCCCCATTAATAGTTGATGAATCAGCAGCGAAGGAGGGCAACCGGCAGGCCCACAACGCAATTTATCAAGGCGGAAGCGTGCGAGCAACCGGCCCCTTAACCTGGCTACTGCTCGACCGCCCGATAGAAACGCCGGGGATAATTGGTCGCCTGCCAGTCGAACCAGTTGAATGGGTTGGTCAGGGCGGTGTTGGTGGCGAGTGGGGTCCAGTTGACGAGGTTGGTGGTGGTCTGAAGCAAGTATTGGTGGCCCGGGATGCCCGTAAAGCCCAATTGAAAGCCGTGGTTGGTGAACCCTTGGGAGGTGAAAGCCACCGGCTGAACCAGAAATAATGCGGTGGCCGCGACGCTATTATGGTAACCCGGGGCAAAAGCGCTGGTGGCCAGGGTGGCGTTATTATAAAAGGTAAGGCTTCCAGAATAACGCAGGGAATTGGTGGTGGGCAGGGATCCGTCCAAGGTATAATAGATCGCCGCATTAGTATTTGGCGCGGCCACGGAGACCGTGATCGAGGCTTGGAAACTGCCGCCGGCGGGGGTGATTACGGGCGGGGCCAGCGCAGGAATGCCAATTAAACTATTGATCCAATCCGCCAGCACGGCCGCGGCGTTGGTGTCAATGAGGTTGCGGGCCAGCGGTGGCATTTGGTAAGCAGCGTTGGTGGTGTTGACCCGGGCATAAATCATGGAGCGCCAGACGTCTTGTGACCGCACAATGCAGGTATGGTCGAAGCCCAGGGTGACGGCAGCCGGGTAATTCGTGATATTCTGGCTGGCCAGCGGGGTGTCGTAGCGCGCGTCAAAAGTAATGCCGGTGCCGCCGGGTTGATGGCATTGCGCGCAATTGGCGTCCAGATAAGAACGGCTGCGATCTTGGACCGTGGCCGTCAGATTGGTCAGCGCGGACATTCGCTCAAAGTTGGTGATACTGGCTTCATCAACGGCCGGGTTGAGGAGACCCAGCCGGTTCAAAGTACGCAATTGATTGTCGGTTATCCCGGTCCCGGGATATATGAGGTTGCCATTCAACTGACGGGTGTTGAGCCCCAGCACGTAATTGGCCACGGGTGTATGGCAGGTGAGACAGTCCGCCGGGCAGGGGTAATACCAGGTTTGAGTGGTCAGGCCAGTGGCGTTAGTGATGGTGATGGTCTCGGTCAGAC
>CAIZWI010000037.1 GCA_903936645.1 uncultured Verrucomicrobia subdivision 3 bacterium
CTGGCACCGCTTTGAACCCTTTTGTTGTTGATGTAAATGCCGAGACTTCCTGGCCCGCACTGGCTGGGAAGATCATCCGCAAACATGTTGATTAAATTATTTTTTGCCCATGACCGAACCCGCCATCACCCCTGAATTGGTTGCCAAACACAACCTCACCCCGGAAGAATACGCCCACGCCAAGGAAATCCTGGGCGGACGTGAGCCCAGCTATACTGAGCTGGGCATTTTCTCCGTCATGTGGAGCGAGCATTGCAGCTATAAAAACACGCGGCCGCTGCTCAAAACCTTCCCCACCAAGTCGCCCAAAATCCTGGTCGGCGCCGGCGAGGAAAACGCCGGGATCATTGACATCGGCGATGGTCTGGCGATCGCTTTCAAAATCGAATCCCACAACCACCCGAGCGCGGTCGAACCGTTCCAAGGTGCCGCCACCGGCGTCGGGGGGATTATTCGTGACATTTTCACCATGGGCGCCCGCCCGGTGTGCGCGCTGAATTCGCTGCGCTTTGGCGAACTCTCCAATCCCGACGTGCGCCGCTTGTTCAGCGGGGTCGTTAGTGGCATCGCGCATTATGGCAACTGCTTCGGCATTCCCACCATTGCCGGCGAGGTGTATTTCGACAAGAGCTACGAGGGCAACCCCCTCGTGAATGCCTTCTGTCTCGGTGTGTTGCGGCATGACCAAATCGCCCGGGGCGCGGCCAAGGGCATTGGCAACCCGGTGTTCTACGTCGGCCCGGCCACCGGTCGTGACGGCCTCGCCGGGGCCGCCTTTGCCTCCCAGGATTTGACCGATGAATCCGCCCAGCAACAGCGCGGGGCCGTGCAAGTGGGCGATCCGTTCATGGAAAAGCTCGTGTGCGAAGCCTGTCTGGAACTGCTCGCCACCGGTGCCGTGGCCGGCATTCAGGACATGGGTGCCGCCGGCTTGACCTGCTCCACCTGCGAAACCGCGGCGCGCGCCGGCACGGGCATTGAGATCGAACTCGACAAGGTGCCCCAGCGCGGTCCGAACATGAGCAGTTATGAAATCATGCTCTCCGAATCGCAGGAACGCATGCTCATCATTGTGCACAAGGGCCGTGAAGAGGAAGTCAAACGCATTTTCGACAAGTGGGATCTCCCTTGGTCCGAAGTCGGCACTGTCACCGACACCGGCCGCATGGTGGTGCGCCACGGCGGCCGCATTGTCGCCGATATTCCTGCGAAAAAAATCGCGGATGAATCCCCCGTGTACCAGCGCGCGTCCCAGGAACCGGAATATTTGAAAGCCGTCCGCGCCTTCCGCCTGGATGGCATCGCGGACACCACCGAACCGGTTAAAGTTCTGGCGCAATTGCTGGCCTGGCCCAGCATTGCCTCCAAGAACTGGGTGTATCGCCAGTACGACCACATGGTGCGGGATGGTTCCGTGGTATGCCCCGGCAGCGATGCGGCGGTCATTCGCATCAAGGGCGATTCGCTCCCCGAATCCTCCAATGGCCCCGCCGTGCCGGAAAAATTAATCGCCCTGACCGTGGATTGCAACGGCGTCTACGTTTACCTCGATCCCTACGAAGGTGGCAAGGCGGCCGTCGCCGAGGCCTGTCGCAATCTGGCCTGCTCGGGTGCCGTGCCGCTCGGCGCCACTGATAATTTGAACATGCCCAACCCGCATAAACCGGAACTGTTCTGGCAGATTCAGGAAAGCGTGCGCGGGCTGGCGGATGGTTGCCGGGCGTTTAATGCCCCGGTCACCGGCGGAAATTGCTCGCTCTACAATCAAAACCCCAACGGCCCGATCGACCCCACCCCCACCGTGGCGGTGGTTGGCATCGTGGACAAAGCTGAGCATATTACCACCCAATGGTTTAAGGACGAAGGCGATGCCATTATCCTGTTGGGTGCCGTGGCGGACGTGAACGATCCGCTCCTGGGCTTGGGGGGGAGTGCCTATTTACAGGTGATTCATGGCCTGAAAACCGGTTCGCCGCCGCGTTGCGACCTCGAAACCGCCAGCACCCTGCACACGACCTTGCTGGGCCTCATTCACAGTGGCTTGGTAAAGAGTGCCCACGATTGCAGTGATGGCGGTCTGGCCGTGTGCCTGGCCGAATCGTGCTTCAGTCAGTTGATCGCTCGGGAGACACCGCGCTTAATCGGAGCGCAAATCGACCTGTCTGCCCTCAAAGACCTGCGCCTGGATGCCTTGCTGTTTGGCGAAACCCAAAGCCGCGTGGTCATTACCTGTGCGCCTCGGGACGCATATAAAGTGGTCGAACGTGCCAAACTCATGGGCGTTCCAGCCATGCAAATTGGCCTGGTGGGTGGTGCCGATCTGGTGATCCAGACGGCGGCGGGGGATTACCGTTCCCCCCTGACCGGACTGCATGATGGCTGGTGGAATGCCATTGCCCGCATCATGGCTTAGGCCTGGCTTAAGACCGCTTCCACCAACTGGTCATGCCCTTGGGCTTGGGCTGCTCCTCCGGGGCTTGGGATTGCGCGCGTAACAGCAAGCTCCGGGCGGCTTCCAGGGCCATGATGAATTCATCGTAACTGAGGAATCGGTCGGCCGGATTTTTGGCGAGTGACCGGGCCAGTGCGTCGCTCGTCGGCTGGGTAATTTCGGGAGCCACGAGGTTCGGCGGGGTCAAGGGAGTTTGCACTTGCGCGACCACCACTTCCTCGGGGGTGGGGGCATCGAACGGCACGCAACCGGTAATGGTGTGATACAGGGTGGCCCCCAGGCTGTACATGTCCGACAAAAAAGTCTCGGGCTCGCGTTTGATTTTCTCGGGAGCCACATAGAAGGGCGTGCCCCAAACCATGTCGTCCGCATCTGCGTCGGCCTGGGCGGCTCGGGCGAGGCCGAAATCGACCAGCTTGGGCTCATGATCCGCATTGAAAAGAATGTTGCCGGGCTTGATGTCGCGATGGATCATGTCGTACTTGAGCGCCATGTCCAAGGCCGAGGCGATCTTGATGCCCACATCCAGGACATCGAGTTCGGGCAGTTTATGCAGTTTCGTGATGCGGTCGTCGAGACTGCCGCGGTCGGCCAGTTCCATCACGAGGTAACGCTCATTATCCCACTCGTCGAAGGTGTAGATGTGAATGATGTTCGTATGGTTGAGGCGGGCGCAGGCACGGGCTTCCCGGTAAAAACTTTCCAGGGCTTTCGGATCCTCCAGCAATTCCTTTTTCATCAGTTTCACCGCCACCTGACGCTCCAGGGTGGTATCCCAGGCACGATACACCACCCCCATGCCGCCCGAGGCAATTTTGCTGCGCAGATCGAACTGGCGCAGTTGCATCGGCATCATGATTTGATGTCCGCAATTTTTGCAGGGTTCCGTTGCCAGAGGGGGCAGGTCTCCAGGAATGAACGCCTGTTTGTCGCACCAGCCACATCGGACCATTTTTAAAGCACTCATGCAGATTCTTATGAGCAATCTAGCACTGGGCCGCAAGGAGACAATGTAATTTCTAAAATTCGGCAAGTCAGCCGGCGCAACGGTGTCGCAAGGTAATGAACGGACCCTAAATCTTTGCGGTGAATGAGGCTTGTTGGTCCGGCAATCTCAAGGGCCTGGTTCTGGCAAAGCATTTGACAAACGAGGTGGATTGGTGTTTACTATCTAAGGTTAGAGATGAACAACACTAATACCATCACGTTGCAGTCAGTGCCAACCAAGGGACTCGTACCCGCTTGGATGCGCGCTCATTGCTTTGGTGGCTTCGTGGGATTGAATTTCTAATCAGCATTAACTGACTTTCAAAAACCCGCGATTGTCACAAGCAATCGCGGGTTTTTCGTTTAACCAAGCCAGCGAAAGGAATGAGATGAATATTAATTATAAAACATTGAACCGGGTCCCGACCGAATTTGCGGCGGAGACTCAATTTAAACCACGGCCCGTGGCGAGTGCGTCCTACCGGGCAGCCCAGGCGAGAGAATTCGAACGCTTAAAAGCTCGGATGCTCGCCCGGGAGTTGTCCGAAGCGGCCACCCCGGACCTGGGCGCGCCATTGGAACGGGCAGCCAGCGAAGCGGCGGCCCTCGCGTGGTCGACCCCGCTGCCGTTGCTGGTGTTTCCAGTGTTGTTTGAGGAAAAAACGGCCGTGGCCATGCGCCAGTCCAACCGTCAGGCGCGCATTTGGTCGGGCAATGAATTGGTGGCCGCATGAAACGCCCGTCGCTTGACCGGCCGCAGGACGCCGGCCGGAGGCCGTGTTCACGAACGAATTGCCAGGTCGTTTGTCACCACGGCTTCCAGCCGGTTTGATTTGGGGTGGGAACCATTCGGTGCGCGGACCGGAACCCTGCAGCCATGCCGGGCTGTCCGCGCGCCACTATGGCCAGGCGAAAGCTTAAATTTCCCACGCCAGCGGGCGTGGCCGACACCATTATAAAAATCCGCTTTTCCGGAGGCATGGCCGATTAACATTGGGCGTCATTATTTCTCGGGACTAATGAGATTTAAATCCCTGCTGAATCATTTAAAATAAGCGTAATGAAACCGACTTGGGAAGCAATGTGCACGCAGGCGGAGCGGGAGATTGCGCGGATTTTGGAAGCGTTGCCCGAGCCGCTCCGCGAGCGCGCGGAAAAAGTTCCGGTGGCCTTGGAACGCCGGCCGAGCCGGGCGATGCAAGTGGATGGCATAGAACTGGATACATTGGGGCTGTTTACCGGGCCGGAGTGGGTAAGCGCGGGGGAGGTGCCGATGCCGCCACACATTATTTTGTATTTGGAAAACCTGTGGGAGTGGGCGGAAACGGATGAGCGACGGTTTGGTGACGAAATTGCGACGACTTTTTTACATGAGCTCGGTCATTTTTTTGGTTTTGATGAGGCTGGCCTGGCGGATCTGGGGCTTGAATAGCCTGTAAATGAAGGGTTTTTTGCAGGTCGCGGATGTGTCCAAAAATAAATTATAAAAAGCTTGTGCGGGATGGGGAGTATGATAGTCTTTCTGTCCCGTCGGTGCTCAACGCGCTGCGGGTTGCCAAAAG
>CAIZWI010000038.1 GCA_903936645.1 uncultured Verrucomicrobia subdivision 3 bacterium
ACCACCGGCTACTGGCTGGGAAGCCTCCGGCTTGCGGAAAAAACCATGTCATTGGTAGCAACATTGGTAGCAACATTGGTGGCAACATTGGTGGCAACATTGGTGGCGATTTGGGATGGGGGTTGGCGGGTGGAGGGGGGCGGGATGGGTGAAATTGGGTTTTGGCGAGACTTTTTTAATACTTTTCGCTCGCAAAAGCCCTGGCATAACGGAACAATCTCCATTTATTTTTAATACATGAACGAACAGATCGTCATTTTGGATTTCGGATCGCAGTACACCCAGGTCATTGCCCGGCGCATTCGCGAATGCAGTGTGTATTCCACGATTCTGCCCTTTAACACGCCGGCTGCCGAAATCGCCCGGCTGAAACCGAGCGGCCTGATTCTCTCGGGCGGCCCTTCCAGTGTTTACGCCGCCAAAGCGCCCCTGCCGGACCCGGCCATTTTTGCGCTCGGTCTGCCGGTGCTCGGCATTTGCTACGGGGTGCAATTGCTCGCCAAGTTCCTGGGCGGCAACGTGGAAAAAGGCCAGAAACGCGAATACGGCAAAGGGACGCTCACGGTCAAAGACGGCACCTGTGCCCTGTTCAAAAAACTGCCCAAGTCGTTGCAAGTGTGGAATTCCCACGGGGACAAGCTCACCGAGCTGCCGACCGGGTTCAAACCGGTGGCGGTCACGGAAAACTCGGAGTTTGCGGCCATTGAGAACCGCGCCCAAAAGTTTTTTGGCCTGCAGTTTCATCCGGAGGTGGTTCACACGCCGCGCGGACGGGAGATCATCACCAACTTCGTGCATGGCATTTGCGGCTGCGGCCGGAACTGGACCATGCGCAACTACCTTGACCAAGCGGTGGAAGAAATCCGCGCCCAAGTCGGCAAGGAGCATGTGATCCTTGGCCTGAGCGGGGGGGTGGATTCGAGCGTGGCCGCCGCGTTGCTGCACAAGGCGATTGGGGACCAGTTGACCTGCATTTTTGTGAACAACGGCCTGCTCCGCTCCCGGGAAGCTGAAGTCGTCCAGGAAGTTTTCGGCCGGCACTTCAAAATGAAGCTCCAGTACGAGAACGCCTCCGCCCTCTTCCTCAAAAAACTCAAAGGGGTGACGGATCCGGAGAAGAAGCGCAAAATCATCGGCGGGCTCTTCATTGATGTGTTTACCACCGCGACGAAACGCGCCGGGAAGGCTCAATTTCTCGCCCAAGGGACTTTATACCCGGATGTTATTGAGTCGGTACCGATCGCCGGCAATCCGGCCGCCCTGATCAAGAGTCATCACAATGTGGGTGGCCTGCCCAAAAAGCTGAAATTCGCCCTGGTGGAGCCGCTCAAATGTCTCTTCAAGGACGAGGTCCGACAATTGGGCCTCGAACTGGGTCTGCCCAAGGAAATTGTCTGGCGCCAGCCCTTCCCTGGTCCGGGTCTGGCGGTGCGCATCCTGGGCGAAGTGACCCCGTCCCGTTGCGAAATCCTGCGCAATGCGGATGCCATCGTGGTGGAGGAAATGAAAGCCAGCGGCCTGTACTATAAAATCTGGCAAAGTTTCGCGGTGCTGCTGCCCATTCGCAGCGTGGGCGTGATGGGCGACGAACGCACCTACGATTACACCATTGCCATCCGCGCGGTGGAATCCCAGGACGGCATGACTGCGGACTGGGTCAAGCTGCCGTACGATTTGCTCGAAAAACTGGCGAGCCGCATCATCAATGAGGTCAAAGGCGTGAACCGCTGCGTGCTGGACATCACCAGCAAACCGCCGGGCACGATCGAGTGGGAATAATTTCCCGGGCCGGACCCGGGACCGCGATGGTCCCGGGAACCGGGCGAAGCTGGGGGTGGCCCTTTTTTTCTGGTTTTCACCCGGGTGCCGGGGTTAGGGTGTCCGGGCGTTTAGAACCAAACCGATATTGATTTATGGATATAATTTTCGAATGCCCGAACTGCAATCAGGAACTTGCGGTGGACAGTTCTGGTGCCGGCACGAATATCGAATGTCCGGCCTGCGGTGATACGATCACCATTCCGGCTGGCCCGCAAACCCCGCCGGACTCCCGGGAACTGGTGGTGCCCAACCTGACGGCCAGCCCGATCAATGCCTCGGCGGCGGCCAAGGTGGAGAAGCATCTCAAGGTGCCCGTGCGCAACACCCCGGCGGAGCCCTTGATCGCCAAAGCCAAGCCCCCCCTGGGCGCCCGCGTGGTGGGTGACAAGCAGGTGCGGATCCGCACCATTCGCCGGGCCTCCTGCATTGAATCCGGTCACGATAATTTTGACGACGTGGTTTCCAAGTTTTTGCTGGAGGTCGGCGAGCCAAATCTAATGAGCGTTCACACCGTGAGTTACACCTATTTCGATGTGGCCACCCAAAAAATGCTCACCGATTACGGGGTGCTGGTGGTTTACCGGGGATGAACGACTGTTCAAAACCGGAGTGCGTTTCTTGACTTGCCGTTTTTAGCTGGTTACCGTCCTTTTATGAATCGCCGGTTTGGCTGGATTGCCCTTTTGATTGCTGTGATGGCATTGCTGCCATATCGCGCCCCCGCGCCATTGTCCTATGTTCCGGGCGAGGGCTGGTATTACGAGCCTTATGGGGAAACCGCCAAGTGGCAGCGCACCCGGGCGAAAGACCAGTTGGATGTGGCCGAAACGGCCTTCACGGCGGGGGATTATGCCACCACCCTCCGCGCCGCCCACCGGGTCTTGCGCGTCTGGCCCCTTTCCGACTACGCCCCCCGGGCGCAGTACTTGGTCGCCCGCTGCCTGGAAGCCCGGGGCCGGGATGAGGCCGCCTTCAACGCCTACCAAAACATCATCAAGAAGTATCCGAAAAGCGAGAATTTCAATGACATCTTGTGGCGCCAGTATGCCATCGCCAATCGTTTCCTGGGGGGGGAATGGTTCCGCCTGTGGAATGTGATTCCGCTCTACACCTCCATGGATGAAACGGCCAAATTGTACGACAAAATCGTCAATAACGGCCCCTACAGTGACGTGGCCCCGCATGCGCAGTTGCGGATCGGCACGGCCCATGAGAAGTCGAAGGATTATCCGGAAGCGGTGAAAGCCTACGAAACGGCGGCCGACCGGTATCATGATCAGCCGCTGATTGCGGCGGAAGCGCTGTACCGGGCGGGCCTCTCGTACCAAAAGCAGGCGGCCAAGGCAGAATACGACCAGAGCACCGCCGGCAAGGCGATTGCCACCTACACCGATTTCATGACCTTTTATCCGGACGACAAACGCGTGCCCGAGGTTGAGAAATCCATAGCCACCATGAAGATGGAGCAAGTGCGCGGAAACTTTAAAATTGCGCAATACTACGAAAAAACCAAACGCTGGGCCGGGGCAGTGGTTTATTATAATGAGGTATTGCAACTCGATCCTAATTCCACCTATGCGGCGCAGGCGCGTCAGCGGATTGAAACGTTGAAACCGCGTTTGCAAACCGGAGGCAAATAAATGCGCCCGCTGCTTGCCACGATGTTGGGGATGATGCTGGGGCTGGTGGCCGGCTGTGCGGGCTACCATTTGGGACCGGCCAACGGGGCGGTGGCCGGCGAGCGGTCCATCGAAATATTTCCGTTTAATAACCAGACCTTGCAGCCGCGGCTGGGGGATTCCGTCACCCAGGCCGTGCGGGAACGGTTGCAAACGGATGGCACCTATCACCTGGCCACCCATGGTGGAAGCGACGTGGTGCTGACGGGGACGATCAAGGAGTACCGCCGGGAGGGGTTGAGCTTTTTAAACACGGACGTGACCACAACGGTTAACTATCGGGTGGGCATTACGGCGCATGTGGTGGCGCGGGAGAGTGGCTCGGGCAAAATTGTGATGGAAAAGGATATCGCGGGGTTCACGCTCGTGAATGTGGGCACGGATTTGCAAAGTGTGGACCGCCAGTCACTCTCGTTGCTGGCCGATGATCTGGCCCGGAATATTACGGTGGCTTTGACCGAAGGCGGGTGGTAAAGCAGCCAGCGACATTGCAGCTTGCAGGCCTTTCGCAATCATCACTGCTCCCTGGGCAGCGGGACATTTCCGGACGAATTCTTCAATAGTAAGGGCAGCAAATGGTTTAACCCCCCAGCGGCGCGACCCCGGGGGGAGGCCCGGTGGCGCAGCCAACCACGAGGAGCAGGCAGGTCAGATGCCAGCGCTCAAGAGTGGTTGTTTTCCAAGAATTTCGCCAGGCCAACCAAATCGTCCGTACCGAGGATATCAACCCCGG
>CAIZWI010000039.1 GCA_903936645.1 uncultured Verrucomicrobia subdivision 3 bacterium
CTGCGGGCGGATCGCAAACCCGTGGACGATTACAAGGCCTTGCGTGGGGAGTTGCTGGAGTTGCAACAGGCCAATCGGAGCCTGCAAAAGGATTTTGAGGCCTTCCAGAAAAAGCAGGAAGCTCGCAACGCCAGCGGCCCCGGTCAATCACCAAAGACCAAGGACCCGGCCGGCCATGCGGGGAACCCACCACCTGGCGGACACTAGCCATTCACTGAGCCCCAAGGTCGCCCCAGGTCCTGGATTGGAGCAAGCCATGCCGCGTCTAAAATATTTGACAAGCGGATCGGCCTGTGGCTGATTCGGGCAGTTAATTCACCCAATTGTTAGCCTCGTTCAACCCGCGCATAAAACTATGAATGACCAGCCGATGAGCAGTCAGGGATTCAACCGCCGGAACTTCCTCAAGGTGGGGGCCACCGGAGCCACGGGCCTTGCCTTGGGCGGCCTGGGAGCGCTCTCCGCCGTGGCGGACGAGGCCAAACCAGCCCCGCTCAAGCTGCCCCGCCGGCGCTACGGGCGGACCGGCCTGGAGATCAGCACGCTGGTTGGGGCCTCCGATTGGAGTGCGGATGTGATCCCCCTGGCGGTGGACGCCGGGGTGAACTATTGGCACAAGGCGCATCGCTGGACCGCGGCAACCATGCCGGACGCCATCAAGCGCCAGCCGCGCGAGGCCTATCACCTGGAGGTGGTCGTGGACCGGGTGGGCGGCGACAACAAGACCGGGCACATTGACGAGGAACAGCATTATCAATTTGTCAAAAACGCCGTGGCCCGCTCCGGGGCGGGCTATTACGACGTCTTTAAATTTCATTTCGGCTACCATTCAGTGGCGGAGGCCCAAACCAATCTGGGCGTGATCCGGGCGTATGATCGCTTGAAAAAGGAGGGTTTGGTCAAACACCTGGCGATTTCCCAGCATCATTACAAGGATATCAACGGCGACATGGCCTTCGATATTGTGGCCTATTTGATGGATCACTCGCCATTTGAAGCCGCGCAATTTTTCTATACTTATGGCGATCGGAAAGAGATTTCGGATGTGATCGCCCTGGCCAAGGCCAGGGATTTTGGCGTGATTGCCATGAAGACCATGGGCGGGGTGGGCCGGGCGGCGACGGACAAGAAAATGCAGACGCTGCTGGCCGAGCCGAAATATGCCGGCAGTTCGCCCGGCGCGGCCATGGTGAAGTGGCTCATGGCCAATCCAAGTCTCACGGCAGCGGTGATTGCCACGAAAAACTTTGATCAGTTGCAAGAAAACTTCAAAGCCGCGCAGGAGAGCACGCTGGGACGGAATGACCAGGCAACTTTGAAATTGCTCGCCGGATTCAACAAGGGGATGACCTGCCTCCTCTGTGCCGACTGCGTGTCGCATTGCCCGGAGCACATTGCAATCGCGGACATCCTGCGCTATGAGCGTTACGCATTGGATTACCACGAATTATCTCGCGCGAAAGCGGAATACAAAAGGCTGACGAAGGATGGTTCGGCCTGCCTCGCCTGCGGTGACTGCATGCCGGCCTGTCGGGCGGACATCAACATCGTGGCCAAGCTCAAGGAAGTGCATAACTTGCTGGGCTAACCTCCCCCAAATGATAAGAACCCAGCCCAGCCGCCTGCGGCTGGGTTGTTGGCTTCAAAACAATCGCTTGATTAATTGGGGCGG
Source organism: uncultured Verrucomicrobia subdivision 3 bacterium (assembly GCA_903936645.1). Lineage (GTDB taxonomy): Bacteria > Verrucomicrobiota > Verrucomicrobiia > Limisphaerales > UBA11358 > UBA11358. Next base: position 1,673 of record CAIZWI010000039.1, read on the forward strand.
GCGGAGATTTCCAGCATCCGCTCAATGGGCAATTTCGCGCGCTTCAAGATGGCCTCCGGCAACTCAATGCGCGGGGCGAGATTTTGCATGCAGGCCAGCACCTTGGGCAGGGTGTTCATTTTCATGAATTTGCACTCACTGCAACGGCAGCCGTCGGTGGGCAGACGCAGGGCATCAAAGACTGGCGCGCAGAGGAATTCCTTGTCCGGACAGGCTTTTTGCAAGCGGTGGATGATGCCCGACTCGGTGACGATCACGAATTGTTTCGCGGCATCGCGCTGGCAAAAGGTGATCATTTTTTCGGTGGAGCAAACCACATCCGCCAGTTCGCGCACTTCACGAAGGCTTTCCGGGTGCACCACGACTTTGGCGGCGGGAAAACGTTCGCGCACTTCCAGAATATGGTTGCGCCGGAATTCCACATGGGCGTAACAATTGCCCTGCCACAACTGCATGGGGCGGCCAGTTTTTTCCATGACCCATTGGCCCAGATTTTCATCGGGCACAAACAGCAGGTCTTTGCCCGCCGGGGCGGCATTGACAATCTGCTCGGCGTTGCCGCTGGTTACGATAACATCGCTCAGGGCCTTCACCGCCGCGCTGCAATTAATATAGGCAATGGTCCAGAAATTCGGGTTGGTGGCCTGCAACGCCGCAAGTTGGTCCGCCGGGCAACTGGCTTCCAAAGAGCAGCCGGCATCCAGATCGGGCAGCACGACGATCTTGTTGGGATTCAAGATTTTTGCAGTCTCGGCCATGAAATGCACCCCGCAAAAGACAATGATATCCGCCGATGTGCTGGCGGCCTGCTGGGCCAGGCCCAGCGAATCACCCACGAAATCAGCCACGTCCTGAATTTCCGGGCGCTGGTAATTGTGCGCCAGAATCACGGCGTTTAATTTCTGCTTCAGCGCCAGAATTTCCCGGGTAAGCGGAGCCGCTTCCGCCGGGGCCATGCCGGCGCGCGGCTGGATTTCAGCAAGGTCAATCATGGGATAAAGTTACCGGCCAAACGCCCGTGCGTCAATCCAGCCGCGCTGGGTGGCGGCTTAAAGGGCGTAGCTTGACCCTGCCCCGGAGCGCGACCTTCAGCTCGCATCCACTTACGACCGCTATAACCGACTCGCTTGGCCTGCGTCCAGTCGGACGTTAATGCGGCGTAAACGCCGCGCTCCGGCCAGTTTGCCAGCGGGGGGCATTGTCAGGATGCGTCCCGGCTTAACCCAAAACCAGCCGGCGTTCCGGCTCGGCTAATTCCCGCCACGCACCGGGGGCCAGGCTGGCCAGGCGAAATTGACCAATGCGCACGCGCAACAAGCGCAAGGTGGGGTGGCCAATCGCCGCCGTCATGCGCCGCACCTGACGGTTCTTGCCCTCCACCAGTTCCAAACCCAGCCAGCAGTCCGCCACGGTTTTACGCACGCGGATGGGTGGCACACGCGGGGGGACTTCGGGTTGGGGATCGAGCAACCACGCACGGCAGCCCAGCGTCGGCCGGCCTTGAATCACCACGCCGGCCGCCAGGGTGCGAAGCGAATCCGGGGTGGGAATGCGCTCTACCTGAACCCAATACTCGCGTTCATGGGCGTTGCGCGGATGCAACAAGCGCTGGTTCAAAGCCGCCTCGTCGCTCAGCAGCAACAAGCCCTCGGAATCGGCATCCAGACGGCCAATGGGATAAACATTTTTGGGAAAGCCAAATTCGGCGAGCGGCCGGTTGGGCGAGCCATCCGGCGTGAACTGCGAGAGCACATTAAACGGTTTGTGGAAGGCAATCAGCACGCGCCATTTTTGCCCAGCCCGGACGCGAGACAAAGAAAAATCCGACCGCGTTTAAAAAAGGCCCGGCTGAAGTTTGTTCCCGGCCACTCCGGATTTACTTTTTCAACCCCTCAATCGCCGCCTTCATCTCCGTGAAATGGGCGTTCGGATTCAAGGCGTTGGTAACATGGATGATCTTGCCATCCGTGCCGATCAGAAAGCTGACGCGCTTGGACATGCTCAGGAGCGGCATTTTGACGTCATACAACGAGATGATTTTGCCCTCAGGGTCGGCCACCAACGTGAAATTTAACTTGTACTCGTCAGCGAATTTCTTGTGTTCCGCCACGGTGTCGTGGCTGACCCCAATGACCGCCACATTACTCGAAGCCAGCTCCCCGGTGCGGTCGCGAAAACCGCAGGCCTCCTTGGTGCAGCCGCCCGTAAAATCCTTGGGGTAAAAATACAGCAAAATCACCTGCTTGCCCACATGATCCGCGAGGTTGAAGGCCTTGCCATCCTGATTCGTTCCTGTGAAGAGTGGGGCGGTGTCGCCTGTTTTGGGCATGTCGGCAAATCCAGTCCAGGTAAACATAAGCAGCACGGCGAGCAGAACGTTCCTTTTCATTTTGAACAAGGGGAAAAGTGGTGGGCACAGGACCGAAACCATCGAACGGGAGGGTTCAAAGTCATTGGTTGATGGTTTATCAGGTTGCGCCACGGAGTTATCTTCGCTCATCCTGGTATTTTTACAAGTGAAAGGATTACGTCGTGGCGTCCAGCCATTCGTAGCTGAAACGCCGGAACCACTCCAAGAAATAACGTCGCCCCCCGCCCGGAGATGGCGTAGACTCTCCCTCGTGATTCGCAATATCATTTTTGACTGGTCAGGGACCCTGGTGGATGACTTGCCGGCGGTCTTGCAGGCCTCCAATTACGTGCTCACCCAGGCGGGCAAGCCGCCCATGAGCCTGGAACAATTTCGCGCGGAGTTTACGTTGCCCTTCAAAAAATTTTACGACCGCCATCTGCCGGAAGTGTCGATGGCGCAACTGGAAGAGTGGTTTCATGGCGAATTCGTCCGCGCCCAGAGTTCCGTGGTGGAGCTGCCCTATGCCCGCGAATTCCTGGAATTTTGCCGCCAGCACAAAATCCGCACCTTCCTCCTGAGCGCGGCTCATCCCACCCATTATGCGGCGCATTGCCGGGTCACGGGGTTCGACCAATTTATTGACGTCGCCTATGTCGGGGTGGGCGACAAGCGGCATAAAATCCACGAAATCCTCACCGCCAACCACCTGGACCCCGCCGAGACCTTGTTTATCGGCGACATGGAGCATGACATTGAGACGGCCCAGCACGGCGGCGTGCATTCCGTGGCCGTATTGACAGGTTATAACACCCTCGCCCAATTGCGCCAGGCCGAGCCGGATTTGATCGTGGAGCATCTGGGGGAATTGCGGCGCACCCTGGAGGCCAACGGCCTGGAGTTGCATCCGAGCCCGGATAAATTTGAAGCCACCCATCCGCCCCTGGCCACCGTGGGGGCGCTCATTTTCAACCAGGCCGGTGAAGTGCTGATGATTCGCACCGACAAATGGTCCGGCCTGTGGGGCATCCCGGGCGGGAAAATCAAATGGGGCGAAACCTCCGAGGCCGCCTTGCGCCGGGAAATCCTCGAGGAAACCGCCCTGACCATTGACCGCATTCAGTTTGTGCTGGTGCAGGACTGTATTCATTCGCCAGAATTTTACCGGGACGCCCATTTTGTATTGTTGAATTATACCTGCCGCTGCGTCGGCCAGCCGCTGGTCAAATTAAACGAGGAAGCGCGCGAATTTCGCTGGCTGTCGCCACCCGCCGCCCTGGACCTGGACCTGAACACGCCCACGCGCATCCTGCTGCTGGCCGTGCTGCAAAATTTACCCGGCAACCCTTAATCCCAACTGCCATGGCCACCATCACTGTCACCGATCTCGAAGTGTTTTACCACGTGGGCGTGCCCGACGAGGAGCGCGCCCAGCCGCAGCGCTTGCTGCTGACCATTGAAATGACCGCCGATTTCTCCGCCGCCGCCCACAGCGACAGCATTGCGGACACCGTGGATTACTTCGCCGTGAGCCAGCGGCTCCTAAAATTCGGCGAGGGCCGGAGTTGGAAGCTGATCGAAAAACTGGCTGCCGATCTGGCCGATGCCGTCCTTGCCGAATTCCGGCCAGCCGCAGTCACCATCGAGGTAAAAAAATTCCCGATCCCGCAAGCCCGGATGGTCTCCGTCCGCCTGAGCCGCTCGCTCGCCTGTTAATTGGACTTGGCTGGAAATAAGAATTGTTTCGGGGTGGCGGCCCATAAGCCTGCGCCCCGTTAATTCGATAAAGGGGTGTGCTCTGAGTTTGCCCGTTCGAAAAGCGTCGACCAAACCACACTTTAAGCACATCCCCCTACCCCGCTCTACCAGGACTGATAATCTTGAATTTCCCCGGCGCCCCTGCGAACCTTCGCCGCATGCGAACCTGGCTGGCCTCGGCAACCATCGGGGCGGCCTGGCTGGCGGCCCTCGGGCTCGTCCATGCCGGGGAGACAAACCGCCCCCCGGCCCAGCAGTTGCCGGAGGAACGCATCGTCTACGCCCAGTATGGCGGTTCGGCGAGTTGCCTGGGTTGCCATGCCGAGGAGTACACGCTCTGGCAAAATTCTCATCACGCCCTCGCTGAGCGCCCCGTCCAGCCCAGCCAGGACCGGGCCGCCTTCGACCCGTCCCAATCCTTTCATCACGGCAGCCAGACCTCGGTGGCAAGTTGGACCAACGGCACCGCTGTGGTCACGGCCCTGGGCCGCTCGCATCAACCGGAGGCCCATCCCATCGCCCGCGTGATTGGGGCCGACCCGCTGCGCCAATTCCTCGTGCCGTTTCCCGGCGGCCGGTTCCAAACGCTGGAGGCCTCGTTCGACCCGCATGCCCGGCAATGGTTTAATTCCTACGGCACCGAGGACCGGCAGCCGGGCGAGTGGGGCCACTGGACCGGGCGCGGCATGAATTGGAACTCCATGTGCGCCACCTGCCACAACACCCGGTTGCGCAAAAATTACGATGCGCCCACCGACACCTTTCATACCACCATGGCCGAGCCGTCCGTGGGCTGCGAGGCCTGCCATGGCCCGCTCGCGGCCCACAATGCCTGGCAGGCCAAATATGGTAAATCCGGGCAGCCGGATCCCACGCTCACGAAACCTTCCCGTGCCCAGGTCGTGGATACCTGCGGCGTTTGCCACGCCTTGCGCAGTGATCTCACCGGCGATTTCCAGCCCGGCGACGCCTTTACCGACCATTGCGAACTGCTGAAAGTGGATGCCAGCGAACGCTATTATGCCGATGGCCAGATTCGCGGGGAGGATTACGAATTCGGCTCCTTCCTGAGCAGCCGCATGCATCTGCGCGGCGTCAATTGTCTCGACTGCCATAATCCTCATTCCTCCCAAACCCGCCTGCCCGGCAACTGGCTCTGCCTGCGCTGCCATGCCATCGGCAGCCCAACCGCGCCCGCCATCAATCCCGCAACCCACAGCCACCATCGGGTGCACGACTTTGACACCAACGGCCAGCCGGTGAAAGTCGCATTGACCGGCTATAATTCCAAGACCGTCAAGGAAACCGGTGGGGAATGCGTGAATTGCCACATGCCGCAGACACCGTATATGCAGCGGCACTGGCGGCACGACCACGGCTTCACCAGCCCCGATCCGCTGCTGACCAGGCAATTCGGCATTCCGAACGCCTGCAACCGCTGCCACACCGACAAAGACGCGGACTGGGCCCTGACCAATTGTGCGACCTGGTACGGCGCCAAAATGGAGCGTCCGGCGCGGCGCCGCGCGCAAATCATCGCCCAGGTGCAGCGGGGCGAACTGGCCGCGCCGGACCCCCTGCTCGGCTGGCTCGCCCGCGAGGATTCGCCTTACTGGCGGTCCGTCGCTTTGGACCTGTTGCTGCCCTGGGCGGCTCAACCCACCGTCACCCCCGTTTTAGTCCAGGGCTTGCAGGATACCAACGCTCTGGTCCGCAGTGCCGCCGCCCGGTCCCTGGAAACCGCCCTGAATGCCGCCGTGCCCGGCGTGACTGATGCCCTGACCCAGGCCCTGAACGATCCCACCCGCAATGTCCGTGTGGCCGCCGCCTGGACCTTGCGCGCGACTGTGGATGAGGCATCCCGGGCCGGCCGGGAATTAAAGCATTACCTCACTCTCAATGCCGATGAGCCCGTCGGGCGGTTGAACCAGGGCAACTATGCCTATGCGCGCAACGACCTCCCGGCCGCCGTCGGATATTTTCAAACCGCCGTGAGTTGGGACCCCTATTCCGCACCACTGCATGAGAACCTCGCCGTGGTGTTAAGCCAGTTGAACCGGAACCCGGAAGCCGTGGCCACCCTCGAACAAGCGGTGCAACTTGCGCCGTCGGACGCCGAGGCGCATTACCAACTCGGCCTGGCGTATGCCGGCATTGGCAACCAGACCAACACGCTCACGCAACTCCAGGCGGCCGTGCGCCTGGACGCCCGTCATGTGCTGGGGTGGTACAACCTGGGCTTGGTGCAAAACCAGCTTGGGCAGCCCAATGAGGCGCTCGAATCCCTGGCCCGCGCCGAGACCCTGGACCCGGCGGATCCCCGCATTCCTTACGCCGCCGCCACCATCATGGCCCGGCAGGGACAGATGGCGACCGCCGTCGCGGCCTTGAAACGCAGTCTGGCCATCGACCCCGACCAGCCCGCCGCCCGGCAACTGCTCCAAGCATTGTCCCAATAAAGGGTACTCGCGCTGTCCCCCCCCGGCCCGGGCGCTTACTCGCTTTGGAGCAGGAAAACGCGGGAGGATTTCTTGCTCAAGGTGGATTCCAGCTGCAACATCGCGGGATAGTCCTGGGGGCTGACCACGGACGGCGTGGTTTTGAACTCGTGGTTGATGACCAGTTTCCCCGCCGGATTGGTTTCGGTGATCCAGGCAATTTCACTGCCGTCCGGCAGCTTCAATTCACCCGGCAACGGACTGATCACCAGTTGTTGGAATTTGGGGGCCAGCTCAATTTCGGTATGAATGGTATTGTCCATGGCGCTGTTGATGAAGAGCGGCAGGGTGCGCTGGTCCGCGCCCGGGGCATACATGCCGGGCACAAAAGGCAGGTTAAAGTACATGTTTTTACCATCCACCACGGTGTAATTATCGATCGCCACCGTGAACTCTTCCTGGCCGGGATAGGTGTCAAAACGGGTGACCAAATCCCCCACCGGACGGGCGCCTTGAGCCACGGCCGAGACGGCTTCCTGGAAATAGCGTTTGCGTTCCTCCGGCGGCAGTTCGGCGAAGTACCGGTGCTTGGCACCATATTCCCCACCGTAATACGAGCGGGTGATTTGCACGCGGGCCCGGCCGTCATCCCCCAGGCTCAGGTGGTACGCCACGTCGGCTTTGTCCTCACAATTCCGCGCGGCCTGCACGGTGATGAATTGGCGGGTGGCCAGGTCAATGCCGAGCTTGCCGTTGAACGGCGTGGCCCCCAGTTGGGCGTATTCATCGGTGTCATTCAAATAGTAAGTCTCGCCCTCCACCACCACCCGGACGAGCAACGCGGCGAAGTTTTGCGGCAAGGGCAGCGCGGTGGTCACGCGCGTAATCTCCGCTATGGGCGGCAGCCCGGAGGCCAGCACAAATTCCGGTTGGAAGCCAGCCGCGGTCAGAAACGCATGGAACAAGATGGCGCGATCTGCCATGTGGCCGTAGCCCTCGGTGAACGTGGTGTCCGCATCTGACAATTCCGCCAGGGGCAGCTCGGTGAAGCTGGGGCCGGCATCCCGGATGGATTTGGCAATGTAATCCCGCACGGCGCGCACCGTGGCCAGGCGGTTGGTGGCCGGGCCGGCGAGTTGGGCCAAAAAGGCGCGGGCTTTGGCATTATGGCTGGAACGGTCCAGCAAGGTCGTGAGTAACTCTTGATAATACGCATTGGCATCGCCAACACAGAAGCCAATCCCCGCCGCGTAGGTCCATTCCGGCGGCAACTGCGTTTCGGCGGGCAAGGCTTTCACATTCTCCACCGACCATTGAAATTGTTGCGTGTCCCCGTTGGTTTGGGCGCTGGCAGCCAACCGGCCGCTGGGGCCGCTCAACAACGTTTGCACCGGCACCGCGACCGGGGCGGTGACTTTAAAGGACTTTTTATCCAGCGCATCCGGCAGTTCAAAGGCTTCGAAACCAGTCAGATAGGGTTTGTTGTGCAGGCTGACTTCCAGTTCCACCTCAATGGTCGAACCAATGTCCACGCCGGGCAGGTTGGCCACCAGGATTTTCCCGCCGGTATAACGGTTGGCCGAGGCATTCCAGCCCTGGTCCATGAGGTTGATTTCGTTGGTGGAAATTTCCTGGCGCACGCCGGTTTTGGAAGTGACCACGGCCTGCACGACCCGGGCCGATTCGATGGCGGGGTTGAACGGGACCTTGACCTCGGCCTCGCGGACCTTGCCATTGTAACTCAAAATTTTCTTGGAATACTTAATGTGGTAGGTGGCCGTGTGGGCATCGGTGACCAGCAATTCCTTCTGGCTGTTCAAAATCCGCGCGTTGGAAGTCACTGGGGCAGCGGGCGGCGCCGGAGCCGTCACCACCGGCGGGGCCACCGCAGTGGCCACGGTGAGCACCGGGGATTTGCGGTCGTCATACTGCATCAATTTGAGGGTCTTTTTGAGCAGCACATATTCGTCCGGGGAGAATTCCACGGTCTTCAAATTGAGCGTCCGGGAACAGATCAGCGACTGGTCTTGAAAGGACACGTGGCGTTGGTAGCTCAACCCGGCATCGTCCACCGGCGTGCTGGCCGGCATCGACAGGGCCCCAACGTAACCATCCGCCAGTTTGAGGGAAATCGATTCATCCAACCCGCAGGCAATCTCGGTTTTCAATGGGTATTTGCGCTGGTCCAGGCCGGTGCCCGCCAGGATGAAATTCACAATCCCAAACGATTTGCCGACCCACGGGAGGCTGACCACGGCCTTGCCACTGCCGGTGGCGGTCATGCCGGGAACCGTATAGTGAATGGTGGCGCGCACCGGGGATTTCATGTCCAGCATGTCCTCGGGCAGCAGGGTCAGGCCGGTGAGTTTGGCCCCCGGCATCGCGTGTTTGAGGTTGCTCTCAAAAAAGCGGCGGCGGTCATCGGGCTTCATTTTGGCAAAGGCACCCCGGTATTCATTGTCATTGACCCCCTCAAAGAGCAGCTCGGTGGTGGCGGTGAGCGTGCCGGCATTGTCCAGGGTGCCGGAAGTGGCCACGTGCATTTGGTTTTGCGCCGCCGGGATGATGGGGCTCGTCTGCAATGTTTCTCCTTCGGGCCGGCACACCAGATAGCTCTGGTTGCAATCGGACGCCGGCAGCAGTTCCCGGGTGTTTTCATCGGTGGGATCCATCAAGGTATAAACGCCGTTGGTTAA
>CAIZWI010000040.1 GCA_903936645.1 uncultured Verrucomicrobia subdivision 3 bacterium
AGCCGTAAGACCAACCAACCCCTTCCCCCATGGTCAAGTCCTGGTTTAAATTTGTCACATAATAATAGCAGGTAAGGCCATGCCGCTGGGTGGCGGAGCACCGGCGAGTCGGCGAGCCGGTGCGGAGCCGCCCAGCGGCACTTTATGCCGCCAGACTGTGCACCACCGCCGGCACTTGATAGTTTAGCGCCGTATGCGGCCGCCGATGGTTGTATAAATAAATTCCCTCCTCGACCAGTCGGCGGGCCTGCGCTTTCGTTGCGAGCGTCTGCCCCAAACCATACTCCCCCTTCAGAATCCCGTTCATCCGCTCCGCCAGCGCATTCTCCGCGCAATGATCCCGCTCCGTCATGCTCACCCGCACTCCGCGCGCCGTCAGCGCCCCCACATATTCATGACTGCAATACTGGCTCCCCTGATCCGAATGATGAATCGCCAGCGCCCCCGCCGGCAGCGCCGCCAGCGCCATGCGCAACGCCTGCACACAGCCACCCGCCGCCAGCGTCTCCCCACAGTGATAACCGGTGATTTTTCGCGAATACCGGTCCGTAATCAGCGACAGATATAAAAACCCCTCCAAGGTCCGGATAAACGTTAGATCACTAACCATCACCTGATGCGGGCCAGTGACCGCCAGCCCTTTGACCAGGTTAACAAACACCGGCAGGCAATGATAAGAATTCGTCGTCCGCACGTACTCCCGGGGCAACGGCGCCAAAAGCAAACCATTTTCCCCCAGCAGCTTGAATAATCGGTCCCGCCCCACCTTTACTCCGGCGGCCACCAAGGCCGCCGCCAGCACCACCCGCAGCTTGCGCGCCCCCAGCCGCGGTTGCACCTGCCGCTCCGCCCGCACCAACGCCACGATCAAGGTCGTCTCCATGTCCTGCGTCTGGCGTACCCGCCGCCGCGCATAATAGTTCTGCCGGCTCATCTCCAGCCGCAGGCACACCGCCGCCACCGTCAGCGCCGGGGTGACCGTTATCGCCCGATGCCCGGCGACCCAGCCGCTTTTTTTTTGAACCCCGCCACATCCGTGATCCCCGCCCGCTCACAGGCGATCTCCGTGTACGCTCGTTCCAATGCCAGATCCACCTGCGCTGTGCCCAGCGCCTGTTCCAGCCGCCGCACCCGGTCCTTCAATTGTTTCATTTGATCGATCTCCTCTGGTTTTTCCACGCGAATTACCTTTCCTCGGCTGCCATTGCCATATTTTCGAATCCAGCCTTGCACGGTCGTATGACTCTTTACGCCATACTTGCGCCCCACCGCCGCCGCCGCCTCACCGCTGGTCTCCACTTCCCGCACCACACTCGTTTTGAAGGCTTCACTATAACGGATCGCCGCCCGTTCACCGCCTAGTTTTTTGTTCATACCTGTCAACCTAGGGCAGGATCGGACCCCGCCAAACGATGTTGGATGGCCGTGGTCGGATAAACCCAGCAACGATTGCTTAGACAGTTCGCATTTGGACTGCATCCACAATTTCCGTCCCTACGGAGATGGCACCGATAATGACAACGTTGTCGCCATTTTTGAGCC
>CAIZWI010000041.1 GCA_903936645.1 uncultured Verrucomicrobia subdivision 3 bacterium
CAACGCGCGCCTCCGTTAAAAGCACCTGTTCCGAAATCCAAATTTGCAGAAAAAATACCATTGCTTAAGGGCTGATTATTGGTAACAGATGCACCAATCTGGTTGCCGTTGTTGGCCGAGTCAAACAATTTAAAGTACATAGTATATGTACCTACTGCATTAGTACCTCCCACACGTAGTTGTCCTTGGTAAGTAAATGCGGTGCTTTGTTGTGCTGTAATTTGAAAAGAGTATGCCATGAAGGAAAGCAATCCAAGTGACAATAAAAAAAGTCTTTGAATTCTCATAGTTTAATTAAGGTTATAATAATTCTCTAAACTTCGACAAAATTAGATCCAAGTTCAAAGTCTCATTTTTAAGATGATATTTGCAAGAATAATTCTGATTTTAAAATAAAGATCCTCGCAAAGTATTTACCAATTTAGGCGCATAAAAGGGTCACCCATTAGGGCGGCCGTCAATCGGAAAAAAAGTTTTCGTTCCCAATTTTTCTTTTTTTAAATCAGGTGTGTCACTGCTGTCCGAGCCAGCCATTTTGCCCGCTCTATCCGAACCTGGGTCTTCGTCATTTGAATACGACCGCCGCAAGGCGGATCGTTCAGTCACCCATCTGGTTTTTAAAGGGGTCGGTTCTTGATATTGACATATTTAGGAAGGCTTACTAAGGCTTGCGCATGGCGCGCAAGTTGAGAGTGGAATATCCGGGGGCGATTTATCACGTGCTGAATCGCAGGGACGGGCAGGAGGCGATTTTCCGGGATGACCGTAAAGGGTCAACCGATAGTATGGTTCGCTTTCGTGTTTTCAAGGATTTTGGCTGTTTCGCTGGTTGCGGGTGAGACCTCATCCATCGATGCAGTTTGGGATTGGCCCTCTTGGAAGCGCCCAACTGCCCGCGCGCGGTGATCCATTAGCGCGGCAGGGTGGCTTCCCGGCGCAGCCTGCACCACGTCGTTTACCTCGCGATCGCCATCTTGCCCGCTAATCAGAAATCGCCTTATGTTCGTTTTATACCATTTTCGCTAATAACGATTGCTGGCATCCACCCCGGCGGGAAAATTCCCTGAAATCGCCAATAACAGAATTTGACTCATTCCTGTTATTCATGGTAAACTGGCAGTGCAGTGAATTTTATGGGGATTCCATCATGAATATATCGCTCACACCGGAACTGGCAAAGTTTGTAGAAAACGAGGTCGAGAGCGGTCTGTACCAGACTGCCAGTGAAGTTGTCCGCGCCGGTCTGCGCCGCCTCAAGGAAGACCAAGCCGCCCGCCTGCCCCAAGCCCCCAAGACCCTTGACGAACTGGAAACGCAATTACTGCAAAGCATTGACCGCCTCGACCGTGGCGGAGGCGTTGACGGCGAGGAAGTGTTTCGCCGGCTCCGTAAACGGATAAAAGAATCCCGCTCTGATGCCTAAATTTATCCTTGATCCCTGCGTCGAGGATGAACTGTGGGGCATTTGGTATTTCATTGCCCAAGACAACCCCGATGCTGCAACGCGCGTCGTTGACGCTGCTTACAAGGCGTTCAAAACGCTTGCCGCCAATCCCGGCCTGGGCAGGCTGCGGCAATTTCGCAGTCCAAGGCTGCGCGATGTCCGTTCCTGGCGTATTTCAGGTTTTGAAAACTACCTCATTTTTTACCGTGGCGTTGCCAATGGCATTCAGGTAAATCACGTATATCATGGCGCACGGGACATTGAAGCATTGTTTGGTGAAAAATGACCGGATTAATCGCGCAAAGGCACTAATCGCCATCTTGGAGGATCCAGCGCAATTAAAAGTCCGTAAAGTAATCAACCCATAGTTTGGTTCGCTTTCGTGTTTTCAATAATTTTGGCTGTTTCGCTGGTTGCGGGTGCGACCTCATCCATCGATGCAGTTTGGGGTTGGCCCTCTTGGAAGCGCCCAACTGCCCGCGCGCGGTGATCCATTAGCGCGGCAGGGTGGTTTCCCGGCGCAGCCGCGCGGCCAGCGCCGCTACACCCGGCTCATGCTTGCGCCAGCCGGCCAATCAGGGGTCGATCAATGGCATTGCCATATAACTGCTAAATTCGCTGACCATCCCCCCACTCTAAAGTCCAGTCACCGCCAACTGCGATCCTTTGCCCCGCTGCCCAAAATCTCCGGCGATCGGACCATGCCGGATCCGTCGTTCAATCGCCCCCTTGCCGCCCCTGCCGTCTGACCGTGAACTTTCCCCGCCCAAAACCTTCGCGGAGCCGACGACCCGTTGGGGGAACTCAGTTGTCAGTCGAGCCACGGATTGTGGCCGGCGCGGGTCGCGCCCCTCCATACCATGTATGTAGCCCGGTATGTAGGGCCTTGCTAAAGGACATTCCCAGTCATTTGAAGAGAAGCGTTGCAGCATGGCCACTATTTGGCTCAATTCGCCCTTTGAACCTCACCTCAAGCTCAACTCAAGCTCAACTCTTCGACCAACATCCGTGGGGAAACAACTTTAACACCTTGAATGGTTGTACCCCAAAGTTTTCCAAAATCCCGTTCGTCACCCGTGAGCAAATAAGTGGCATGACCGGCAATTGCTCCGCCCAAGATCGGCACGTCTTTCAGGGGCAACCCGGCGTCAACATCCGTTGCCAATTGTAAAATAATTTCACAATTCTTAAGCAGTCTTTCCAGCGTCTTCACTCCATCTGGGAATTTGGCTGCCAGATTCCGTCGTGCTTCCTCCGCCGCATATTCGTTGGTTAGTAAGACCGCCCGCGCGGACAGCACGTCTAAAAGCGCCATTATCCGGCTGTGGGCTTGGGAGGCAGAAAACAGGATGTTGGCGTCGAGAAAAACCCTCATTTCTTTTTGAGGCTAAAACCAGCCAGTGCTTCCTCATTATTACGGCGGAACTCGGCCAACCGCTTTTCCGAATAAACTTCGACGGGGAAGGTGACCCCGGCGCGAAGCAAAATGCCGTCGTCGGTCTCCTCGGCGACTACCTGCGAACTGCTGCTGATGCCCAGGCGGTGGCGCATTTCAATAGGCAAGGTAAGCGTGCCACGTTCATTGATGTTGATGACTTTTGTCATAATTTCAGTATTTCACATTTACTGTTTTTATGCAAGCCCGACTTTGACGCTTGTCGCGTAGTTTTCAAAACATAAAGGGGTCAATGGCATTGCCATATAACTGCTAAATTCGCTGACCATCCCCCACTCTAAAGTCCAGTCACCGCCAGCTGCGATCCTTTGCCCCGCTGCCCCAAATCTCCGGCGACCGGGCCTTGCCGGATCCCTCGTTCAATCGCCTCCCCTTGCCGCCCCGTTCCGTCTGACCGTAAGCTGTTCCCGCCCAAAGCCTTCGCTTCCCCCCCCGCGCCTCGCGACTCGTGCCTCCCTGGCCCCATTTTCCGCAGTCCCCCTCCCTGCCCAGGTTAAAGTTTGGCAAACACCCATCTTCGCCTAATTCGCCTGGTTCGCGGTTTAAATCCTCCGCCCCCCGGTCCGTGATTAAGCCCATGGAAATTGCCCGCTTATCTGAAGCTTTATTATTGAGTCTTGAATTTCCACCGACTGGCTTGCCTCCCCCTGTACCCGCCCATTTCATGATCTTTAGTGGCCACGCCCCCACCCCCCAACCAGCGCCCGCCGGGCAGAAAACTCGTAAAACGGCCCAATTTCATGCTATTTAACGCTATTTAACGATTTTGCTCATTCCCCCACCGCCGCCCGGTCAATCACCAGCACCGGCGCGGCCATCTGCGCATCGCCCGGCAAGTCCAGCCGCACCCACCGACCCACCGCCACCAGCATTTGCACCCGGCCAGCTACGGACACCACCGCCACCCGTGCCTGCTTCACCGGCACTTTCACCGTCGCGTCGCCCGCCCCCGCCAGCGGCCACACCACCCAGACCTGGCCACCGTTCCCCGCCCCGGTGTCCGCATGGACAAACGCCGCAATCCGGCCCCGCACCACTCCCACCCGCTGCGCGGCCTCGCGCATTGGAAAGGGATCCGGCAGGGCATGCACATAGCAGCCCACCGCCACCCGCTCCTGCGGTGAAGCGTCCATGACCGCGACTTTCCGGAGGCCCGCCGCAAACGCGCGCGTGAAAAACTGGAACCGCCAGGCCGCCCGCCGTTCCCGGGACAGGAGGCCCAGGAAATCAAAGTTCCCCTCGGTATGCCAGTAGTCCAGCTTGCGCGCGTATTCGCCGCCCGGCGTCGCTTGCTCCCCGGCTTCAAAGACCCCGCTCACGTCATCCAGCACCCGCTCAACGGTCCGCGATTCCCCCGCCAACGCCGAGTCCAGCCCCTCGTAATTGTGAAAGCTCACCACGTCCAGCACCGGCCCGATCGAGTAAGGTTTGCCCTCCGCGCGAAACCCCGGTGAACCGGCCATCGCCCGGCCATCCACCGCCGCCGCCAGCCAGCGCAATCCGTCCTTTCCCGCCGCCAACCCCGGCCCGACGATCACCGCTTGCGCGTCAGCGGCTTTGATCCGTGCCACCGCCCGGGTGGCAAACTCCGCGTAATCCGCCGCCTGCCCGTCCCAGTGAGTCAGGTAACTTTCCGGCTCGTTATCCAGTTCCCACGCGCGCACCCCATAATGATTCCCCCACCCCCGCCGAACCGCCAGCGTGCCGCCGGGCCGGTAACGCCCCGCCAGCTTGCCCGCAAACTCCGCCAGAGCGTTCATGTTTGCCGGCGCAGATTTCCCCGGCTCCCGTCGCCCCGCCCAGGCCGGTGGCCCACCGGCGTTGCCCCCAACCACCGGGGCCTGCAAAAGGACGTTCAACCCGCGCGCATGCGCCGCGATGATAAACGCATCCAGGGCCTGCCACGCCCGCGGCTCCTCCCGGGCCAGATCCACCGGCCCCTCGGGCTCCATGACCCGCCAATAGACCGGCATGAATGTCCACCGCAATCCCATGGCCCGCTCCACATCCATATCGGCCAGCTTGGAACCGCCCAACCACGCTCCGCCTTTGCCATTCCAACTGCCCGTGTGCCCCAGATACGGTGAATTAAAACCATCCAGCCCACCACCCCGCGGGGATTGGGCGGCCATGCCGGGCATCGGCCGCACCGCCGGTGGATACGCCGAAGGCACCTTTCCCAGAAACCCCATGAGCCAAATCCCCCCAGCCATCAGCCCCACCAGCCCCCCGGCCGCAATGATCGCCACAACCCGA
Source organism: uncultured Verrucomicrobia subdivision 3 bacterium (assembly GCA_903936645.1). Taxonomy (GTDB): domain Bacteria; phylum Verrucomicrobiota; class Verrucomicrobiia; order Limisphaerales; family UBA11358; genus UBA11358. The sequence continues at coordinate 5,157 of CAIZWI010000041.1, forward strand.
ACCATTCGCCGCCCCCAACCACGTTTGGGCACGGCAGGTCCAGGTTTCGCTTCGGCGGCAGTTATCATCTACCCGCCAGAGTGCGCCCCCACCTGCGAAACCACAAGCCCACCCTTGCCTCATCCGTCCATGCATCGTTAGAACCGCTATTTTCGCCTGCCTCCCCCCCGCCCACCCCACGAAAATCGTTCAGGAATCAAGGTCTTCCCCCTCCCCGCATCCTTTGTCTCGACAAAACCCCAAAACCAGCGCAGATTGTCCGGGTCAGGGCCCATGGAATGTGGACTTACGAACCCCGCCAGGGCCGGAAGGCAGCAACGGTAGTTTGCTCCGCATCTGCCGTGGTCACCCTGACATTTTAATTTTCATGAGTTACCAAGTCATTGCGCGAAAATACCGCCCCCAGCGTTTTGCCGACGTCGTGGGTCAGGAACATGTCACGCAAACCCTGGCCAATGCCATTGAACAAAAGCGCATTGCCCACGCCTACTTGTTTTGCGGTCCCCGCGGCACCGGCAAAACCACCATTGCCCGCATCTTCGCCAAGTGCCTGAATTGCACCGGCGGCCCCATGGTCGATTTTAGCGACGCGGACCCCCGCTGCATCGAAATCACCGAGGGCCGCGCCCTGGACGTCATCGAAATCGACGGTGCCAGCAACAACGGCGTCGAACAGGTCCGCGAACTCCGCGAAACCTGCAAATACGCCCCCGCCTCCGCCCCGTACAAGATTTACATCATCGACGAAGTGCACATGCTGTCCACGGCCGCCTTCAATGCGCTGCTCAAGACCCTCGAAGAACCGCCCGCCCACGTCAAATTCCTGTTCGCCACCACCGACCCCGAAAAGGTGCTGGCCACCATTCTCTCCCGCTGCCAGCGCTTCGACCTGCGCCGCATCGCCTCGCCTCTGATCGTCAAACACCTGGCCCACATCGCCGCTCTGGAAAATGTCCAGATCGACGAAGCCGCCCTGTTTGCCATCGCCCGCGGCGCCGATGGCGGCATGCGCGATGCCGAATCCACCCTGGACCAGTTGATCAGCTTTTGCGGCAATAAAATCGAGGAACCCGACGTCCTCTCCATGTTCGGCCTCGCCGCCCAAAATCAAATCCTCTCGCTCAGCCAGGCCCTGCTCGAAGGCCAGATCCCGAGCGCCCTGCAACAACTCACCGACTTTGCCCAGGGCGGCAAGGACTTGGGCCGCTTGCTCGGGGACCTGCTCAACCACTTTCGCAACCTCCTGATTTTCCAGGTGTCCAAAGGCGACCTCGGCATGATCGAAGTGTCCGAGACCGCCGCCACCACCCTCAAACAGCAAGCCACGCTGACCACCGTCGAATCCCTCACCCGCATCCTCGAGGTGCTGACCGATTCCGAAATCCGCCTGCGCGATGCCACCTCCAAAAAGGTGATGCTCGAAGTCACGCTGCTCAAAATCATCGATGCCCGCCAGGCCAGCAGCCTCGACGCCGTCCTGAAGCAACTCATGCAATTGCGCAGTGAGTCCGGTTCCCCCGCCCCCGCCGCCGGCGCGCCAGCCGCCCCCGCCGTGGCTCCGGTTCGCGCGCGCCCAACCCCCGCTCCAGTTGCGGCCCCCACTCCCGTCGCCCCGGCTGCCGTACCGCCCCCCCCGTGGGCTACTGCGCCCACCCCATCCCCCGCCCCGGTCCAAAAACCCGCCGAGCCCCCGGCCGCCGAGCCCGAGGAACCCCCTGCCCCGGTCACTGCCGCTCCTGGTTCCTTTGAAGATCTGTGGAAAGCCCTCTTGGAATCCGTCGGCCGGGCCAGTCCCTTCACCCGCAGCTATTTGATCGAAGCCCAGCCCGTGAGCTTTGAGCGCAACGTCCTGGTCATCGGGTTCGACCCTGAATTTACCGATTACCTCGGACTCGTGGATAATCCCAAAAACCACGCCCTGCTCCAGACCAAGCTGGCCGAACTGGGCCATCGCAATTGCCAGATCAAGTTTATCAAGCAGGACCGTGGCCTGTTGTCGCCCAAGCCGGCCGCCGTGCCAGCGGCCAAACCCGCCGCCCCGGCCGCGCCCGCGCCTGCCCCCCCCAAACCGGCCGCCGCCCCCGCGACCAAAGCGGAAAAACCCGCTGCCACCCCCTTCAACAAGGAGGACTTTAAAAACGACCCCCTGATCAAAAAAGCCCTCGAAGTATTCAAGGGCCAGATCATTGATGTCCGCGCTTAACCCCCTCCGATCAGGCATTTAACCAATGAACCAAGCCAGCCTCGGGCCGGATTAAAACGATTTACCAGCAATTGATCCCTTAACCTTTCAATCAAAAACCATGTCAAGTCTCGGAAAATTCATGAAACAAGCTGCGCGGATGCAGCAGCAAATGGAACAAGTGCAAGCCCAGCTCGCCCTGCGCACCGTGGAAGCCACCAGTGGTGGTGCCGTCAAAGTCACGGCCAAGTGCGACGGCACCCTCGCAGGCATCAAAATCGATCCCCAGGCGCTGAATCCCGCCGATGCCCAGTTGCTCGAGGAAATGATTCTGACCGCCGCCAACAAAGCCCTCAGCCAGGCCAAGGACATTTCCTCCGCGGAATTGGGCAAGGTCACCGCCGGCATGAACATGCCCGGCTTCTAAGTCCCCCATGCTGCCCGAATCCATTGCTGAACTCACCGGGGCCCTGAGCAAACTCCCCGGCGTGGGCCCGCGCTCCGCCGAGCGCATCGCGCTGCACTTGGTGCAGACCGATGTCGCCGTCGTCCGCCACCTCGCCGAGGTGATTGTGCGCGCGCGCGAAAAAATCCACTTTTGCACCACCTGCGGCGCCCTCACCGAAAAATCCCCCTGCGCCATTTGCGACGACCCGCGCCGGGATGCGGGCATCGTCTGCATCGTGGAACGGGCGGTGGATATTTTAAGCGTGGAAAAATCCGGCACTTTCCGTGGAAAATTCCACGTGCTCGGCGGCAAAATCTCCCCCCTGGATGGCGTGGACCCCGAAGACCTGCGCATTAGTGAACTGGAGGATCGCCTCCGGGCCGAGCCCATCAAGGAACTCATCATTGCCTTGGGCACGGATGTGGAGGGGGACGCCACCAGCTACTATCTGGCCAAACGCTGCCAGCGGCCCGGCTTGAAGATTTCCCGGATCGCCTACGGCCTGCCCGCGGGCAGCGGCCTGGAATTTGCCGACGAACTCACCCTGAACCGCGCGCTCGAAGGCCGCCGCGAAATGTAAATTGCGAATTTATGGAACCGAAACCCGTCATTATCTTCGATCTCGGCAAGGTGCTGGTGGATTTTGACTATTCCATCGCCGCCCAAAAAATCCGCGCACGCAGCGCCAATCCACCGGCCGAGGCGGATCTGTTCACCCCCTTCACCGCCCTGCTGGTGGATTATGAGACCGGCCTAATCACCCGGAACCGGGTTTTCGCCGCCATCCGGGATGCCGTGGGTTTCCAGGGCTCGCCCGCGGAATTTGGCGACTACTTCGCCAAAATTTTCACCCCGATCCCGCCCATGATCGAATTGCACGCCACCCTCCGCCGGGCCGGCCACCGTACCTACATCTTCTCGAATACCAACGACCTTGCCATCGAACACGTCCGCCAGGACTTTCCTTTCTTCCAGCATTTTGATGGTTACATCCTGTCTTACGAGGTCAAGGCCATGAAACCCGCCCCGCCCATTTACGAAGCCATGGAGCAAATGAGCGGCGCGCAGGGCGCGGACCTGATCTACATCGACGACCGCGCGGAAAACGTCGCTGGCGGCGCAGTGCGCGGCTGGCGGACGATTCTTCACGAGACACCGGAAAAAACCCTTGCTGCATTGCGCAGCCTCGGTGTCTCCGTATAAAGCCAGCATCCTAATTTTTCCTTTCGCGATCTTCGCCTGAGCGATTGGTTCAACGATTGGGCATTGGGGTTTGATTTTCCTCCGCTGCCCGCCAGCGACATCCCTGCAACCATCAGCAAGGGCAATAAAATTTCGTCCTGCTCCCCCACCACCATTAAACGAGCTTATTTTTTGCTTGTAATAGGTAAATGGGATTGAAACGAAATTACCCGGAATGTTAAGTTCTCCCCTGCTAACAACCGATCAGAAACAACCTTAAACACAACAACCATGCCAACTATCAAAAGTAAATTCGCCCGACTGCTGGCCCTGACAGTGACCATCGCCAGCGTACAACTAGCCTCGGCACAATCCAGCACGTTGGCGGGACCTTTCACCTTTCAAGGGGCGCTCCAGGTGACGAATGCCAGCGGCGGTTATCAACCCGCCCCGGACGGTCCCTATACCTGTTATGCCTGGCTGTTTTGGTGGCATTGTGACTGCCCGATTCCCGCGCCCTGGCCACCGTGCGGCAGCGACTGCCCGCCCGATGATTTCACTAATTTCGCCCTGCAGTATCCAGGTCAGGTTGTCCTGGGGCAATTGCAAACCAACTCGATTACTGTGCAACAAGGGGTGTTTACCATTCCCCTGCTGGCGGACCAAAAATTTCTCGAAACCAACGTCCATTCGGGCAGTTTGTACGTCCAGTTATGGGTGCAAGGACCGCAAGATGCCATTCCCGTGGCGTTTACTCAACCGCAGGCCGTGACCTCGGTTCCGTTCACCGCTGTGGCCCGCACGGCCGCCAGTTTGAGCGGCACCCTGTCTGCCAGCCAGTTGACTGGGCTCCTGCCGCCGTCCGTGCTCGCCGGCACCTTTGGGGGAGCGATAAACCTGAACAACCCCACCAATAAATTTACCGGCACTTTCACCGGCGATGGCATAGCCCTGACCGGCCTCAATGCCGACCAATTGACCAGCGGCACCGTGCCCTCAGCCGTCGTGTCCGGCATCTACAACAACGCCTTGACCTTCAACAACGTCAGCAACCTTTTCACCGGCACTTTCGCCGGCAATGGCACCGCCCTAACCAGCCTCAATGCTGCCCAGTTGACCACCGGCACCTTGCCTTCGGCCGCTGTGTCCGGCATCTACGACAACACCTTGAACCTCAATAACGTCAGCAACAGTTTCAACGGTACTTTCGCCGGCAATGGCACCGCCCTAACCGGCCTCAATGCTGCCCAGTTAACCACCGGCACCGTGCCCTCAGCCGCCGTGTCCGGCACCTACGACAACACCTTGAACCTCAATAACGTCAGCAACAGTTTCACTGGTACTTTCGCCGGCAATGGCACCGCCCTAACCGGCCTCAATGCTGCCCAGTTGACCAGTGGCACCGTGCCCTCAGCCGCCGTGTCCGGCA
>CAIZWI010000042.1 GCA_903936645.1 uncultured Verrucomicrobia subdivision 3 bacterium
CCGATCTATGTTTAATCTTGAGCAGTCTTTTTTAAAACGGCGCTAGGAAATGCTGGCGACTGGCATCCAATCGCCGGTGCCTTTGGCGGAAATTGTTACCGAAGGCAACCAAGAGAACGAAGGGCAACCGGACCGGGACGAATGCATGCGGGGGAACGAGCCTGGCAACCCGCCCGGGCGAGATTAGGTCATTCCAGCGTTGTGTAAACAGTGGCTGAAGCTAGAATCGCCGCCAGGCAGGGGACTGAGGATCTATGGCCAGAGAAAACCACGAGCAGCGACCAGATAAGTGTTCGGAGCCAAGCGCGGTCCTTTCCGCCGAATTTTTAGCGGAGGTGGAGGGCGCAGTTCAGGTCACGCATTGGCGTTGGATCGTCATGGTCATTGGCAGCATTACCTTATGGGCACTATGAAAACGTGGAACATCAACTACAAAGGGCACGCGATTCGGGTGCAGAACGGATGGTTTTCTGGCGAGCAGCTCAGCGTGGATGGGGAGACGCAAGATGCGCGGAGAGGCTTCGCCTTTCGCAGCCAGCTTTCGGGAAGGATCCGGAGCGGCGAAGGTGCGGGCGAGCGGATCCGAGTTGCACTGGGCGGGTGGTTTATTATCGGCTGTGACCTGTTCATCGATGACCGACCCATTCCCACCGGAAGGGCCACCTATGGAATTACGAAAGATCATGCTGCCTGAGCCGGCACCGGAGCCAGCGGTCGTTGGCGCGGTCGGTTCCGCCGCGGTTCACGCGGTGCGTCAGCGGTGTGCCCCAGGGCTGGATTTCCACTTTGAGCCGCACGCCGCCGCATGACAAAGCAAGGGTGGTTTTCGGTGCGGAGCATCTTTCGGTCGGATTTGACCGAAGCTGGCAGGCCACGTCGCTGCTTTGAGGAGCGAGTCGTACTGTTTCGCGCAGCGAGTGTGGAGGAGGCGATGGCCAAGGGCGCGGCCGAGGCCAAACGGTATGCCGAGGCCTGGCCGCATCCCAAAATTCTGGACCGGCTGGTTGCGTTTAACATTCTGGAGGACGAGTTGCAAGAGGGCGGCGAGGTTTGGTCTTGTATTCGAGGCATAGAGGTCAGTGATGAGGAGTTTTTACGCCAGATTTATGCGGGAGAGGGATTGTAGCGCGGTGCGGACCACCAGGCGCCGGAACCCACTACCGTGCCGTGCGCCAAAGGAAGCCGTGGCGGTGGGGGATAGCGCGGCTCACCTCGCGAGCGGGCAGTGGCACAGCTTTCCAGGTGAAGGGTGTGCCCATGAGTTATGAGATGGGTGCTCTTAAGTTTGATGGGCATCGGCTTGCTCCTGCCAGCGTGCAGCGCAGACCGCGGGACCAACGGGTCCGATGCCCAGCTCTACCGAGAAGCGTTTCGGCCAAGCTGGGGTGGCGCGACCCAGCAGGGATTCCGTTATGGTGGGCGTCATTTTTTGGTCGTGTTTCAGTGTCACACCTCAGGCGTCGCTACGAGCGAGCCGTTTGTTTTCGTGCAAACGACCAATGGCTGGCATTGTATCTATCACCACGCTACGGAGCGGTTCGCGATGGACGCCACGGTTGAGGGACAGAGACTTTTGCTGAGGCGGAGGGAGTGGCCAGGCGGTAAATTGCGATGCTCCGAGTATTGGAGCGGTGACCTTGGCCATTTTTCGGCGCGGAATGGCCCCGGCGATTTTACCCACTGATTCCCAAGGCACTGCGATGCCGCAACTTCTGGCCGCGACAGACTGTGCGGGATAAAAAATCGGCGGTATATCTTCCGCCCGACTGGGGGAGGCGAGCGGCCACCACCCACACGCTGACGCGACTTAACGGCGATGTTCCGGGTGATCCTCCGGCGGCCCACCGAATCATTTCGCGGAGGTTTTTCACCGGGGGAACGGGCAACGTCCCGGGGGGCTGAGAATGGGCGACGAGTTCACCGGGATGGCGGCTTGAAAAAAAAGCCGCATCTGGCAAACTGGAGGGGACGATTTGTTAATTAACTCAGCAACGCCAAAAGAAGCCGCCCAAGTGAACCGCCCGAAAAAAATCGCCTTTGTTTCGCCGGTGTGGACGACGTGGCAGCATCGCTTGATGTCTGGCGCGCTCCGGTTTGCCGACACGCGCGAGCGGGTCATCATCCGGGTTTTTGCGCCGGCAAAAAATCTGGCGGTGACGGCGGCGGAAGTCGAGAACTGGGGGGCCGCCGGAGTTTTGGGGTTTTTTGAACATGCTGACCAGGCGGTTTTTTTGAAGGGCTTGAAACGGTCCCTGCCGATTGTTAACAACGCGCTCGCCACGGAAAATCCCAATGTCGTCAACCTGGTGGCGGATTTTACGGCCTTTGTCGAAACGGCCATTACGCATTTCCGTCAGCTCGGACTGCGTTCCTCCGCGATACTGGTCCTGGAGGACGGTCCGCAAATTCGCAAACATTTGATCGGCACGTTTCTGAAAATCGCCAAACCCGCCGAGCCGGGCCTCGCCAGTCTGGTTTGTCCGGTGGATCGGGAACAATTGTGGAATCCCCACACGACGGTCAAACCGGTGCCACCGATTTTGGCGGAATGGCTGGGCAAATTGCCCAAGTCCGTGGGGATTCTGACCCCGGAACTCGGTGGCGGCGGCTATCTCATCCGCTGTTGTCAGGCCCTCGGCGTGCGGGTGCCGGAAGATGTCGCGGTCATCGGCGGCGATGACACCGACCTAAGTCTGGCCTGTGAGCCGACGCTGACGAGCATGTTACCAGCCCTGGAGACCTTGGGATTTGAGGCGGTGCGGTTGTTGCTCGAACTCGTGGCCGGCAAACGGCCACCGGGCTCGATCGTGCGAATGGCCTGCGTGGATTTGCACGTGCGCGAATCCACCGGCTTGCGCAAGCCGGAAATCTGCGACATCAGCGGCGCGTTGCAATGCATCCGGGACAACGCCTGCCGGGGCGTCACGGTCGGCCAGGTGATCAAGCAGACGCAGCGCGTTTCCAAGGTGACCTTCCACCGCCGGTTTCTGGCCGTCGTCGGCAAATCGCCGGCGGAGGTGATTCGCGAGCGCAAACTGGACGAGGTTCGCCGCCTGCTCACCGCCACGGATCTGCCGCTGGCCATGGTCGCGGATTTGTGCGGGTTCAGCAGCGCGAAAGTGCTGGCTCGCGTCTTTCGTTCCCACGAAAAAACGACGCCGCGCGATTTCCGCAAAAAAATCCGGCCCGCCCCGGCTTCCCAGCCCACGCGCCCCGCTCGGCCAAAAGATTGAAAACGGGGGACAGCGACAATCCTCGATGCTCCCCGCCGCACCGGCGATTTGCCCAACCCATCTGACCCTCGGCCAGGCCGCTTTACAAATTGCGGCATTTATTGAACCCGCAGGGGTTTCAATTTGCGCAAAATTTAAATAGTATAACAATTGATGAGGCGAATTTTGTTGTCCTCACCATAAGGAAAAAAATTATCAAGCTCATGTTAAAATCGCGCGTCAGGCGTGTGACATATTTTTAACAAAGATATAGCGAAAGCAGGGAAACACTATTTCAGACGGCATGATTGAAAGCGCACAACCCAAAATAAATTGATGAAAATGAACAACACTAAATTAACGCTGGCGGTAATCGTCACGCTCGCCGCCACGGCCGCTGCCGCAACAGCGTCCAATTTGCAGTGGGGTGGGGTTTCGTCCCAGACCTGGTCTGATGGCAACGCGTGGAATTCGTTTCCCACTTCGCCCTACGGTGCCGCACCCGGTGCCGGGGACGTGCTGTATTTTGAGGACCAGCTCTTTTTCACCGGCTACACCAATGCGGCGCTGAAGATCAACAACGTGGTGGATACGAGCACCGCGGTGGCGGCGATCAACTACTCGGCTTTGTCAGCCGGCGGGAGCAATCATTTCTACACGACGTTGATTCCGGCGGGGGTGAACCTGACCGTCGGGGGCGTGGGGGCTTCCGCCGCCGTGATTTCCGTGGGCGATGTGTATAATTCCGGTTCCTGGAACTATTATCCGAATACTTACACGAATTATTCTGCCATGGTCGGCGGCGGCACTTTGAACCTGACGGATTCCGCCAGCGAAATTTCGGTGGGAACGTACCAGCGCGCAACGCTGGACTTGTCCGGGCTAAGCAATGTGGTGGCGAACCTGAACCAAGTCTGGGTCGGCGTGCAGCCGAGCCTGACTTACCCTGCACCCTATTATGGGCCGGCGGGCTGGCTGTTACTGGGCGCCACCAACTCCATTACCACCACGCCGAATCTGACCGCGCCGGGCGTGGTCATTGGCTCGCTGGCCTTGAATTATGAGGGATATCCCAGCGACCTCTTATTGGGCGGCAATAACACGGTCAACTCGGACGGCATCCTCGTAGGGGGCTATCGCAGCGGTTCCTCGGTGGCTGCTTATTTGATGTTTGGCAACAGCTATTCCAACAGCGCCACCGCCAGCACCTTCAAGCTTCGCGGCAGCGATGGGGTCAGCGCGGCTGCCGTCTTCAGCATTGGGGACATGACCGCCAGCTGGCAGGGCTACAATCTCATCCCCAATTCCAGCTCGCAGACGGCTTACTATGCGGCGGGCACGGCCGATTTCTCGGGCGGCATTGTGGATATGTTAATCAACAACCTGTACGTCGGTCGCGCCTGTGTGGGCGGCACTAATAACGTTACTTCTTATGGCCAGGGAACCTTCATCGCCGAGCGGGGGACCATTACGGTCACCAATGCTTATCTGGGATTCAAGCCCACCAGCACCAACAGTTCTTATGTTTCCAGCAGCACATTGATTTTAAAAAGCAATGTCACCATGAACGTGGTGAATGATCTTTCCCTGTATTATCGCACGAATGGTTCCACCAGTGGGGCCTCCACCTTGATGGTGTCCAACCTGGCGCTGCTTAATGTCGGCGGTAATATTACTTGCACGGACACCATTGGCTCGACCGTTACGGCGCATGCGGTGGTGCTTGGTGGTGGCGTGATCAATATGTCCGGTTATGGGAGTGTGACCGCACCCAATCTGCTCGGTTTTGGCACGATCGCAAATGCCAAAAGCATCACGGTCACCAATGCCTTGTCCATGAAGAATGACACCTTGACGGGGATTGGCACTTTGAATCTGTCCAGCAATCTGGTGGTGGGTCCGGCGGTCAAGCTGACCTTCTCCACCGGAGCGAGCACCACGCCGGGCGGGGTGGTGAGCGATTATCTGAATGTGGGCGGCAATGTTGCGTTTAACAACAATCCGGTAACGTTGCTGTTTACGGCGCCACCCGCGGCCGGAGATTACCATCTGATTGATTACAGCGGCACGGCCAGCGGTAGTTTGGTTTTTCCGAGCAGTGGTTTTCCGCGTGGCGGACTCACCTTCCACCAGCCGTCAGCGGGCTGGGCTGGCTTCACCGCTCCGGCACCGTCAGCCGCGAGCCTGGTTTGGAATGGCACGGTCACGAACAAGTGGACGGCCACCAACTCGGCGACCGCCTTTAGCACCAACTGGCTGAATACAAGCACGCTGGCACTCGACAAATTTTATCCATTTGACAACGTGGTCATCACCAATGGGGTTGGGATTACGACCAACGTCACTCTGGATGGAACCATCTATGCCCCCAACGTCACCGTGGCCGGGAACACCAATATTTTCCTGGTTACCGCCGCTGGCAAACTGACGGCCTGTTCGACTTTCAATGTCAATCTAAACCCGACCAACACGCTGGTCTTTGCGGCGGGGGGAAGTTCCACGTATCCCTCAGATTTCACGGGCCCGATTAACGTCAACTCAGGCACGTTGAAATTCGGCACCGGTTATGCCCTGACCGCGGGCATTAATCAGGGCGTCAACGTGGCCGCGGGTGCTGCGTTTGACATGAATGGCAGCTCGTTTCCGTATTACATAAAGCAGGTCACGATTGCCGGCACCGGAGTGAACACCAACGGCGTTATGTATACGAGTTCCGCCAATGCCATCAGTTATATGACCAACCTAAGCCTGAGTGCTGACTCAACCATTGGTCTTTGGCTGGGTAATTATAAAATTGGCATGACTTATACCCTGGCCAGCACGATTTCGAGCCCCTTGAATTTAAATGGCAACACGCTCTCGCTCCTGGGAACAAATGTATTTTTGTTGCAATGGGCGAACGTGGGGAATGGGAGCATCAATGTGTATCCCGGCGGCAACCTTTGGGTGTACAACTGCAACATCTCGGGAACCGGTTCGATCAACCTGCCCAATGGTTCCACCTTGAGCTTGTGGGATAGCTCGGGCTATAACTCGTCAACCCTGGGGTCCATCAGCAAGTCGCTGACCATCTCCAACGCCGTGATCCAGAACAATAATTCGCAAGCCTTTTATGGCACGACCATTCCTGACTCGTTTACCGGACCGGTGAATTTGCAAGGCGCCATGACGTTGATTCCCACTTATCAACCGATGGCTTTCTCCGGGGTCATTTCCGGACCGGGTTCCGTGGTGAAGAGCGGAACCAACAACGTCACCTTGACGGCGGCCGAAACGTACACCGGGCCAACGACGGTGAATCAAGGGGTAATTACCTTGAGTGGCTCCGGTTCACTGGCCTCGTCGAATGTGACCGTGGCCGCGGGGGCACTCTTGGATGTGACTGGATTGGGCGGGGGTTACACGACGGCCGCCGGGCAAACCGTCGAAGTGGATGGCACCGCTAACGGCAATCTGATCGCGGGCGCCTATGGCACCATTCAAGGCCTGGGCAGCGACGCCGGTTCGCTCACCCTGGCTCCGGGTGGCACCCTCGCGATTGGGACATTTTCAACCGGCGGAACCTTGACCGTGACCAACAACCTGGTGATCAACGGTGGCACGAATACTTTCAAGTGGGGCGGACCGGATGACATGATTGCCGTGGGTGGCAACCTGTCCATCACCGCCCCGGTGGTCGTAAAAATCAATCCGGTCGGTCCGTTGACGGGCCGGCATATCTTATACCAGTATGCCGGTTCGAGTTCCGGGGTGACTCCTGATAATTTCATCTTCCAATCCAGCCGGCCGTTGACCTATACGCTGGATACCAGTGTGGCCGGCCAGGTGGCAGTGACCATTTCGGGCAGCGTGACCCTCAACTGGGATGGCGGGGCACCGGGCGCACCGACCGCTTGGGATGCCAATACGACCACTAACTGGTTGAATCTGGGCAGCTTGGACAAGTTTCTTACTGGCGACTCGGTTCAATTTGATGATACGGGGGCGACCAATTTGGTAAGCCTGCCCACGAGCGTTGCCGCGGGCGCGATCACGTTTGCCAACAGCACGATGCCCTACACCTTGGTCGGCACGGGCGGCATCACGGCCGGCAGCTTGACCACGGCGGGTGGCGGCAGCGTCACTTTCAGCAATGTTGGTAATACGACTTTGACTGGTTCCGGCCTGGCCCTGAACGGCGGGACGCTGACATTGGCCCAGCCGAATAACGCGACCCTTACAGCCAAAATCAGTGGTGGTGGCCTCGCGAAAGCCGGCACGAATACCCTAACCATGGTGGGTTCCGACAGCTCCGGCTTCAACGGTTCCTTCGCCATCAATGGCGGAACCGTCAAATTGGGTTCCGCTAATGTTCTCGGGTTTACCACCACGACAATCGCCAATGGAGCCACCCTGGATGTGAACGGGTTAACCTCCACCAATGCCACGATCGCTACCGCGGGAGCGGGCACGGATGGCAATGGTGCGATTAACAACCGCAGTGCCCTGGTGCAAACCAATGCCTTGGGCGGTATTACTTTCAATGGTGACACGACGCTCGGGGCGAGTGGGGCCCGCTGGGACGTTGCTCCCGGAGGGGCTGGCTTGCAGGGTAACGGCCACAAGTTGACCAAAGTGACGGCCAACGATATTTGGATCCGCACGCTGACGGACACGGCGCTGGGTGATATTGACGTGCAAGCCGGCAAGTTGGTGTTTGCGGGCAACGGCACACTGTTGGGCGACGTTACGGCCAGCATTCTCGTGCGCACGAATGCGGCTTTGGGCTTTGCCGGTGGCATTCAAGACTTGGGCAGCAAGAGTGTCACGGTGGCGCCCGGAGGTTACCTCTACTCGCTCGGCTATAGCAATCAGTTCAATGGCAACATCGTGTTGAGCAATGGTCTGGTCCAATCGGAAAGTCTGGCTCAACTTACCCTGGGTGGCAACCTGAGCGGTCCGGCGCAATTCCTCATGCAGGGCGTTACCTCCAATGCCTCCGGCACGGTGACGCTGGCAGGAACGAACACCTACACGGGGGGAACCTTGCTTAATGATGGCCAGCTCAATTTCGCCAATAGTGCCGCCATTCCCTCGAATACCAATGTAGTGATGAATGGCCGCCTCGCTTACAACGCCAGTGGCGGCAATTGTTTTCTCGGCCTGCTGACCAACGTCGTTTCGCCGCCCTCGGCCGGATTGGTCATGATTTTGACCAACTACTCCAGCTTGGTGGCGGGCGCGGCCACCGTCACGGGCGATGGGGCGACTTGGAGTGGTCCGATAACCATTATCGGCACCAATGCGCAATGTTCGGCCACCTTTGCTTCCGGCTACGGCGGCTTGATTATTGCGAGCAACATCAATGGCAGCGCTTTCCGGGGCGATAGCACCATCGCCAATGGCGGCATCAAAATTTCCGGCGACAACACGCTGGTCAGTGATCCAGATCTGGGCGGGGTGGGGGTCAGATTCAATAAACCGCTGATCTTGAACAGCACGGTGGCCTGTGGAAACACGGGTCTGGGCGGCTCTCCGGGCATGACCAAGATGGTGCTCGCTTCCAGTGGGAACTCTTGGACGAACCCGATCTATTGGAATCGTGGGGTGATTCAAATCGGAGCGGACAATGCCCTGCCACCCACGGCCCCGGTAACCGTCGGCACCCTGATTTCCGGTGCCGATCATCGGGTGATCTTAGACTTGAATGGTCATAATCAAACGTTGTCCAATTGGACGGAAACGTTTGTGGGGAATGATCCTGTCTGGATGGGCAACAGCAGCACCAATGCCAATTCCGTCCTAACTTTTGCCGGCGGAGCGACCACGAATAAATGGACCAGTTACATCCTTGATTCGTTTGATACGAACGCCGTCATTCAAAAGCAGACCTCACTGAATGTCACCGCTGGCTATCTTATCCTGCTGGCCAATCCGTTTGGTGATCCGGGTCCGAACAGCAGCGTCTTCTTGTCGGGCCCGCCGCCGTATCCGATTGCGGTGACCTACTCGGGGGCCACCACGATTTCGGGTGGCACGCTGGAGTTGGACCGGTATATCGCCAACTCGGATGTAACCGTCAGTGGCACCGGCACGCTGCGCGGCACGGGACCATTGGGGGGAAGTTTAACGGTTCAGCCGGGGGGCACCGTATCGCCGGGAACCAATCAATTGTCCGCCCTGGTGGTCAGCAATAATGTTACCTTCGCCGCGGGCAGCACCGCCAAGTTCCGCGTGAATGTGAATGCGAACACGGCGGACACCTTGGTTGCCACAGGCAACCTCAGTTATGGTTCGGGCCTGATGCTAGTTGTGACCAATGTGGGAAGCCAGGCCATCACTAATGGCACTATTCTCTCCTTGTTTACCGCTGCCAGCTACACTGCTGGAACCGTGGCCGTGACCCCGCCGGTCCCGGCTCCGGGGCTCGTGTGGGACACCTCTTATTTGGCGGTGGACGGCACATTGCGAGTTGCGCCGGTGAACACTACCGCACCGACGCTGACTTCCAGCAAGACCGGGGGCAACTTGACCCTGGCCTGGCCGGCGGATCATGCGGGCTGGCGCTTGCAGGTGCAGACCAACAGCCTGGCCACCGGCATCAATACCAACTGGGTGACGGTGCCGGCCTCGACCAATGTCACTTCCGTCACGCTGCCGATTGCCGGGGCACCGACGGTGTTCTATCGGTTAGTGTATCCGTGACAATTACACGTGCCTGGCCAGGCAGTCTCCTCCCCTGCCTGGCCGGGCAACATTGCTGCGGTGCCTAACGTGACGGTCTCAATATGGTTTAAGCTGGATTTAGTTAGTGAAACAGACAGGATAAAATACATGGGTAAGTCATTTGCCAGACCAACCGGCCGAACCCGCAACGGGTTCACCTTGATCGAACTGCTGGTAGTTATCGCCATCATTGCCATTTTGGCGGCGATGCTCCTGCCGGCATTATCCAAGGCCAAGGACAAGGCTAATGCCATCCGCTGCATGAACAACCATCGTTCGCTCATGCTGGCATGGCAGATGTATTTTAGTGACAACCAGGAGCGGTTGCCTTACTCCAGTGAGTCGGCCATCAATTCGGGAACGGTGGGGGCCTGGGTTTCCGGACTGTTGGATTTTCAGCAAATCAACCGTTCGGACTGGGACACCAAGATTACCATCGAAAAAAGTCCGCTTTGGCAATATTGTGGCAAATCAGCGGCCATCTGGAAATGTCCGGCTGACAATTCGTTTGTGACGGTCAGCGGGGTGCAATTGCCGCGCGTGCGCACGATGTCCATGAATGTCTGGCTGGGGGGATTTGGCGGGGACATTTACAATCAAGTGCTCCCGCACACGGAGCCATTGACCAAATGGACCCTGTTTCTCAAATCCAGCCAGATCGCCACCAAGGGCTCGTCGGATATTTTTGTATTCACGGACATGCGGGCGGACAGCATCAATGTGGGCAATTTCGGGGTGTGCATGGATGGGTATCAATCCAATCCTGGCGCGTATTTTATCTGGGATCTGCCCGGAAACCTCCATAACAATGGCTGTAGTTTTTCGTATGCGGATGGTCACGCCGCCCCCAAACGCTGGCAGGACAGCCGCACCACGCCGCCGCAGGCCCCTACCCCACCCGGCAACCAAAACACCGTCTTTGCCTCGCCCAACAATGCTGACGTGGCCTGGCTGCAAAATGAGGCGACCCGCCCGGTGCAATAACTGGCTGTCGGGTGCGAGCGTTTTGGCGGCACGTCCAGCACTGCCAGGCAGCCCGGGATGCAGATGCCCTCGGCAGATTGGGGCGGGCTTTGGACTGGATCCATGCTGCTGAGTTTGGGTTGGCCCGTCTGCTGACAGACAAGTTCATCTTTGGCTGGCCGCCGGGGATATTCGAGCGGATCTGGGCAGGGGAGCGGCACGCGGCAAAGGATTTCACTGAATAGCATGCGGCCCGCAAAGGTCAAACCGTCGCCTTCCTGAATCCATGCGGGTCGCTCCCCTGCCGGCGGCGGAGGTTGTTGGAAACATACTTTCATGGCGTTGTCCCCTTGGTAGTTGGCCGCCCGCTCGCGGAGCTTGACGGGCGAGCTGATCCGAGTTTCACTGGGCGGGCGGTTTAGTATCGGCTGTGACTTTTTCATTGATGACCGACCCATTCCCACCGGAAGTTCCACCTATGGAATTACGCAAGATCATGCCACCGGAACCGGCGCCGGAGTAAGCCAGGACACGATCCGCCCCAGCGCAAGGCGCGGCGGAAGCCTGGGTGGAGGTGGATGGCGAGGTTCACGATGGAAATAGCGGTAATGGTTTTTGGGTTAACGTTATGGAATTTTTATTCATCATGCTGGGGATCCCGATGGCAGTCGCCGGGATATTGTCGCTGCCGGTGGTTTACTTCGGTCGCCGTTGGGTACAGTGGCGGCCTTGGGAGCTGCTGTCGCTGCTCTTGCCGTTTGGTGCCTGGGCGGTTAGCTATTTGATATTGACGGCGCACTCGTCGCAGTTTAAAGGCTGGGGTAATATCGTGGAGCCTTATTTGATTTGTCTGAGCATACCGCTGGGAGCGTTGGTGCGGGTTCTTGCCGGCAAGCAGCGCGAGACCGTCTGTGCGGTCATAGTGATGGTGTTGCTGTGTCTCATAGGGGCGCTGGTGGCTGTGCTTACACCCAATTTAGGCGGTTCGCTGGGATGAGGTTGTTGCCCAACCAGGCAGCGGAGCTGGCGCCGTAGCGTCGGCCACCGTTTTGCCGGAGGGGATGAAGGGGGAGTTTTGCCACGAAAGAACCCAAAGAAAGAAGGGGTTTAAAATGAAAACCGGGGGATGGGAATTTTTACAGAAGGGAACGAAGGGAACGAAGTGGGCTTGCTTCGAAAAAACGGACAGTAAAAACGAGTTATTTGTTTAGGTGTTTTTGGTTTCGAAGTCAACTGGGGACCGGAAATTAAGGGCGCTATGAAGGCGCTTGGGATTGTAGAA
>CAIZWI010000043.1 GCA_903936645.1 uncultured Verrucomicrobia subdivision 3 bacterium
CCTCCGCAAGCGGGGGGGATTGACAGCGAGAGTAACCTAAAAAACAAACACCGATAACCGAGTCAACCAAGCAGGCTGGGCCAGACACCTTCGGTGTCTTTTTTCCGTGAGGCAACGGGGACCGGACTTCGCCCCGGTCAAGAGTGCCATGGATGTGCTGGCCAGATAAAAACACCATTGCTGGATGAAATGTCTCCGGAACACAGCCCCCGGCTTTCACCCCATTGGCAAAAAAACCAAAGGTGGTGTAGATTGTCGTGGTTAACTCGCTTAACCACAATGAACGTTATGAAAATGAACCTGGCCCCGCTAACCAAACCCCATGCCGGCGAAATATCGGCCGAGTCCGCGCCGACGGGTGAGCGCCATGGCTTTCGCCTGCTAAAATTTAATGAACTGGTCAGCGTGGGTGACTATGTCATCGGCAAGGACAATGGGTTTGAACCGTGGGATGGACCGCGCGGTTTTCAAGCCGGATCCTTCGTACAACCCATCTATCGCCGCAATGGCGCCCGCTCTCAGCCCGCCAAAAAGAGTAATAATTAATTCACAAAACCCTGGGCCTTCAGCCAGAACAGGCAGTCGGCGGCCCAGGGATGCGGGTGGTTAAACGGCGGTTTGTCGTTGAGCCCCAGCCCGTGACGTCCCTGCTGATAAATATGCAGGTCAAAGGGCACCCCCGCTTTCCGCAAGGCGGCGGCGAACAGCATGCTGTTTTCCACCGGCACCACCTTGTCGTCAAACGTCTGCCAAAGAAAACACGGGGGCGTATCCTTGGTGACCTGTAGTTCGTTGGACAGTGATTTCACCAGTTCCGGGTCGGGGTGCTTGCCCAGCAGGTTTTCCCGGGACCCCACGTGGGCGAATTCGCCAAACGTGATCACCGGGTAGCAGAGAATCCCAAGGTCGGGCCGGGAGCTTTGCCGCTCGATGGGATCGGCGGCATTGGCATCACCGGGTGCAAAATGCGTCAACAAGGTGGAGGCCAGATGCCCGCCCGCGGAAGACCCCATGATGCCTACCCGCTTGGGATCAATCTGCCAAGCTTCGGCGTTTGCCCGCACCATCCGCACGGCGCGCTCCGCATCCTGCAACATGGCCGGATGATGGTAGCCACTGGAGCCCAACCGGTATTTCAACACAAACCCCGCCACCCCATGCTGGTTCAGCCACAGGGCGTAATCGTTTCCCTCATGCGCTGCCAGATGGGCGTAACCACCGCCTGGACAAATCACCATGGCCGCCCCGGTGGCATTGGTGGGATCCGGCAAATAGGCCGTCAGGGTAGGAATATCATTGGAACTGGTGCCCAAGGCCCCGGGCGCGCCGCCGGGCCAGAGGGGTAGTGGCGCTTTCATTTCCGCGTGCAGCATCAGTGTGGTGCCAACAAAACAAGCCAGGGCAAACATCAGTTTCATAAAAGGGCGATCCCGGAATTTATGAAGTCGCCACCGTCAAGTCAACGCCCCGGTCAGTTTGGTTGCTTCAAGCTGCATTTTTAATTCTTGATGCCCGCGTCCCCCACGCGTCCGGTCTGCACATCCAGCGTCCACCTGGCTGGTGCCGGCAGAGAAACCGTGGCCCCGTCCATTTTTAACGGCATCCACAAATAGCGGGAATCCCATTGCGTCCGGGGTTTCCAAATGTCCCCCATGAATATCACATTTGTGGCCTGCGTGCCCTCAATTTTCAGTGCCAGCGTGGATTGCGAACCATAAGTGTTCAATTCCGGCGGCGCAATATCGCGAAATTCCGACCACGGACCACTTAGTGATTTGGCCGTGGCATACAAATTGGGATTGGCGTTCCACCCCGTCAAATGCGAACCAATGACATAATACAACCCGTTCAAGTGAAACACCGCCCCGCCCTCCATGTGCTCGGGAATCAAGCACATTTCCTTTTCCACATCCAGGTAATCCGCCGAGAGCCGGGCGATATGAAAGCCATGCGGACGGTCCTCAAAGATCAAGTAAGCCGTGCCATCATCATCCACAAACTGGCCGATGTCCCGGCTTTGCTGGCCCAGCGGCTGGAAGTATTTCAAATATTGATAGTCACCATCCACGGTGTCGCAGGTGAAAATCGCCACGCTGGCGACTTGATAGCGCCCATCATCAATGTGCGCGTACATGACGTATTTTTTGGTGGGCGCGTTGAAGTACACCTTGGGCCGTTCCAAAATCCAGCCCCGCCCCAATTTCGCCGGATCAGCCGCCTGCACCACCTGGTGACGGAAGGTCCAATGCGCCAGGTCCTTGGAGGCGTAGCACCCCACGTAGCGCAATCGCCGGCTGTTCGTTTGTCCGCGATCCTCGCCAAACCAGTAATAGGTGTCGCCCACCTTGGTAATGCCCCCGCCATGGGCTTGCACGTGCTGGCCGCGGTCATCCGGCCAGAGCGCGCCCGGGTCAATGATTTGGGGCGTGCCGCTGGCCACCGCACACCAGCCGGCCAGGACTGCCAGGCAGGAAAAAAGTTTCATCATGTTGGAAGTGGATTATTCAGAACCATTTGCGCTTTTTAAAGTACAAATACGTGGCCCCCGTACTGACCAGCATGGCGGTGGCGGCATAAATATAGCCGTGCGCCCACGTTACCTCCGGCATGTCTTTGAAATTCATTCCATACCAGGTCCCGATCATCATCAGCGGCGTGGTGATCACGGTAATGAGCGTGAGGACTTTAACCACCTCACCGGTTTGGTTCGAGGACATGTTCAAGTAAACCTGCAAAATGCCCGTCAGCGCATCGGTGTAACCGTGCGCCTGGTCATTAATGCGCTGGCAGGCGTCATGCAAATTGCGGTAATAGGGCACCAGATGCGGGCGGATCAGCGAAAACTCCCCGGCGGCAAACCGCGCAATCACCGCGCATTGCGGTCCGGTGATCTGCCGCAGATGCAAAACCTCTTTTTTGACCTGGAGAATCTGATTCAACGTCGCCGGCGTTGGCTGGCGCAACGCCAATTGTTCCAGACCGTCCACATCCTGGGCCAGTTCATCCAGTGCGGGGGTGTAATTGGCCACGAGCAAATCCAGCAGGGTTTGCGCCAGCCGGTCGGGTGCCCGTGTCACCGGCATGGTTCCCTTGGTGATGCGTTCCACCGCGGTGGTGATGCTGCGCAAGGGAACATCGTGGTACGTGACCAGGAATTTTTTCCCCAGGAAAAAATTTAATTCACTGGTGGCAAACTGCTCGTTCGCCCGGCTGTAATCCACCGCGTGCATCACCAGGAACAAGTAAGGGGCAAACGCATCGCCTTCGCGGGGAATATATTCCTCCACCTTGGGCGAGGAATTCACCATCACACAATCCTCAATGGACAAAGGATGAAAATGAAACAGCTGCTCCAGCACAAGCCTGGTGTCCTCGGCGGTGGGTTTTTCCAAATCCAGCCAGACAAACACATTGGGATCCGCCAGGAACCCCGGCACCTGGGCCAGTGCAAAATCCCGGCCCTGCAAATGGCTCGCATTGGTGAAGGCAAACGTCCGAATCATGGTTTAAATCATCAAATACCAGCGCCGAGTCTAGGCCGGCACCGCCCCAACGCAAGCGCCAAGTCCGGTCACCCGGCCTGGGGCCCCTGGAGCGCGGCATTTATGCCGCCTCAACGTCATGATGCGGGCCGTCGCCGGATTACTTGCATCAAATTGCGCAGCGACGTTGATGCGCCGTGAACGGCGCGCTCCGGCGGCACTTGCCTGCCCCCCAGTTGACGCTCCCCGGTTTGCGCATTACTTTCCTCGCGATGTTTGAACTTGTTTCGTCCTATGAACCCGCCGGGGACCAGCCCCAGGCCATCGCCAAGCTCACCCAATGGGTTCGCGATGGGGTCCGCCACCAGACGTTGCTGGGCGTCACTGGCTCGGGCAAAACGTTCACCGTGGCGAATGTCATCAAACAATTCGACCGCCCGGTGCTGGTCATCTCGCACAACAAAACCCTGGCGGCGCAGTTGTATGCCGAGTTCAAAAGCTTTTTTCCCAATAATGCCGTGGAGTACTTCGTCAGCTATTTCGATTACTACCAGCCCGAGGCCTACATTCCCCGCACGGACACCTTCATTGAAAAGGATTCGAGCATCAACGCCGAAATCGAACGGCTGCGGCTCTCCACGATGAGTTCGCTCTTCTCGCGCCGGGACGTGATCGTGGTCGCCAGCGTGTCCTGCATTTACGGCATCGGCAGCCGTGAGGATTACGCGGCGATGATTCTGCCCGTCACGGTCGGCGGCGCGCTCACCCGCGAGCAATTGCTGAGCCGGCTCGTGGATTTGCAATACACCCGCAACGACATCGCCTTCGAGCGCGGCAACTTTCGCGTGCGCGGTGACACCGTGGAAATCCGCCCCTCGGGCCGGGAGGACGGCCTGCGCGTGGAATTTTTTGGCGAGGAAATCGAACGACTGACCCGCTTCGAGCCGCTCACCGGCGCGAAGTTGGAAAGCCTGAACGCCGTGACGGTCTTCCCGGCCAAGCAATTTGTCACCACCAACGACAAGCTCAAGTCCGCCGCGCAAAACATCCGGGAGGAACTGCGCCAGCGCATCGTCTGGTTTGAGCAGCGCGGCAAACTGCTGGAAGCCCAGCGCATCAAAATGCGGACGGAATATGACCTGGAAATGATGGAGGAAATGGGCTTTTGCTCGGGCATCGAAAATTATTCGCGCCACATCAGCGGCCGGCCTCCGGGCTCGCAGCCCAACACCCTGTTCGACTTTTTCCCGTCCGATTACCTGCTGGTGATTGATGAATCGCACGTGACGGTGTCGCAGATCGGGGGCATGTACGAGGGCGACAAGTCGCGGAAAACCGTGCTCGTGGACCACGGCTTCCGCCTGCCCAGCGCGCTGGACAACCGGCCCATGAACTTCCTGGAATTCCAGACCACCCAAAACCAGACCATTTACGTGAGCGCCACGCCCTCCCCGCGCGAAATGGGCTGGTCCCAGGGCCACGTGGCCGAACTGGTCGTGCGCCCCACCGGCCTGATTGACCCGGTCATCACCATCAAACCCTTGAAAGGCCAGATCGACGACCTGCTGGAGGAGGCCCGCAAACGCACGGCCCTGAAAGAGCGCGTCCTGGTCACCACCCTCACCAAGCGCACGGCGGAGGAACTCACCGACTACCTGCGGGAGATCGGCATCAACGTCCGTTACCTGCACAGCGACATCGACGCGATTGAGCGAGTGGAAATTCTGCGCGCCCTGCGCCGGGGCGAGTTTGATGTCCTCGTGGGCATCAACCTGCTGCGCGAAGGCCTCGACCTGCCGGAAGTGTCCCTGGTGGCCATTCTGGATGCCGACAAGGAAGGCTTCCTGCGCAGTGAGACCAGCTTGATTCAAACTGCGGGCCGCGCTGCGCGCCATCTGAATGGCGAGGTGATCTTGTACGCGGATGTCATGACCCAGAGCATCAAAAAATTTCTGGCCGTCAGTGAATACCGCCGCAAACGCCAGATCGAATACAACACCAAACACGGCATCACCCCGCGCAGTGTGATCCGCTCCCTGGAGGAAAGCCTCTCCACCAGCGCCCACGCCCACGATGATCAAGCCGTCGCCGTGATCAACGACGCCGGGGGGGATTTCGACGTGACGGAAACCATCCGCGAACTCGAAACCGAAATGCTCGCGGCGGCCGAAAATTTGGAGTTCGAAAAAGCCGCCCTGCTCCGCGACCAGATCAACGAATTAAAGCGCAGTCTGGACGGCGGCAAAGCCGCACCGGCCGCCAAAAAAGTCAACTACGGCAAAGCTGTCAAACGCCGCGGCCGCCGTTAGCCACGGCTTGCCTGACGGTGCCCCGGCCTGGTGCCGCCGCAGGCTTGCCACCAACATTACGCTCCAGGCAGTGGCGGGCGTGGATCATCCCGCCGTTCCCCAGGCCTCCCGCATAAAGGCCCCCCACCCAGGCCACGCTTCCCCGGCCATTTTAAATAATTTTAAAATGGCAGGTAAGAAACCCCCGCCCCAACGCATCCAAACCGTAAGCCGATATCACGGCGAACCAAAAACAATTAATTAAATAAATATTATGCCCCGCATCCCCACCATCAACGCGGACTCCGCGTCCGCCGAACAACAACAAATCCTCGCCAATGTGAAGAAAGGGCTTGGCCTGGTGCCAAACCTGGTCTCGACCCTGGCCCAGTCACCCGCGGCCGCCCATGCTTACCTGGCGTTTAGTGGCGCCCTGGCCAAGGGCTCCCTGCCGCGTGCCTTGCAGGAACAGATCTCCCTGGTCGTCGGCGAAGCCAACGCTTGTGATTACTGCGTCGCGGCCCACACCCTCCTGGGCGGCAAGGCCGGGCTGAGCCCGGAAGCCGTGCTCGCCGCGCGGAGTGCCCAGGCCACCGACCCCAAAACCCAGGCCGCCCTGGTCTTCGCTCAAATGATCGTGACCGAACACGGTCACGTCAGTGACGCCGACGTCGCGGAGTTGCGGGCCCACGGTTACACGGATGGCGACATCACGGAAATTGTCGCCAACACCGCCTTGAACATTTTCACCAATTATTTCAACCACGTGGCGGGCACGGTGGTGGATTTCCCGGCCGCGCCCAAGCTGGCGGCGTGCGGTTGCACTCATTGAGTGCTTGGCGGGCCGGTTTGATTTCGTTATGGTGCGCCCGTGACACCGACCGAAATCAACTGGCCCGTCGCGTTGCGGGCCACCGATACTGCCGAGCAAGCCGCGGCCATGCGGGCATTGCGCGACGTGTTGCATCATGGTTTGCGCATCGCCTTAAGCAGTCGCGGCGATGTCAGCGAGGCCCACCTGGAGGATTTCGCCCAGGAAAGCCTGCTCCGCATCCTTGACCGCCTTGACCAGTTTCAAGGCCGCAGTAAATTCACCACCTGGGCCCAGGCCATTGCTCTGAACACCGCCTTCACCGAGTTGCGGCGCAAACGCTGGCAGGATGTTTCCCTGGACGCCTTGCTGGCCGATGGCGAACGCCTGGCCGAACCCGGGATGATCGCCGAGGATGTGCTCGGCGCGCAGGAGGACCGCCAGCGCCTGGTGGCGGTGCTGCGGGAGGCGATTGAGCATCAGCTGACCCCGAAACAACGTGCGGCGATCATGGGCGAGTTGCGCGAAATGCCGTTCGACCAGATCGTTGAACTGCTTGGCACCAGCCGCAGTGCCGCCTATAAAATGTTGCACGACGCCCGCCGGGCCTTGAAGCAAAGTTTGCAGGCCGCCGGCATCACCGGCACCGACATTCAAAACGCTTTTAATCTATGAAACCGCAAGACCAGCCGTTGACCAGCGAACAGGTCGGCAGCGTCCTCAAGATGCTGGCCCTGACCACCGAGCGCGAACTCAACTGCAGCGAATGCCTGCAACATGTCGGCGAATTTGCCGAAACCCGGCTGGCCAGCCAGCCGGTGGATGCCGTCATGTCCAGCATCGAACAGCATCTGGCCCTCTGCCCCGAATGCCGCGAGGAATTCGAGGCGCTCATGACGATTCTCCAGGCCGGAAAGTGAGCCGCGCGACCTTCAGCGAACTGGCGCAAACGATCCGCGCCTGCACTCTTTGCGCCGCACACCTGCCGTTTGGCCCTCGCCCCGTCCTGCAAATCTCCCCCACCGCACGCATGCTCATCGCCGGCCAGGCACCCGGCCGGAAGGTGCATGATTCCGGCGTTCCCTTTGCCGACGCCAGCGGTGATCGCCTGCGCGAGTGGCTCGGCCTCGATCGCACCACGTTCTATGACGCGCACCGGGTGGCGATTCTCCCCATGGGCTTCTGTTACCCCGGCACCGGCCGGTCTGGCGACCTGCCACCGCGCCCCGAATGCGCCACGGCATGGCGCGAAAAAATCCTCCATGAAATGCCGGCCATCAGGCTGACCCTCGTCATCGGCCAATATGCCATGGCCTGGCATCTCGGCCCGCGCGCCCAAGGGACGTTGACGGAAACCGTCCAGGCCTGGCGTGAATTTTCCCCCGCCGTGTGGCCACTGCCCCACCCCAGCCCGCGCAACAATATCTGGCTGAAGAAGAATCCTTGGTTCACCCACGATGTCCTGCCGGCCTTGCGTCAGGAAATTCGGAATCAGCTCGCTTGAGCCTGAGTTGAGATTTGCTACCCCGGCGCTCGCCCGAGCGGCCGGTTTTTTTGTGGGGTAAGATTATCTCCCCTCGCCGCATCCAAGTGGTACGCCGCAATCAAGGGCGATCAAAAAAAACAACTGCAAAAACAAAACGAACGGATTATGAAAAGTATTAAAAGCCTCCTTGCCCTCACCCTCACCACCCTGGCTTTGGCGATCTCCGCCCAGGCGGCAGACCTCGTCAATGTTTCCGGCGCCAGCAACATCGCCGTCAGTGGCTACGACACCGTCGCCTTCTTCACTGATCACAAACCGGTTAACGGGGATCCCGGAATCTCGACCACCTTTCAGGGTGCCACTTACATTTTTTCGAGCCAGGAACATAAAAACCTTTTTGTCGCGGATCCGGCGAAATATACCCCGCAATGCGGCGGCTTTTGCGCCTTTGGCGTCTCCGTCGGAGCCCTGTTCCCCGTAGATATTACCACCTGGCAGATTCGCGGCGGCAAACTTTATTTGAACTTGAACCGGGCGATTCTCAAAAAATTTAACGCGGACTTTGCCGCCAATGTCGCCAAGGCGGATAAGAACTGGCCCGGCTTGGTGGAAAAAAACGGCAAGTAAACAAATTGCCGCAGGAGCATTGGTCGGTTGACCGAACCAAGCCGGCAAAATAAAAACCAAACTAAATTATGTCCACCCCTCGGCAACTCAGCAACACCGCCGGCGCGAGCGGCATCGCTTTGAGCGGATTCGACCCCGTCGCCTGCTTCACCGACCACCGACCCGTCCATGGCGACCCCGGCATCAGCAACAAACACCAGGAGGCAACCTATCTGTTTGCCAGCCAGACGCATAAGGACCTGTTTGTGCAGGACCCGGAAAAGTATCTGCCGCAAACCGGCGGTTTCTGCACCTTCGGGGTGTCCGTTGGCGCCCGGTTTCCCGTGGACATTACCACCTGGCAGATTCGCAATGGAAAATTGTATTTCAACCTGAATCCTGCCATTCTCGCTGCGTTCAATGCCGATTTTACCGGCAACGTCGCCAAAGCCAGGGTCAACTGGCCGGGCCTCGTGGAGAAAAACGGCCAGTGATTGGTCAGACGGTGGCGACACCAGCATTTGTGCCGCCACCGCCGCCCAATCCTTGAACCAGGATGATCCGAACCAAAAATTATGAATGAAACCACACAATTGCTGATCCGGCATGGGTCTTTGGTCGTGTTTCTCTTTGTGTTTGTGGAGCAAATGGGCATCCCCCTGCCGGCGGCACCCTTGCTGCTCGTGGCTGGTTCCCTCTCGGCGACCGGACAATTTAATTTATTTCCCGGTTTTCTCCTGGTGATGCTGGCCTGCCTGTTGGGCGATGGTTTCTGGTTTCTGCTCGGGCGCTTGCGGGGCAACCTGGTTTTGGGCTGGTTATGCCGCCTGGCGCTGGAGCCGGATTCCTGTGTGCGCCAAACCAACAATATGTTCACGCGCTATGGTCTGGGCGCGGTGGTGGTCGCGAAATTCGTGCCGGGTTTGAGCACGCTGGCACCGCCTTTGGCCGGGATGTCGGGCGTGGGCGCCATTCGTTTTTTTCTGGCCGACGGGCTGGGTTCCCTGCTTTATGCCGCCGGCTTCATGCTGTTGGGGCGCTTGTTTAGCAACCAAATCCAACAAATCACGGATGCCCTGGCCGGGATTGGTCAGAGTGCCTTGTACCTGCTCACCGGCGCCCTGGCGATTTATCTTGGGTATAAGTACTGGCAACGGAAAAAGATTTTGCGCGAGTTGCACATGGCCCGGATCACGGTTGACGAATTGCGCCAAAAGCAGGCGGCCGGCGAGCCGGTGGTCATTCTGGATTTACGAACCGTCCTGGAGCTTAAGCGCGATGCGGTCACCATTCCCGGCGCGATGCCCTTGCGGCTGGATGAATTGGACCAGCGGCACCACGAGATTCCGCGCGACCGGGAGATAATCGTTTATTGTTCCTGCCCCAATGAGGTCAGCAGTGCCCGCATGGCCATGCTGCTTCGCCGGCGGGGAATCACCCGCGTCCGCCCTTTATTGGGTGGCATCGCCGCCTGGCGCGAGTCCAGTTTCGGGACCACGTCGGCCGGAACGGTCATGCCGGCCCCCTAGTCGGATCAGGGCATCCGACAACCCGGCAGTTGCCCATTTACCCGGCGCTTGGCGCAGAGCCGGCCACGTGTAAAATGTCCGCCCCTTCCGCCTGCGTGAGTCCCGGGCCAGGATTTTCGCCCTCGCGTGCAAATCTCCCCAGCTAAAGGCTCGTACCACCTCCGCAAGGGATTACAAACCTCATTCCCCCCTTTCCCCGCGCCCCGAAAATCCTGGGCACTGAAGGCTGGCCGGGCTTGGCGTTCCCCCAGCAGCAGCCTCCAGTGCGTTGGAAATTGCCCAACGCGAGCACTGGCCTGAGTTGCCGACGACCCGTCATATCGCCCCAGCCCCTGGTCATCGGCGGCCATAAAACCGGCGACTTCTCCCGTTACAGATTTTTATTTTCAAGAGGTAAGATTTTCGTTCTGCGCCGCATCCAATCAGCAAGCCGCCCTGACGGCCTTAATTAAAACCAGACTAAAATAATATCCAGCATGAAAAACAAATTGAAATCCCTCCTTGCCGCCGCATTGACGGTGGCCGGCTTGACCAGCCAGCTTAATTCGTTTGCCGACGATATCACCACCACCACTTACCACACAACCAAGGTTGACGGACTCAATCTCTTCTACCGGGAAGCTGGCGAACCCACGCGACCGACCATTGTGCTCTTGCACGGCTTTCCCTCCTCCTCGCACATGTATCGGAATTTAATTCCCCTGCTCGCGGCGAAATACCACGTTATCGCCCCCGATTATCCGGGCTTCGGTTACTCCGATCAGCCCGCGGCGACTGAATTTGCTTATACGTTTGATCACCTCGCGGCGGTCACCGATGATTTGCTAAACGCGCTCAAATTGGAAAAATACAGCCTGTACGTTCAGGACTACGGATCCCCGATTGGGTTCCGCTTGTTCGTGAAGCATCCGGCAAAAATTGCCGCCCTCATCACCCAAAATGGGAATGCCTATGCGGCAGGTTTGAGCCCGGCGTGGCAACCCTTCCGCGCTTATTGGGCGGACAAGTCTCCGGAAAATGAGGCCAAGCTGCGCGGTTTTTTGACTCTCGCCACGACGAAATTCCAATACAGCGCTGGTTTCCACGACCCTAGCCGGGTGAGTCCGGATGCCTGGACCTTTGATCAAATGACCCTGGACCGGCCCGGCAACCAGGCCATCCAACTGGCGCTATTTTATGACTACCAGAACAACGTAAAACAATATGACCTCTGGCATGCCACCTTGTGCCAGTATCAGCCGCCCGTGCTGGCCGTCTGGGGCAAGAACGATCCGTTCTTCCTGCCCGCAGGCGCGCTGGCTTACACCAATGATGTCCCGCAAGCCGAAGTCCACCTGCTCGACACCGGCCATTTCGCCCTCGAGGAAGACGGTGATCTAATCGCCCATGACATCCTGGCCTTTCTTGCCAAAAACGTGCCGTAAATCCACCGCGCATTAAAACCCGCCAACCCCCATAAAATTATGCCTCTCACCCTTACCCTTACCGCCGGCGTGCTCCCGCCGGGCACCGAACGAGCCGCCTTTCAAAAACTGTGCGCAGCCATGCTCAAATGGCATGGACTAACCGGCAATCCCGTAATGACGCCCAATGTCGTCGGCTCCATCCAGGTGCTGGCCCCCGAACAGGTCTTCGCCGGACTGGAGTTAGCGGAGGTGGCGTTTATTGAATGGAAAGTCCCGGCGTTCGCTTTTGCCACCCGCGAAATCCAGCAAGGGTACACCGCCGAAGCGACGCAAATCATTCACGACGCGTCCCATGGCCGCCTGCCCAAGGAACGCATTTGGGTGAATGTCACCCATGCGGTCGACGGTGCCTGGGGCATTGCCGGCCAGGCGCTGACGAACGATCAATTGAAGCACGCCATTGCCTCACGATGAAATAATTGCAGTCCCAAAACCAAACCTTGACTACAAACTCAAACAACGCAAAAACCGTATTATGAAACTCCCCAATAAAATCGCCGTCATCACGGGTGGCAACAGCGGCATCGGCCTGGCCACCGCCCACGAATTCAAACAGCAAGGCGCCCGCGTCATCATCATCGGGCGCAACCCTGCAGCCGTCGCCGCCGCCGCCACCGAAGTCGGCGGGGATACCCTTGGCTTGGTCGCCGATGTGTCCAAAGTCGCGGACCTTGAAGCCGCCTTCCGGGTCATTCAGGAAAAGTATGGCCGGGTGGATATCCTTTTTGCCAACGCCGGCATTGCCAAATTCGCGCCCCTGGCGGAGGTATCCGAGGCCTTTTTTGTTGAGCAGGTCGCGATCAACGTCAAAGGCGCTTATTTCACGGCGCAAAAAGCCCTGCCACTCCTCGCCGAAGGCGCCTCGGTCATCTTCACCTCCTCCACCGTGTCGCATTTCGGCATGCCCGGTTCGAGCGTGTATTCCCTGACCAAAGCCGCGCTCATCAACCTCGCCAAGACGCTGGCCGTTGAACTCGCGGGTAAAAAAATCCGGGTGAACGTCGTCAGCCCCGGTCCGATTGCCACACCCATTTTTGGCAAAATGGGCTTGCCGGCGGCCGCGGTGCAGGAACTGGGCGGCGCCATCCTGGCGCAAGTGCCGCTGGCGCGCTTTGGCGAAGCCAGCGAAATCGCCAGGGCCGTCACGTACCTGGCCTCCGCGGATGCCGCCTATGTCACCGGCACGGAACTGCTCGTGGACGGCGGCATGGCGCAGGCGTAACGACAATGCGTCCGGGGCGTGTTTCTCGGTGCGCCCCGGACGCATTAGTTTTTAATTTTCCGGGTTAATTTTTTATGGCCGGCCGGGGCAATGTTCCGATTGTTCTGACGACATGCAAAAACCCGCTGCGCATTTTTCCCGGGCATGGGAACAAAAACATCCCGTCGCATTTTAATTTCAGGTAATTAAAATTGAATCCATGCGGCCCGTTTGCCGGCGGCTTAGGTTGTGCGGCTCAGCAGTAATATGATGCTTAAACGCTTTGCCGCTCTCCTAAAACTTTTTATTTATTTTTCGAACCCTGGACAGCCGTTGTCCAGGGTCCTCTGCGATGATCGTCCTCATGAGAGTGAACAGGACACTGGTAGGAGCGTGCCGGACAGTAAAGCCCGCCGCTACAACTGGAACCGGAGCGTTGGCCACGAGCATACCTGCCCCGGATGGCGCCAGCTCGCCCTCGGCCCCCAGCCGGCCTGGCTAAAACCCGCCAGAGTCCATTGAATTACGGTGAATTACGCCAAATTACGCTAAAAAAATCGTGCCCGGCCAAAATCTACCAATCTCCCGAACCGGCCCTGACCGCCAAAAGGGCAGCGGTCCCCCTGCATGAACCCTGCCGAATGATGGATCAAACCCGCTTTACCGTCCCCAAACCCCGGATTAGGATGCCCGTCATGCAACCGCTGCCCCGCTCCTTTTATGCCCGGGACACCCGCCTGGTCGCCCGCGAACTCCTGGGGATGCACCTCGTGCATGCGACCCCCGCAGGCCGGCGCGTGGGCCGGATTGTTGAAACCGAAGCCTATCTCGGGCCGCATGATCTCGCCGCCCACTCCTCCAAAGGTTTGACCGAACGCACCAAAATCATGTTCGGACCGCCCGGCCATGGTTACGTCTATCTCATTTATGGAATCCATCACTGCATGAACGTGGTGACCGAACCGCCGGGTCATGGTGCCGCCGTCCTGCTGCGCGCGCTCGAACCTGTCGCGGGCCTGACCACCCGCACCCAGGGTCCCGGACTGCTCTGCCGGGCCATGGGGATTGATCGGCGGCTAAATGGACATGATTTGCTCAGCGAGCATTTTTTCATCACCGCCCCGGACATCCTGGCGCCCTTTAAAATAGTGGCCCGCCCGCGGATCGGCGTGGATTATGCCCGGCATTGGGCCAAACGCTTGTTGCGATTTTACATCCGTGACAACCCGTTCGTTTCGCAACCGTGAAGCCAGCGCCAGCAACCACCATCAGACCGGGCCGGCCGGCTTTTTCAACTGGTTTCGCACCCACGTCCGCGCCCCTTCGGGCGTGCTGATATCGCCTTGCAACTGCTGGTCCCGCAGTTCGTGCAGCAGCCGCCCCAATTCCGCGCCCGCCGGCACGCCGAGTGCCATCAAATCATGGCCATTCAACAAAGCCGGATGGAGCGCCGGTTGCTGCGCCAGGTCCGCGGCCTGGGCTTGCATGAATTCATAATGCTCCAGCGAACCATGCGAACCGAGACAGTCCAGCCGGTGCAAGGCCATTTCCAGCGGGAACGTCTCGCGCATCAGCATCCGCCGGCGGGTGGACTGCCGCATTTGTTTCACGTCCTTGAACTGCATGTGATGCCGCACGCACTCGACAATTTCCGTGATTTGCTTTTTGGGAAACCGCAGTCGCTGCAACATAACGCCGGCCATTTCCGCCCCCACCTTTTCATGCCCGTAAAAATGGATGCTGCCCGTTTCAGGATCGGTCGTGGCGGTCACGGGCTTGGCAATGTCATGCAGCAGCACGGCCCACGGCAGCGACTCGGGACACGGCACCGGCAGTTGCGACAGCATCAACCGAAGGTGCTCAAACACCGTGCCCTCCGGATGGTAATCGGGCGATTGGGCACACGTGAAGGTCGGTGCCAGCTCCGGCAAAACATGTTCCAGAAGGCCGCTGTCTCGCAATAAAACCAAGCCACGAGCCGCGTGGGGTGGCCGGAATAATTTGATCAATTCCTCCCGGATGCGCTCGGCACTAATGACGGAAATCTTCGCAGCGAACTGGCGGATGGCGGCCAGCGTGGCGGGCTCAATTTCAAAGTTTAATTGCGCGGCAAAACGCACGGCCCGCAGCAAACGCAAATGATCCTCGCCAAAACGTTCCGCGGGCGCCCCAATGGTGCGAATCAACCGCGCCGCCAAATCCGTCCGCCCCCCCACCCAGTCGTGCAGTTCCTGGGTCAGCGGATCGTAAAACAGGCCATTGACGGTAAAGTCACGCCGGAGCGCGTCCGCTTCCGCCTCGGCATACACCACGGTTTCCGGCCGGCGGCCATCCTGATAGTCGGCTTCCGCCCGGAACGTCGCCAATTGAAACTGAACCCCCTGGACCACCACCACCACCACCCCAAATTGCCGCCCGACTGGAATGGTGTGAGGAAACAACCGTTCCATCTCCTCCGGCCGCGCGTTGGTGGCGATGTCGTAATCCAGTGGCTCCCGGCCCAGCAAACAATCGCGCACGCAGCCGCCCACCCAGAACGCGCGAAACCCCGCCGTTTGCAGGCGTTGCACAATGTCGCGGGCCAGTTGGGCCAGGGGTAAACTCACAGTCCCCAAGGTCGCGGAAAAGTCCGCGGGAAGCAAAAACGAATTTCCTTCCGTCACGGCAACTCCAGCAAATAAAACTGCTGGGTCCCGGAAACCGGCACCGGGGTGGCAAGCGTAAAATTCCCGCTGGCGTCAAACTGGTTGGTGGCCAGCACCGTCCATTGGTTCAATGGCCGGGTCAAGTCCGGGGTGCCCAGCAAATAAAAATTTCCCGAGGGCGTAACCCCCGTTCCGCTGATGACAGAAGATACCCGCCACGGTGATGGCCACATTGGTGCCGGCCCGGGGCACCAGCGCGGGAGACCAGTTCGCTGCGAGGTGCTAATTGCCACTCGCCGCCGCCCCCAGGCAGGGCCAGCCCAATCAGCAACACCAGCCAGCCTCCCCGCCGAAGATTCGAATAATGCATAAATATTAAAAAGCCCGGGTTTTCAAAAGCAGACCCAACCTTTCCGCTCTTAAAAACCCGGGCCACCAAGCACCCCATCCAACCCAAAAAACACCACTGGATTACTGCGCCTGCAAAACGTAGTAGGCCTGCGGCGCGGCCGGGTCCACCGTCACCGGCACTGTGGAATTGCCACTGCCATCAAAGGTGCTGCTGACGACCTTGGTCCAACTGCCCACCGGCAGGGTCAGGTTCGTGGTGGTGAGCACCGTCACCGCGCCATTGGGCACGCCGTTGCTGGCATTGAGGGTGATGGTGCCGCTGGCGAACTGGCTGAAATCCACCCCGCTGATGGCTGGCGGCGGCAGCAGTCCCGTCACCTTGATGGTACCATTGACGGTTAATTTGCTCGTGTCCCAGTTGTAATAATTGGGCAGCACGACCGTGCTAAAAGTGTTCAGCAGGGCAGGCGCGCTAAACAACGTGAAGGTGTCACCTGCTTGCAATTTTGCGCCAATATTCGTTACCACCAGGGTGCCGCCATAAGTGATGCCGCCCAGGGTGCTGACAATTTGGTCGCTGCTCGGCGTGCCGGCGCGGTTAAGCTTCATCCAAGCCAGGTTGTTCAAGGCCACTGCGTTGGTTACCGTCAAAGTGCCCGTGCTCCCGCCGAACCCACCCCCCGGAACCACCAGGCCATTGACATTCAAGCTGCCCAGAATGGTGCCGCGTCCTTCGATAATCTGGCTCGCGCTGTTTTGCAACGTGCCATCACTGCGTCCGGACACATCCAGAAACGCCCCGGCAAGCAGATTGACCGTGCCACTGTTATCGATGCTGGCATCCGTCGAGTTGGTCGGGTTGTACACCAAGGCCAGGGTGCCGCTGCTGATGGTTGTTGTGCCGGTATGGGTATTAACTCCGCCCAGGGTCAGCGTACCGCTCCCCACTTTGTTGATTTGGCAAATCCGGTTGGCCGCCCCGCCATCCTTAATCACGCCCCAAAAGGTGCTGTTCGGCGTGGTGGCACTCGAACCGATGTTCCACACCAGCGTACCCGTGCCGGCCCCCTGGCCAGTGAGCGCCGTCCCGCTGGCACCAAACAAGGCCCCGATGGTCATCGTGCCCGCATTCCGCGAGGAGAACGTGGCGGTATTTGTGCCCAAATCAAAGGTGGTGTTGGGTCCGCCAAACATGGAGTTGCCCCCGCCGGCGTTGAAGCGCAAATTGGCCGCGCTGTTGCCCATTTCCACGGTGCCCAGGAAGTTGGTCATGCTCCCGTTCACGCTAAAGGTGCCGCTCGCCGCGCTGATATTCAGGGTCACGCCGGTGCCGCCCGTCCAGACGCCGCTCACAATATTATTATTGCCCCCGGCGGAAATCAGGGTGCTGTTGGCAACCACGGTCAGGGCATTGTTATACGTGGGTTGCGAACCCACCGCCAAACGCAGGCTGCCGCCACTGAAAACGAGCGGACCGGTGCTGGCCGCCGCCGGGTCATTCAAGGTCAATAGTCCATTGCTCAGGGTGGTGGAACCTTGGTAAGTGCTGGGTGATCCCAACACCAAAGTGCCGGCATCCACCAGCGTCAGCCCGCCACTGCCCACCAAGGCACCCCCAACGGTGAGCGTGGTCCCGGCGGCAATGTCCAGCGTGCCCGTACCTCCCAGGGTCGCACCGCGATCAATGGTCGTGGACGATCCAAAATAAGCAAGGGTGCCATTGCTAATGATCAAATTGGAAGGATCCAGGCTGGCCGCTCCAATCCCGCTGGGCTGGGCCCCGTTCGCCAGCGAACCCACCGCCAGTACCCCGCCATTAATCACGGTCGCCCCCGTGTAAGTATTGGTGGTCAGGATGGTCAGTGTGCCCGTGTTGGTTTTGGTCAGGCTGGCCGTGCCGGCAATGACTCCCGCACCCGCAAATACATAGTTCGACGTCGCATTCACAGTAATCGCCGCGGGCACTTCCGTCCCCACCACATTAACGAGGCCGTTGGCCGCGCCGGCGTTGTTAAACGTCACACTGTCACCGGGAATGAAATAATCCAGTGCCCCGGCATTCAACCAGTTGGTGCTGATGCTGGTGTCCCAATTGGTATTGAGCGGATTCCCCTGCCACACGATGCTCGTGGGGCCGCGCACGGTGGCCAGGGTGATCAAAGAAATCGCCTTGGCCGAGGGGTCGTTCGTTAACAAACCCACCACTCCGGTGAGGTTGAAATTAGCCAGCGAGCCGTTGAAGGCTCCGCCGTAGCTGATAAGCTTATAGACCTGGCCGCTGGGCACCGTGCCCGAAACGGCCACTATGTTGGTGCCGCTCACCGTTAAATCGCCGGCAATAGACACGGCATCATTGCCCGGTCCCGACGCGCTGGCGGAAAGATCAAAGTGATTGACGGCCCCCCCGGTTTCAATCAAGGAATTCCCGAAACTCAGCGTTGCGTTCACCGTGTTGCTGCCGGGATTCACCGTGGCCCCCGCCGCCACCTGCACCGTGCCGGCCACCAGTCCCGCACCCCCCAAGGTCTGGTTCGTGAGCACAAAGCCGCCCGCCACGGCGGAAACGTCCAGCGTCGCGCCAATGGCCACCACGATGGTGCCCGGACTGGTGATGGCCCCGCCCGCATCCAGCGCCAGCGTGCCGGTGTTGATAAACGTATTGCCGGAATAAGTGTTAACCCCGCCCAGCAGGAGCGTGCCGCCCCCGGTTTTGTTCAAACTGCCCGGCCCGCTCAACACCCCCGAAAATCCAATGTTATTCGCCGTGCCGTTGGCATCCGCTGCTTTAAAAGTAAATGTTCCGCCGCCCAACCGCATGGGCACCGACCCCGTCCACGGCGCATAGGCACCGAACAGTCCGCCACTGTTGAGCTGGGCATTCACAGCCACCGTGCCATTGCCCTGGAGGCCACCCGCGCCCACATAAATGGTGCCACTGTTCGTGAAGTAATCCGTGCCCGCCCCCAGGAAGGAAATCCCATAAATCTGGTTCGTCCCGCCGGTGACGGTGTAGACCGTGTCCCCGGTGCCCGAAGGGGTGGGCGAAATCAAATTGGGATCCGCATTCACAAAGAGACCGCCCGTTTGTAAAAATCGCGCCGGCCGTGAAACCGTGCCGTTTTTCAGGGTGAAAGCCCCGCTGTTGGTAACCGTGCCATTCACCAAATACAAGATGCCATGGGCATTGTTACCCACCGAAATACTGGTGGTATTCACGAAACCATTGCTGATCACCAAACCATCCTGGCCCAGCGCCAGCGGGGCATTGGCCGCCCCCACCCCGCGCTGCATGGTAAAGTTGCCCAGATTATTGGTCCCCCCGGCGATCACCAACCGGCAAGCCGAGGAAATGCTTCCATTGCCCGGATTCAAACTGGTGCTGGCTGCCGTGAACGCCCCGCCGAAGTTCGTCATCAAGGCCGATGAACTCGCATTGCCGCCGCTCGTCCCCCCGGTGCTACCCGATCCAACAATCATATTTCCGCCCACCGTCAGGCTGCCCCCCACTGTCAGGGCGACCGCAGAATTGGAAGTGACGCCAAAATTCCCCGTCACACTCACCACCCCGCCATTATTAATAAAAAATTTACCGGTTCCCCCGGGATTAAGTTCCGCCACGCTGGCCAAATTGAAGCCGGCGGCATTGACATTCAGCGTCCCATTCTCACTCAACGCCCCCAAACCGGCCGCCGTCATGGGCACATTGTAGCTCACATTGGTGCCCGCGCCGATGAAGGCATTGGTCGTCTGGTTGGCATCATTGCCCGGCACCCCGCCCAGGCTCCAGTTCGCCGCAGTATTCCACTCGCCGCCGGTGGCGGGCCCCGTCCAAATGGCCGTGACTTGCGCCT
Source organism: uncultured Verrucomicrobia subdivision 3 bacterium (assembly GCA_903936645.1). Taxonomy (GTDB): domain Bacteria; phylum Verrucomicrobiota; class Verrucomicrobiia; order Limisphaerales; family UBA11358; genus UBA11358. The sequence continues at coordinate 19,717 of CAIZWI010000043.1, forward strand.
GGAGCTGAACTGCCGTCAAGGTGCCCAAAAACCCCAGCCAGGCTGTGGTTTTGCGCCGATTCATGTTTTTGTGTGAAGGTGATTTCATGGGATTAACAATGGGCTTTCGGATTCGATCAAGGCTGTGATGGGTGGCACCAGTGAACAGGCTGAATGACTGCCGCCCCGGGGGCGCAGGCAAGAGTTGGCACCATAAATGGGTTGGGTTTCAGTCGCACAACGGGTGATTGATAAAACTTTAAACTGCGGGTGGCCGGACGTCCATCGGATGTTTGTATGAGCAGCCTCTGCCGCGAGCGGGCAGCCCCGGGCAGGACCCCGGAACCCGCCGAAAAATGTGCCCTCCAACGTCAATAAACCCTCCCTCTTTCCCGCCAGAAGTTTTAAGCTGGGGCCGTGGCCATCATCGCCGACTCCATGCCTGCCAGTTTGAATCTGGTGACCCTGCCCGACCTCTGGCAACAGCAGGCCGTCGCCGCCTTGCGCGCCGGTCAGGACGTAGTGGTCCACGCGCCCACCGGGGCCGGCAAAACGCTCATCTTTGAACTCTGGTCCAATCAGGGCAAAAATCGTGGCCAGGCCATTTACACCGTCCCCACCCGCGCCCTCGCCAATGATAAACTCGCCGAATGGCGCGCCCGGGGCTGGAATGTGGGAATTGCCACCGGGGACCTCGCGGAAAACCTCACCGCCCCCATCCTCGTCGCCACGCTCGAAACCCAAAAGGACCGCCTCGTGCGCGGCGAAGGCCCCGCCCTCCTCGTAGTCGACGAGTACCAAATGATCGGCGACCCCGATCGCGGCCTGAACTACGAGCTCGCCCTGGCGCTCGCCCCCGCCACCACCCAGTTTCTCCTCCTGAGCGGCAGCGTGGCAAACCCCCAGGACGTCGTCAAATGGCTCCGCCGCCTCGGCCGCGATGCCGTGCTCATTCGCTCCGACCTCCGCCCGGTCCCCTTGGAAGAAGTTTCGACCGGCAGCCTCGGCTATGCCCTGCCCTCCGAAATCAAAGGCTACTGGCCCCGGCTGGTCGCCAAGGCCCTCGCCGAGGACCTCGGCCCCATCCTCCTCTTTGCCCCCCGCCGCCAGGGGGCCGAAGCCATGGCCGCAGAAATTGCGCGGCAACTGCCCAACCCCAATCCCCTCACTCTCACTGCCGAACAAAAAGCCATCACCGGCGAGCACCTCGCCAAAATGCTCGCCAGCCGCGTGACCTACCACCACAGCGGCCTGAGTTACGGCGTCCGCGCCGGGGTCATCGAACCCCTCGCCAAGGCCGGGCAGCTCCGCGTGGTCGTGGCCACGATGGGGCTCGCCGCGGGCATCAATTTTTCCCTGCGCAGCGTTGCCCTGGCCGCCGCCACCTACCGCCGCGACAACGTCGAACAGCCTCTGCGCCCCGACGAAATCCTGCAAATGTTCGGCCGGGCCGGCCGGCGTGGCCTAGATGAAACCGGCTACGTGCTCATCGCCGCCAACGAACTGCGCCTGCTCGATGCCCGCCCCGGCCATTTGTCACGCAGCAACGCCGTCGATTGGAGCGCCCTCCTCGGCCTCATGACCCTGGCAGCCCGCGCTGGCCGGGACCCTTTTGCCGAGGCGGTCCGCGTCCAGGAGCGTCTCTTCACCACCAAACCCATCTTTCTTGGCGTCGAGGAATCCCTGAAAAATCCGGATGTCCCCTGCGGCTTGAAAACCGATGCCGAGCGCGCCCGCCATGTCAAATTAATGGTCCGCCAAATCCAAAATAGCCGCGGCGAATGGCAGCCCCTCCCCACCCCGGAACTCCGCCCCGTGGGAAACATTTACGCGCTGGTACCCGGCAATAACCCATCCGGGCTTGCCCATCCACCCATTACCGAACGGGGTGACCCCGCCGCCGAGGCAACGCTCGTGGCCACCGCCCCCACGCTTCGCTCGGTCCTGGAAATTCCCGCCGCCATCGACCAGGTCGGCCTCGGTCAGTTGTGCCTCCTCGACGAAACGGCGAGCCCCACCCGCTACGGTCGCCGCTTTCCCGTCGCCGATATCCTGAACGGCGACGCCGTGGCCCTCGCCAAATGGATTCGCCGCCTGACCAATTGGAAAGCCCGCCTGGCTCCCCGCGCCGAATGGGAGACCGCCATCGCCCCGCTCCTCGCCACACGCCTGGCCGACCAGAAGACCCCGCTCGTCCGCTACGAAACCGAGGCTCACCAAATCTTCGCCGTCGTCAGCCTCGCGGAACTCCCCATGCGCGCCCTCGTGGATGCCCATGGCCTCGCGCTCCACAAACCACCCACCCGCGAGGTCATGCCCACCGATTGCGCCCGCTGCCACCTCGTGGCCACCTGCCGCACCCTGCCCGCCGCCACCGGCACCGCCCTGCTCTGGCGCCGGCTCGGGCTGGTGGATGCCGCCGGCGTTCCCACCCGGCGCGGCCAGGTGATGAGCTGCTTTTCCGCCGGCGACGGCCTGGCCATTGCTGCCGCGCTGGAGGACGAGAAATATCCGCTGGAAGAACTCATCTACGACCTCGCGAACCTTGAGGCCGGCCATCGTTTTTGCGCCGAGGACACCCGTTGGTCCGGCCGCCTTGCCTTTGCCTGCCTGCAATGCTTTGGCAACCAGACCATCCCCGGCTACCTCGAAAACGGCCTGCCCACCAAATACGGGGCCGGGGCCGAAACTGTTGTCGCCTCCGACTACCAAAACCCCGCCGCCAAGGCCATGTGGATCACCGAACTCCTCGGTGCCGGCGACATCGACCGCATCGTTATCGAATGGCGCAGCCTCCTCCGGCAAATCACCCACGCCCCGGACCTGGCCTGGCCGCGCTGGCAGGAACTTAAAACCCGCGCCCAGGCCCTGCTGGCCGAAACCACCTCCCCCACCATGACCGACCTCCCGCCCCTGGCCTACCAGCAAACGAAGCGCACCGAGCACCGCCTCCACCTCCGCCGCCACTGACGGCACCCCCACCGGGGGAGGTAGCGGGAAGGGCTGAGTCGAAAGTCGCATATCCAAACTCAAAACCCCGGCAAAGGCACGATTTGGCACGAGCAGGTGAGATTCACCGGGACTTGCCCTCCGCCATCACCCCACCGCCACTCGCCACCCGTCACCCGTCACTCGTCACTCGTTACTCCCGCATCAGGCGCAGGAGTTCCCGGGGGATTGGCGGGTTCGGATAATTTGGATTTTTTAATGCCATAATAGCACGGATTCATGCGGATGGGATCGGCCAACTGCAAGCACACAAGCAGCTTATGGACAATGATTTACTACTAATCAACGGGCCTGCCAGTCCCCCCGCCTCGATTTTGAGTGGTTACCTGCGGCATTACGGATTGGGAAGCATCCCCCCCAAACATGCGACTGACATCAAGCGAAACATGGTGAATATTTAGATTCATGCCCATTAATACTCTTCAGCACAAATACTATCGTTGTGCCCATACGGGGAACGCCCCTGAGCATTTATGGGCTACTGGGCTGAACTTGCACACGCGCGGTTTGACGGGTGAAGTTCGCAATTCGCCCTTCAACTTTAGTGCCGCCTGTAGGCGGGCACGTCCATTTTCCGATTGAGAGCAGAACCTCAGCCGGATTTTTAGAAACCTAACCTAAACCACCGCAGTTATCGCATGAAAAGAAAACAAAAAGTCCATCAACTAGTGTAGTGTCTCACAAATAGATGGAGTTATAATTTGGGTGTGGTATTTTTGCCATATGCCGCGCCATGCACTGCCCGTGAACCTGACC
>CAIZWI010000044.1 GCA_903936645.1 uncultured Verrucomicrobia subdivision 3 bacterium
AGGTCGGTGATGGGCCGGCCAACATCGCCGGGAATCAGCTTGATGATTTTGGTGGCCTGGGTGGTGAAGCGGCGCACGTGCAAATGATTGTCCAAGAACAGGGTGGCAATATCCGTACTATTGAGCAGGTTCTTCATGTCGTTGTTGGCCCGGGACAATTCGTCCACCTTGACCAGCAACTCCGCATTGACCGTCTGGAGTTCTTCATTCAACGACTGCATTTCCTCCTTGGAGGTGGTGAGTTCCTCATTGGTGGATTGCAATTCTTCGTTGGTGGATTGCTGTTCTTCATTATTGGAGCGGAGTTCCTCCTGGGAGGTCTGCATTTCCTCGCGGGTGCGCTGGGCCTCCTGGCGGACCTGCTCATACTGAAGGCGCAAGGCCGCGAGGCGCGGGGCACCCGTCTGGGTGACCCGGCCCGGAGGGAGGATTTCCTGCGGCCCGGCCACGTCGGTAAACACGATCATGAACAAGCCCCGCAGTAATTCGGGTTGCTCCAGCCGTTGAATGGCGATATCCACATGCTGCCGGCCGCCCTGGCTGGCGGGTTTGAGTCCGCGCAACACCACGGAGCCATCGCCGCCCAAGACTTTTTGAAATCCCTGGTTCAGTTCATAGCGCAAGCCTTCCCGCGCCATGGCAAAAATATTCCAATTGGCTTTGCCCGCCGCTGGCTCCAGATAAGCCCCGGTGCGGCCGCTAATATAGAGGATGTTGCCCTGCTCATTGACCAGCGCGGCGGGCGGGGCATAGCGCTCCAGGACCAATTGGTCGGCCAGCAGTTGGAGACTGGGCAGCGCCTTGGGGACCGGGCGGGGCGTGGTGCCATCGGGCAGGGGCGGAGCAAAGGAGGCAGGAAACTCAATCGGCTCGGCCCGCAAGGGGGATTCTTTGCGGCGGAAGATCCGTAATTTCTGGTTCAGTGGCGCAAACAAATCGGTGAAATTGCCCACCGTCTCCGCACTACCCAGCAGGAGGATGCCGCCGGGTGTCAGGCTGTAATGAAACAGGGGGATGAGCTTGGCCTGCATGGCCGCAGCCAGATAAATCAGGAGATTGCGACAACTTAAAAAATCCAGCTTGGTAAAAGGCGGATCCAAGATGAGGCTTTGCGGGGCAAATACCACCATCTCGCGAATTTCTGTGGTTACCCGGTAACCATGGTCGACCTTGGTGAAAAACCGGCTGAGCAACCGGGCAGGCACATCGGCGCAAATATTGTCCGGATAAATCCCCTGGCGGGCCTGGTCGATCGCGTCCTTGTCGAGATCGGTGGCAAACACCTGTAATTTGATTTTCCGGGCGGGCTTGATTTTAGCCATGGCCTCCTGGAAGGCCATGACCAAGGAATATGCTTCCTGGCCGGTAGAACAGCCCGGCACCCAGGCCCGCATCGGCTGGCCGGGCGGGCGGCTGGCAATGAGTGCCGGCAGAATTTTTTCCACCAATTCCGCCCAAACGGCCGGATCGCGAAAGAACCGGGTCACGCCGATTAGCAACTCCTTGAAGAGGAGATCCAGCTCTTGCGAATTTGCCTGCAAGTAGCGCACATAATCCGCGAGTTTACCGAGTTGGTGGATGCCCATGCGCCGCTCGATCCGGCGGTAGAAGGTGTTTTTCTTGTAGAGGGAAAAATCATGGCCGGTATGGGTGCGAAGTAAAACAATCACCTTGGCGAGCGCATGTTGCGCCTTCGTTTCCGGCGGCCGTTCGGCATGAATCATGGCGGGGCGCTGAAGGTAGGCGATAATCCGCGCCGGCAGTTGGTCCACCGGGGCGATGATTTCGGCCAGGCCGGCATCGATCACACTGCGGGGCATGCCACTGAACCGGGCGGTGGCCAGATCCTGCGCCACCACGAGGCCGCCCTTCTCTTTGATCGCCCGCAAACCCAGCGTACCGTCCGAACCCATCCCGGAAAGAATGACCCCGATACTTTGCGCCTGCTGGTCAAGCGCCAGCGAGCGAAAGAAAAAGTCAATCGGCAGACGCAGGCCGCGCGGCGAGACCGGATCCAGCAAATGCAGGATTCCGTGGAGCAGCGACAGGTCTTGGTTGGGCGGGATCAAGTACACCCAATCCGGCTGGACGCGGGTGCGATCCCTGACCTGAACGACTTTCATGGGGGTGGCCCGCTGGAGGAGTTCCACCAGGATGCCTTTGCGGGTGGGGTGCAAATGCTGGACAATGACAAAGGCGATGCCACAATTTTGGGGCACATGGCCCAGAAAACGTTCCAAGGCTTCCAAGCCGCCGGCCGAAGCCCCAATACCAACGATGGGGAAGCCGACCCGGGCGGGAGCCAAACGGGGTTCCTCAGTGGTCGACCGGGCGCCTTTGGGGAGGGGACGTAAAATGGCGGGTGGCTTGGCCATGGTTTTAGACCAAGTAAAGGCTGGCGGTTGGAGTTTCCCGGCCGGCCAGCGCGCGACGGGGTGGTGGGCTCAGGATTCCCAAAAGACGCCAGGAGGACTCAGGCGTCTGGCATGGACGGGGCAAATGGAGCAGAATATCCATGACCAGCCTGGTCATCATGGGGCATTGAGTGGAGGGTCTCAACACAAAGTTTCCTTTCGGTGCCGTTTAGGGTTTGCAGAACTGACCGCAGGCCTGGCTTGGTGGGAGGCACCCGCCACCCCCGCGAGCGTGATCAATTTCGAGGCGATGGCAGCCAAGGGCAGGATATAATCCACATCGCCAGTTTGGATGGAACTCTGGGGCATGCTAAAATCTTGCGAGGTGGGGCGGTCTTGCGCGATCACCATCCCCCCCTGCTGTTTGATGAGTTGCACGCCCAGGGAACCGTCGCCATCACCGCCGGTGAGCACCACGGCAATGGCGAGTTTTTTGTACCAATGCGCCACCGAGGCAAACAACGGTTCAGCGGAGGGCCGGGCATGGTGTACTTTTTCAGACACGGAGGAGGAGAGCGCCAAGCGACCGCCTTTTCCGACCAGCAAGTGATGGTTGGGTGGTGCGATAAAAACTTGGGCAGGGGCCAGATGGTCGCCGGTGCGCGCCTCCCGGACGGGCAAGGGGGTGCGGGAATTTAAAATCTCCGCCAGAATACTCTTATGGTCGGGGGCCAAATGCATCACGATGGCAATGGCGGCCGGAAAATCCGCCGGCAGACCGCTGAGGACCACAGACAAGGCTTGCAACCCACCGGCGGACGCGGCCATAGCCACCACCGGAAAAGCGGCTTTCGCAAATGCCGGGCGGGTGGTTGGCGGACGCAGCACCCGGCGTTTTGCGAGCGGGGGCCGGCCCCGGGCAACCGCCCGGCCAGCCAGTTCGCGTGACGGGCTCGTCGGGCCAGGGGCGCCGGCCGGAATTGATGTTTCTTTCATGGTAACATGCGTCCCACCGCCCGCGGTGGCGCACTTGGCGGTAAAGCGATAATCGCTCACAAGATGCGTGCTTACAAGCACTTCGGATATGGGGTGAAACCCGACCGGGCCCCGGCTCAGGACCGGGCCAAATTAAACCCGGCGAACCCAGGAGGAGTGAGTTCGCCGGGCGATGCCCGCCCAAACAGACGTTAGCTTTCGTCCGGGCGTTGCAAAGAGTCCCGGTAAGCCGGGCAATCGGCAATCAGACCCCCTTGGGTTTCACCACCAGCAGCACAACGCCGCCGACCAGCATGAGTGCGCCCACCGCGGGTGAAATAAAATGATTATCCGTTGTGGCGATATGCATGCCGAGAAATTCGACGGGTTTGCCCGGAGTCGAGAAACTCAGCCCGGAGTAGGCCAACACGACAATGCCGAGGGTGATCAGGCAAATGGAAAGGATGGTTTTCAGGTTCATAAGGTTGGCTGGTGTTGAGAGGCGGGTGGCGCGGTGGCGCATCACACGGGGCTGCGCCCGGAAATAATCCGCAGCAGCACCATGACAATGGCAATGACCAACAGGATGTGAATAAAGCCGCCCATGGTGGCACCGGTGACCAGGCCAAGCAGCCAGAGAATCAACAGAATGAAGGCAATGGTGTATAACATAAGATTGGACAAGTTGGCGGTTGACAACTCAATTCACGAGGGATCCGGCTTTCCCGGTGCCAGCCGGCTCATGCGCCACGAGCGCTTCGGGTTTGGTGCGGGCGATGATGGCATGGGCCTGCGCCCCCTCCTCGCTGGTGCCGTGCGCGATGACCAAATACTTGCCGCTTTTCACCGCGGTCTCGTATTGCAAAATGCTGTCCTTGGGAATACCCATGCTGTAGAGACCGGCCCCGAGGGCGCTCAAACCGCCCACCACCAAAGCACCTTCCAGAGCCCCCACGATCCAGCCAACTATCGGTCCGGCCATGAGGAGCGGCCCCACGCCGGGAATCAGGAAGAAGGCGGAGCCAAAGAGCAGGCCCCAAAACCCACCCCAGAAAGCCCCTAGTTTGCCCCAGTATTTCATGCGATCCCCGGCATTGTAATAGCCCACCACGTGTTCATCGGTGTGATAGTCACGACCCACAATAGAAAGTTTCCGCAGGTCGAATCCCGCTTGCTGGAGTTCCCGGACGGCGGCCTCGGCCTCAATATGGGACTTGAAGATGGCCACGACTGAATTACTGATGGTATTCATTTTTTTAAACAGGCTGGCCCTGGACAAGGCCAGCGGACCCCCTGGTCCACCGGCCCGCGCAGGGTTGGCAAATTTAGTTGGCGGCCACGGGCACGGCGATGGTCATGTTATTGACCACGCTGGTCACGCCATTGATATCACCGGCCAGTTTGGTGACGAGGCTTTTTTCCGCATCATTTCGGGCAATGCCGCCCACGGTGACCACGCCATCCGTGGTCGAGACCGTCGTGTGCAAGACACTGGTGGAGTGATGGGCCAATAATGCCGATTTAACCTGGGCAGTGATGGAAGCGTCATCAATCTTGTCGCCCACCGGCACATCGGACGTGGCCGGCACCACCGCGGTGGCAATTGTCATGTCGTTTTTGACTTCCTTCACATTGTCCACATCTTTGGCATATTCGGTGGTCAATTCCTTTTGGGCCATGCTGGTGGCCTCGCCTTGCAGGGTCACAACACCGTCCTTCACATAAACCGTGGTGGCGATGGCGCTTACGTTGCGGTGGAACAGCAGGGCAGTTTTCACTTTCATGCTGATCCAATTATCGGAATGCTCGGGCGGTTGCACGCCTTTCACCGTCAGTTGGTCGTTCACGCTCTTCACTCCGGGCAGGCTGGCCACGGTATTCTCGGCGAGGGATTTGTGGGATTCCTCAGCCACCGTGCCGGTGAGGGTCACCACGCCGTCCTCGGACTCGGTCTTGATGGAGTCATCCTTGAGATAGGTTTTAAACACATAGGACTTGGCGGCGGAGGATTCGATCCGGCTGTCCGTGTCGGCGGCGCGGACCGGCGTGCTGATATACAAGGTGCTGCTCACCACAAAGGCGAGGGTCAAAGGAAGTATCATTTTCATAAGATGTTTTGAATTTATGGTTGTTTTGCTATTAACTTCACCACCCTACCCCGCTCGGGCCGCGCCAGCCATGGGGTCTAACCCTAATGCGAGTTTGTCCGGGGTAAAATTGAAACCGGCCGCTCACCATCATTGAGCGGCCGGAACAGACGGGATGGAAATATGGATGGGTCAGGCGTGCGATTCCTTAAGCGCCTTCTCCACGGCTTCGCGGGTTTCGCCGGTCCGCTTTTGAATGCGGCCAATCAGTTCATCCGCTTTGCCCTCGGTGTAGTGCAGATCCGAATCGGTGAGATGAGCCCATTTCTGTTTGAGTTTGCCTTTGGCAATGTTCCAGTCGCCTTTGAGTTCAAGTGTGGTCATAATTTTATTGGTGTTTGGTGTGGCGGCCCCAACGACCGCCCAAGAGGTTTCCCGGTCGAGGCGGGAAGAGTTTATTTCGTGCCGTTTTGAATGCCCTGGCCGGCGTCGGACATGTCCTTGCCAAAACCGTTGGCGGTATGGCATCCCAGGCCGGCCAGCGCCACCAGCCCGGCGAAAAGAATCAGTAGCAGCAAGGGTTTTATTAATTTATTCATATTTTGATCAAGGCAAGAGTGGGAGGGAATACCAAAACAGTGGAATGGTGCATCAGGGGGCGATTTTGTCACTCACCCACTGGCGTGCTTCCAAGACCCCCTTGGCGGCGGAGGCATAAGCACTACTGGCCCCGGCCTTGATGCTATCCCAAGTGGATTCCGTGGCATTCTGGGCGTCGGCGAGCTGTTGCTTCAGGATCGTGGATTGGTCGCGCAGGGCTTGTAATTTCGGCTTGGCCTCGGCTTTGAGGGCGTCGCTGGCTTTGTCAATTTTGACTGTCAGTTCGTCCATTTCCTGATCCATGGCCGCCAGTTGAGTTTGCATGGATTTAACGAATTCAGCCTTTTCCGCATAGGTATAATCCTTGAGGTCCCGGGCGGCCTGCTTGGTTTCGGCCTGCACCTTGTCCAATTGCTGCGCCGTTGAGGTTTCATCCGAAGGTTTGCAGCCCACCGCCAAAGTCGCCGCAGCGAGCACAGCCACAAATAATGCTTGGTTTTTCATGACCCTAGGGTCACCTCCAAGCCGCCGAGTTTCAATGGGGTGAAACCCGACCCGTCGCAATATTAATTACTTGCGAGCACCAAATTCTTGATGGTGGGCGAAGCCACGCCGCCTTTAACTTCCTCTGTGACGCAAAACTGCCCGGGCGTTTTGATAAACCGTCCGGCTTTGTAATCCAAGCGCAAGGTGCCACTGGCATCGGGATGAAACACCCCGGCGGGCACGGGCGTTTTCTGCTCATCCATGACCCACAACTCATAATCTTTATCGGGCGGCAGGTTCCGAAAATTCTGGACGACGAGCACCCCGCCCGCCGACTGGTAGTCCCAGAGGGTCACAGCCTCCATCTTGGGCGAATCGGCCAGCAGCGAATTAAGCATGGTGATGCGCACATTGGCCAGGCGGTTGGATTCGCGCAGCGCCAGCACCGTCTGGTTCAAGGAGTTGGTGGCGGATTGCAAGGTTTGGGCCAGTTGCTGCAAATCGCTGATCTGCCGGTTTTGGGAACTAATGGTTTGATGCAACTGACGGTCGTCCAGCACCAGCACAATGCAGAGCGCGGCCAACCCGGTAGCGATGGCGCGCAACCACCAGAGGGCCGCGGGGAAGGAGCGTTCCGGCAGGGTTACGACTTTCTGCGGTGCCACCCGGGCCAATATTTTCGCACGCAACTCCGGCGGGGGCGCAACGACTGGAATGGCGCCCGCCACGACCTCGACGGCTGGGTGCAAACCAGCCACAAACTGTTGCATTTGTGGACTTTCCCGTAAAGCGGCCTCAAACTCCGCTAATTCCCGACCAGCCAGTGCCCCGAGCACATACAAACTGGCCAGTTCCTCCATGCGTTCGTCAATGATCATAGCACGCCCTCCAATTGATCACGCAATTTGAGGAGTCCGCGGCGGATGCGCGCTTTGATGGTGCCCAGGGGCTGGCTTAATTGGGTGGAAATCTGGTCTTGGGTCAGGCCGGAAAAAAACGCGAGTTCGATGGCATGCCGCTGGTCGGCGGGAAGTTCCACCATGGCGGAACGGATAAGAGTGGCTTTTTCATGTCCGTGCAAACGCGCATGAGCGGATTCGGCCACGGCCGGGATCAGGGCCGCCTCGGCCCCGGCGGATTCTGCCAGGCGGGCACGCCGCTGCGAGGCCCGGACACGGTCAATGGCTTTGTTGCGCACCAAAGCAACCACCCAATAGGCGGGCCGGCCCAACTTGGGATCAAATTGGCCGGCTTTTTCCCAAATCTGCATGAACGCATCCTGCACCACGTCCTGGGCCTCGGTGGCATCATTCAAGATCCGCTGGGCAATGGAATAGAGCCGGGCACAATGCCGGTCGTAGAACTCGGCAAAGGCCACGCGGTCTTGCGCCCCGATTAACTGGAATAATTCCCAGTCCCGGTCCGCCTCGGCCGCCTGACCGGCGACCTGCTGATCTTCCCGCTCGTTCACGTGGATGCTATAAGTTGGCAAAACGCCGGCCGCAGGCCCGTCAACCGACGGGAACAGGCACAGGACGGCAGATTGCGCACACAAGCTCATAACAAATCAGCCACAGAAAGACAATTGGCTTCTTCATTTAAAGAACGCGTGCTAAACTAAGTTGGATGCATTTCTTTTTCATGCATCCAATTCCTTTGTTCAGACGATTAAACTATGACAAGCAAAACAGAAATGACTGCCACGAACCAAAAGACGCGCACGCGGAATCGCCTGACCAGCACGATCAGACAGTGGTTTGACGCGGATTATGGCAACGGCGACCTCACGGCGATCCGCGCCCGGCCCGACCGGGTGGAGTTACTGCGGGTGCTGCCTTTTGTAATTCTCCACCTGGGCTGTCTGGGGGTTTTCCTCTGCGGATGGAGCTGGACGTCTGTGGGTCTGGCAGTGGCCATGTATTTGATCCGAATGTTTGCGATAACCGGCTTTTACCACCGGTATTTTTCACATCGCACTTTCAGCACTTCACGCGGGGCCCAATTTTGCTTCGCCTTGCTGGGCGCCTGTGCCGTGCAGCGCGGTCCGCTGTGGTGGAGTTACCAGCACCGGCACCACCACAAACACTCGGACGACCCGGAAGATGCCCACTCTCCGATTGTCCGCGGCTTTTGGTGGTCGCACATTGGCTGGATCACCAGCGCCCGGAATTTTCCGACCGATTACTCGCAAGTGCGGGATCTGGCCAAATATCCCGAACTGGTCTTTCTGAACCGTTTTGACACGGTGGTTCCCATCTTGTTTGCCAGCAGCCTGTTTACCTTGGGCCATTTCCTAGGGCAATGGTATCCGTCGCTGGGAGTTTCCTCCTGGCAATTCCTGGTTTGGGGCTTTTTCATCAGCACCACCCTGCTGTTCCACGCCACTTCATCGATAAATTCGCTGGCTCATTTGCTGGGCAACCGCCGTTATGCCACCGAAGATAACAGCCGCAACAGCCTGTTGCTGGCGCTGATCACCCTGGGCGAAGGCTGGCACAACAACCACCATTGCCACATGAATACCGCCCGCCAGGGGTTTTACTGGTGGGAAATTGACATTTCTTATTATGGGCTCAAGGTTCTTTCTTGGACCGGCCTGATTTGGAATTTAAAACCTGTCCCCCGCGCTGCCTATGAAAATACCCATCGTATTTCTGGAAACCCAAACCTGGCACCCTTCCATCCACGCCGCCCGTGAAACGTCTGGCCATCATCGGAACGGGCATCGCCGGGTTGGGGTGCGCCCACTTTTTGCACCGCCGGTACGATCTCTCGCTGTACGAAAAGAACGATTATCCCGGCGGGCACTCGAACACCGTCTCTGTGCTGGAGAACCAGCGCTCCGTGCCGATTGACACGGGGTTCATGGTCTTCAACCGCGTCACCTATCCGAATTTGACCAGGCTGTTTGAAACCCTGGGGGTGGCCATCAAGCCCACGGACATGTCCTTTAGCGTGATGCACCGGCCCTCTGGGGTGGAATATTGTGGCAGCAGCCTGAACCACTTGTTCGGCCAGCGCATCAATTTGCTGCGGCCGCGCTTCTGGCGCATGATCTGGCAAATCAACCGCTTTAACACCGAGGCGATGACAGCACTGGGCGATGAAAGTTATGCCCGCCATACTTTGGGGGATTATGTGCGGGAGCGTCAATACGGGCAGGATTTTCTCAATTTCTATCTGGTCCCCATGAGTTCGGCGGTGTGGTCCACCCCGCCCTCCTTGATGCTAGAGTTTCCGGCGGTGACGTTGTTGCGCTTTTTTCACAATCACGGTTTTCTGGGGTTGCACACCCAGCATCCCTGGCTGACGGTGGTTAATGGGGC
>CAIZWI010000045.1 GCA_903936645.1 uncultured Verrucomicrobia subdivision 3 bacterium
CTCCAGGCGGTGGTTGTGTGCCAGGAACAGCACCGGTTTCTGTGGATCCCAGCCGACCGTGTAGAGATTCGTGGTCGCCACCACCAGCGGCGGACGACTGGAATCCAGATCCCACAGGAGCAGCGCATCCGGTTTTGCCCACGCCAGCCAGCGGCCGTCAGCGGACAAATCAGTTTTCCAGCCTTCCCCACTCACCCCGCTGCTGGTGTGGAGCACGCGCGTACCCGCAAATGGGGCATACTGCCACAAAACCAGCCCGACCCCCGGCTGGTAACCCGCCAGCCGCTGCGCCTCATCATTCATCTGCAGCAAGCTCCCCTCCATCGCCAGCAGCCGCTTGCCAGAGCTTAATTCCCACAAGTGCGAACTGGTGTCGCCGCCGGCCGAGCACAGCCGTTCATCATCGCTGCTAAACACCAGTGACCGGATCCCCGCGTTATGCCCGGTAAATTGGCGCATGGTGCCGTCCGGCAGGTCCCACACCAGCACATCCCCGTTGAAACAGCCCGCCGCCAGCGCCCCGCTCCCATGGCTCCACGCGAGTGCTGCCACCGGTGTGACGGTGTCCAGTGTGCGCTCCAACGTCCGGGACTTCAGATCCCAAACTTCCACCCGGTTGCGATTTGCCACTGCCACCTGGCCGCCGTCCGGCCGCACCCGAAATAAAGACTGCGCCGGGGAAATCGGGATGGGCAGGGCTTCCATGCCACCGTGCACCAAATCCAGGCGCAGCAAATTCGTGGCCTGCTCGGCTTCGGGAAAATACAACCAGCGATCGTCGGCCGAAAATGAGGGCATCCCGCGGGGCCGGTAAAGGTGATTCGTGGCATAGGCCAGCACGAGTTGCCCGGTATCCGCGTTCCATAAGGTCAGCCCGCCACAATTCAGCCGGGCGGCCAGATATGTGCCGCCGGGCGAAAATTCCAGGCCCACGCAAGTGACCACCACCTCCTCCAGCACTAATTTAAAGACCACTTCGACCGGTGCCACGTTGGTGGCGGTGCTTTGGATTTTTATGTGCTGGCCATCATTGCAATAGGCCAGACGCCGCAGGCTGCCATCGATCGCCACCAATTCGCCGACTTGGGTCTGCGGCCACGTACGGGCGGGCGTCAGATCGTCCAGGGCCAGACAGGCAATGGCTTCGCTGCGCAACTCCGCCGTGGGCCCCAACGCCGCCGCGTTGCTAATCGCCAGCAGCGCCGTGGACCGGCAGCCCGCCTGGCCGCCCAACCGCACCGCGCGCGCCTCCGCCAGCAGGGCGCTGGCCAGTTGCTGCTGCCGCTCCTGGGTGGCAGCCACGGCCAGCTCCCGGTCGCGCCCGGCATGCACGCTGGCCACCACCGCCGCCACTGCCAGCGCCAGCAACGCCACCAAAATCACTGCCACCGCCGCGCTGGCGCGCACAAAATTGCGCCGCAACCCCTCCCGCTGCCGTAACAGATCATCTCCGGCCGGTTCGCTTTCAGGCGGTTTTATCATGGTTCCAGGGTATGTTGACAAACCCAGTTTGCCGGTTCTGCCCGGTGCCCGCAAACCGTAAACACCCATCCACCACGTCCCCCAGCCTCCCGAACCCACCCAAAACCATTATGCTGGAATTTTCCCGGTCGGTCGCCCCCCCGAAACCTGCTCAAAACCCGGGCCTTACCACTGGTACAGCCACACATAGGTCGTGTACACCGTCGGCGGGCAATTATACATGGGTTTGCCGTCCAGCACCTCGCCACAGCGGGCGGTTAAGCGCAGACCGTGGTGAAAAAATACCGGATCCTGATCGTGGAAGCGGTACGCGGAAAACTCGTTTTTGGCCATGTCAAAATGGGTGAGCCCCGCCACCTCGGAGGCATACCGCCCCCGGTTAAAGTAATAGGTGCCCAGAAAATAATCTTCCAGCCCCGAGGAAAGCATCAGCGGCGCTTGCGCCCCGCCGATGTAGGCCCGCATGCAGCCTTCCATGAAACTCAAATCCTGCCAGCGCTGCTTTTCATCGACCACCGTGCGCAGTCCCCGGGCCGCCATCGTAACTTGATACAGTGCCCCGTTGCCCGGCACATCACACAGGGAAAACTCCTCAAACGGCTTGGCCTGATACTGCTCCAGCCGATAGAGCTTGAGCCGCGCCTGCTTCGGCAGGCGCACCCCGCCCAGTTCCACGGGCAGCCCCTCTGTGCCCCGGATGATCCACCAAAATTGCGGATGCGGCGGCGCCCCCGGGGCCAGTTGCGCAGTGACCCGCACGCTCTTGCCAAACGGAATCCGGTAAGTGTCATACACGCTGGTGCCCGTGCCCATTTTGCCAATCTTGGCCGTGCCCCACGGCGCAAATTGGTCACCGAAACCGATGCCATGACCCAAATACAGCTCCATGTTAATCCCGGCATTGGTCTCCCCATCCACATAAATCCGCACCCGGGTAAACTCACACTGCGGCCAGCCACCACCAAACCACATGTGGGTCAGACAGCCCTGCCCCTCATAATGAAATAACTCGGCTTCGCGGTCCAGGCTCAGGGGCGTGACCTGTTTGCCAATCGTGCCAAAAGTTTTGAGTTGGGTAACATCGGTGTCACTGGCCCGGACCGTTAAGGTCAGGGTGACGGCGAGCAAGAATAGCCATGGTTTCATAAGTATTTATATTTTATCGGATACACAGTGTGTTTGGGCCAGCCACGCGGACAGGGTAAATTGATCCCGCAACCGGGAAGCCACCGGTTGCGACGCGGCGAGCGCCCGCGCCGACAAAAGCAGACCGAGCAGGACCTCGATCGCTCCCCTCCGCCAGACAGGGATCCGCCAGTTAATAATTGCCTGCATAGTCGCACCCCACCCGGCCAACGAAGCCAAAGGCAGCGCTTCCGGACCAACTCAGTTGGGTGAATGAACCCCCATCCTGCCATCAAACA
>CAIZWI010000046.1 GCA_903936645.1 uncultured Verrucomicrobia subdivision 3 bacterium
AGTCATTGCGACCGTTCCCAGAAAAGAATCTCCAGGCCGACACCGTGGTGACGAATCAACCCAACCGAGTGGTTTGGTACTATCGCAATTTGAATCGCCAGATTCCGCAACTGACCAACCGCACGTTTGGAGCGGCCATTCTGGGTGACGGCCTGGTTGCGGGCAGTTCCACCGAGTTGCATTCCAGCAAGCCAGCGCAAAAGCAGGCCATTCGCATTTGCGCCCTAACGGCCCAAACGGCCACGGCCGACGGCTGGCTGGCCGCATTGGCTGATATTATTTTGCAGAGCCAGGCGGTCCCCCCGGAAATCGCCCGGGCCCAACATGCCGAGTGGTGGCACCAATTCTGGCAGCGCAGCTGGATCGCAGCGGGTGGTGAAGCCGCGGCCACGAACGTGACGCGCGGTTACATCTTGCAAAGGTTTGTCACTGCGGCGGCTGGACGGGGCGGGGCACCGATCAAATTTAACGGTTCCATTTTTACCATGGATTATTGGAAAGAAGAAAAAATCAAGGGTGTGACCACCAATTACTGGTTGGGCGCGGATGCCCGTGATTGGGGCGGGCAATATTGGTTCCAAAATACCCGGCCGCTTTACTGGCCGCTCCTGCAGAGCGGTGATTTTGAAATGATGCAGCCGCTGTTTGAGATGTTTCGGAACATGCTGCCCCATAATGCGCTTTTGGTGCGTCAGTATTACGGCCATGCAGGTGCTTATTTTGCGGAAACCGCCCCGTTTTACGGCGGGTTAAGCTTGCTCACCACCAATGAACCAGGCAGTTACACCAAACATTATTTCACCCCGATTCTGGAATTAAGCGCCCTGATGCTGAGCTATTATGAATACACAGAGGATGACTCATTTGTCCGGCAGACGCTATTGCCGATAGCGGACGCGGGGGTTACTTTTTTTGACCAGCACTTTCCCCGGGATGTGACCGGGCACCTCTTGCTGGCACCTGATAATTCCATTGAAATGTACTGGAAGTCCCAAAATCCCGCGCCGGATATTGCCGGTTTGCGCTGGGTGCTGGCTGGGCTGTTGAACCTGCCACCGGAACTGACCACCGCGGCCATGCGGGCACACTGGCAGCAGCTCCTCGCGAAAATTCCGCCGCTGCCAGTGGCGGAAGTCAATGGCACCAAACGGTTGTTGCCGGCGGAAGTTTATGATCAAGGCCATAATTTTGAAAATCCCGAACTCTACGCAATTTATCCCTTCCGCCTCTATGGTTTGCACCAGCCAGATCTGGAACTGGCCCGGGCCACTTTTGCCGCCCGCCGGTTTCGCGAAGATGGTTGCTGGCGGCAAAACGGCATCCAGGCTGCGCTGCTGGGGGATGCGGAAACTGCCCTTAAAAACGTCATGTTTGTGCTCCAGCGGCAGGATCCGCAAGTCCGCTTTCCCGCCTTTTGGGCGCACGGTTCGGATTACGTGCCGGACGAGGATAACGGTGGCAACGGTATGAATACCCTGCAATTAATGCTAATGCAAAGCCAGGGTCGTAAAATATATTTGCTGCCGGCCTGGCCCAAAAAATGGACCGCCAGCTTTAAACTCCACGCGCCGTTCAATACCATGGTCGAGGGTTCTGTGCAAGGTGGTCGGGTGCAATCGCTAACGGTGTTTCCACCGGAAAGGCGGGCCGATGTGGTCCTGCCGACCCCCTAGGCCGACGGCCGACCCTTGCCAAAGGCAGCCAAATAATGCCCGGTTTTCCCGGGGCGGAAACGCTCCCTTGGCGCGGGCAAAGGATGCCGGATACGACGTAATTTTACCCCTCGGTGCCGCAAAATAGCCTCTTCCAGTTTTGCCCTCAACTTTTAGTGTATGACTAAATCCACGTTTCAAAAAAACGCGAACGCATAGTTCAATCCATAAACTGCAACCTGAAACATGAAAGCAAAGCAAAAGACATCCCGTTTCCTCCTGCTGACAGTGGCCGTGTCCCTGCAGGCCGGAGTCACCGGCCAGGCCGCAACCATTTTAAAACTTGATAATGTTAACCTGCTCACGGATCCCCTGAGTTGGTCCAGTGGTTCAGTTCCAGGCCCCAGTGACATTGCCCAGTTTGATGGCGCCACGGCTTACGGCTCAACCAATGCCTGGTCTTTAGGTGCAGCGGTTGCTTGGAACGGGATTCAGGTGCTGTCGCCCACTAATGCGCTCACGATTCAAAACGATGGCAACACCCTAACCCTGGGCGCAGTGGGCATTGATCTTTCTGTGGCCACAGCGGGCCTGACCCTAAGCAATGCTCTAACGCTGGCCTCCTCCCAAACGTGGGGCGTGGCCTCAGGTCAATCACTCAAGGTATATGGCAACATTTCTGACGGGGCACATGGCTATGCTTTGAGCAAGGCAGGTGCGGGAAACCTGAGTTTGTTTGGAAACGACACTTATACCGGTCCAACATTGATTACTGGTGGCTCCCTTACGGTTGGCGCCAATGGCGTTCTGAGCGCGGCATCGAATGTAATCATCGGAACCAACTGCTCCCTGACCGTGGCGGCGGGCGGGATCATCAAGGGTCAGGTGATTGATAATGCGACCAATCTTAGCGTAAATTGCACGGTCAACGGCACTATTACGGGTAATATTACCCTCGCTGCCGGATCAGGTCCCGCCAGCCCCAATGCCAATGCGAGTGGCACCCCCAATTCAAATACCGGCTGGCTGCAAGCCAACTCTGGCGCATCCATCGGCGCGGGTGGATACATAACCAATAATGGCACGCTGGTATTTAACGGCGCGACCCCCATTACCATGGGCACCATCATCAGCACGGCTGGTCTGGGCGGCATCCAAAATAAATACACCAACGGCACCGGGCTGACCTTCAATTTTCCGGCAGGCACCGCCTTGTCCTATTTTCAGTCTTTTGGAGCGGCCTCGGCCAACTTGCAGGTGGCCGGCAATGGTTCGGCTTACATGAAATTCCTCGGATATTTCGACGCCGCAAATATGGTTCCTTACACCAATAATTTTAATGGCGGCAACTGGACCATCGGTTATTTGGGTCAGAACAACAGTGCCTGCCACTTTGTCGGTATCGCCAACCTAACTGGCGGTGCGGCCATGACCGTCACAAATAATGCGAATTATCTTCACGGGACATATAACATTCTTAATGGTTCCCTGACTTTCTTGAATAACGTGGCGGAGAATCACCTGGCCAACAATTTCGGCCTGAACATTTCAGTCAACAATAGCGGGGGCGGTCCCGGCTACTTTACGGTTACCAATGGCGGTGTGAACCTGGGATTGGTCCCCGCAAACAATGCGCCGGAGAATAATTCCTTAAGTGTCGGCACTGGCGGAACAGCTTATATCAAGGGTAACCTGACTTTGGGAACCACCACTGCGCAAGGCAATAGCGAGGTGGACTCGGTCAACCTTTCCGGCGGCCAGCTGGTCGTTAATGGTTCAATCGTCGCCGCTGCTGCCTCTGGTGCGCAAGATCGCATCTTCAACTGGACGGGTGGACAGTTGACGGCCACCACCATCACCACTTCCTCCGGGTTTAACGATCCGGCTAGTGCCATCGGCAGCCTGGTGGTGAGTAACGCGGCTGGCATTCTGGCCCCGGGCGGTTCGGCCACACCTGGCAAAATTGCCATCACGGGTGGCTACGTTCAGACCTCCGGCGGAACCCTGGCGGTGGATATCGGAGGTGCGACCATTGCCAGCTCCTATACCAACCTGGGTGCCTATTATGACACCGTTTCTGTCACCGGCAGCGGCACGGTGGCGGGTTTGATCACGGCAAACTTGATCAATGGTTATACCCCGGCCGCCACCAGTGCCTTTACCATCCTCAGTGCAACCGGTGGTTTGGTGGCCAGCCCCGGCAACCTGGGGTTTGCCGGCTATATTCCTGTTTCCATCAATGGGGTGCCCGCCACTGGCAAGTATTTCCAGGTGCTCGTGGCCGGCAACAATTTAATTCTCACCAATTATGGCGTTTCCGTGCCGGCCCTGGCAGCCAAATTTAGCCCCACTAATACCATTGGGGTGGCGCCGGTTTCCGCCACGTTCCTTGACAGTTCCACGGGGATCATCACCAATCGCTTCTGGAGTTTTGGCGATGGCAGCACCACCAACACCACGGCCACCAGCGTGGCTTACACCTACAGCGATATTGGCAACTATACTAACGTTTTGACGGTCCGGGATGTATTTGGAAACAGCAGTTCAGCCACCGGCGTGGTGCATGCCACGGCTGCTGCTATAAACCTTGCCTGGCAAGGCGGAGCCAGTGGCAATGCTTGGAATTCAAGTGCCTTAAACTGGTATGACGGATCCAGCACCGTCGCCTATGCGGATCCTGATTACGTCACTTTTGATGACACCGGGTCCGCCACTCCGGCCATTAGTCTGAATACAGTGGTGCAACCTTCCACGGTAACCTTCAATAACTCCGGGGTAAATTATACCATCGCTGGCACGGGCCAAATCGCCGGCAGCGCGGGCATCTCCCTGAATAGTTCCGGTTCGGTTACCCTGCTTACCACCAATTCGCTGCTGACTGGACCGGTAAACATTAGCTCCGGACTGTTACAGGTTGGCAATGGCACGGTCTCTGGTTCGATTGATGCCGTCTCCGCCATTACCGACAACGGCGCACTGGTCTTCAATCAATCCGACACACACAGTATTGGGGCGATTATTTCCGGCAACGGCTCGCTGACCAAGCTGGGTGCCGGCACCCTGATTTTGAGCGCGGATAACAGCAGCACCTTCACCGGGCCCATCGCTGTGGATGGCGGCACCCTGGCCGTGGCCAATTTGAATGGCGGTTCTGGCACTGCGAGTTTGGAAATTAGCAATGCCACTTTGCAAGTGAATAGCGGGGGCACCTTGAATCAAACCCTGACATTGCACGGTACCAACGCCACTTTAAACTTGAATGGGACGCTCATTTTGCAAAATCCCCCCTTGGGCAACACCCCAGTGACCATCGGTGGTGTGGGCACACTGCAAATTGATACGGGCGGAACTTCGGTGTCCTTGCCTACCAATGCCACCCTTAGCGGGGGCAGTCTGGCTTTTTATCGCTCCGATCAATACTCCCAACCAGGTGTTGTCAGCGCCAACTCCCTGACCAGTTCCCTCCTGAACTACGGGACGAGTGATGGGGCCTCGAATACAGTAACACTGGCCGATGGCATTAATCTCTACAGTACCATAGTCAATAATGCGGCTGGCGCTTTGGTATTAAATGCCTCCGCCAATTCCACCAACATTATTGGTGGCGGAGCCGGAGCCGGCACCTTCGGTATTGGCAGTCCCAATACGGATGCCAATGCCTGGCTCATCGTTAATGGCGGCTATTACAATGTTAACAACGCACCCTTTTTCGTCCAAATTGGCGGCGGAGTCTCTCCGGCTACCCTCGAATTGAATAATGGGACCATCGTCGCCTCCTACTATGGGCCGGCCAATTCCGCTGATGGCGGCGGCCGTTTTATCCGCAGCAATATGGCAGTCAACGGCGGCCTGTTCCATGTAAGCGCCTGGGGGTTGGCGTTTACGGACAGTGCGGCGGCCAACCCGGTCCAGTTGTTCACCATGACGGGCGGCACGGTGCTGATTGATGATACGAGCACCACTCCGGGAGCCACGGCGAACCCGCCTTTCTATGGCTATCTGGTTGGAACCCATGATTACGCGACTAATTCGAAGGGCTATTACGGCAACGCCTCCGTTATGCAAACCGGTGGCAGTGTGATCGTGGCCGGTTCCCAAAACAACAATCTCGAAATGGGTTGCCCCAATAATGCGGCAACCAATAAGACCGCCAGCTACACCCTCGCGGGCGGACTTCTCGCCTTGGGGAGTGGGACCAACAGTGGCAATGTGCGCCTCGGCGGCAGCCCGGATGGTGCCAGCACCGCCACTTTTATTCTCACGAATACCGGTATCCTCTCAGCGTGCGGCAGGATTAGTGGTTATCCCAACGGGGCCGCGGGTTCGGAAGTCTTCTCCTTCCTGGGTGGCACCCTGATTGCGAGCATTGTGGACGTGACGTATTTGAGTGACCTGGCGGGCGATCCGACTGGTACGCTGGTCAACAATGGCGGCAGCTTGTCGCCTGGTGGTTCCGGCATTGCTGGTCGCACGCTGGTTACTGGCAACTATTCCTGCTTGGGCGGGAGCGTATTGGCGATCGATATCAACGGTGCCGTGCCGGCGAATGCATTTACCAACAGCGGTGCTTACTTCGATACCGTCGCCGTCACCGGGGCAGCTTCTCTGAATGGCAGTCTGATTGTGAAAAATAATAACTACGCCCCGGCCGCGGGCGCCAGCTTCACCATACTCTCAGCGGGTAGCCTTTCGGGAACCTTCACGAACGTGACCAATGGTCGCGTGGCAGTGGCCAATTCCACCACGGCCAGCTACCAGGTGCTTTATACCGGCACTAGTGTGATTTTGACCAACTACCTGTCCGGCGGGGTTAATCCAACACCGGTCAGCATCACCACCAGCGTGTCTGGCGGCAACCTGGTATTGACCTGGCCCACCGGTCCTGGCTGGGTGCTCGAAGTCCAGACTAACACGCTCTCCACTGGGTTGTCCACGAACTGGGTCCGCCAAAGCAGTGCCAACAGTCCTTACACCGTGACCCCCAATAGCAGCAAAGGAACGGTGTTTTACCGGCTGGTTTATCCTTGATCGCAAGTTTTATCACGAGAGGGCGTCGCAAGGCGCCCTCTTTTTTTACCCCTTTTCAGACCATTTGCTTATGGCGGTGGATTTGTTTGTCCGCCTCCTTAACGAAGTGATCCGTAATCATGAATCCAATATTTCAGGAACTGGATCTTAAAGTTGTTCATATCAACCATGTTGCCGCGTTGATAAGGTTGCGGGTGGGTTTGAAAATTCCCCCGTCCGCTAGGCAACCTTGGCAAATCGTGGCCGGGGTTTACGAGGTAGGGGTGGACGGCAGCCAGCCCGCATCTCCCTGTGCGGTGGCCACATTAATAAGTTTGGCCACCGATTCGGCCGCTATTGCGGACTTGCACATAAAGCTCGGCACCCCGTTTTTGGCAAGCCGGGATAACCAACCTCACTATGCCCTGCGGGTGAACTTGGTAGGACCGGGCATGCCGGTGGAATGTGCTGAGCAAATCTTTGGGTTTGCCGCGGATGGCCAGCTATTCCTGAGGGGGAATGTTATGAACTGCCTGCGAAGCGTGTCTGCCCGACCGCCCGACCGTCCGGCATTATTCGTGGTGGGTGATTCCACCGCCTTTTGCAACGGCCCTCATCAGCGCGGCTGGGGTGACGAGCTAGTGCTTTTCTTCGATCCAGCCAGGATTCAAGTCCTGAATCGTGCCCGTCCCGGGCGTAGCACCCGGTCTTACCGGCGGGAAGGCCTGTGGCAAAGGGTGCTGGACGAAATATATCCGGGGGACCTCGTCCTGATTCAATTTGGTCACAATGATGCTGATAGCCAATCCGAAGGGCGCTGCCGGGGCGTGCTGCCGGGAGTTGGGGAATCCAGTCAAGTCGTTTGCCTGCCCGACGGTCAAATGGAAACGGTGCTGACCTTTGGGGCTTATTTGCGACAATTTGTACTGGAAACGCAGGATCGTGGAGCCCAGCCCATTTTGTTGTCATTAACGGTACGGAATCGGTGGATTGACGGGAAACTGGCGGAACCCGCCTCGGATTATGGCCGATGGTCCGCTTCCGTGGCCGCTTCAGTTGGCATCCCCTTTTTGGATCTGGAAGAATCTATCCGAACGCGTTACCAGATCTTGGGGCCAGAACCAGTCAGCCGCCTTTTTTGCCGGGTTGACGACCACGTCCACACAAGTCTGACCGGTGCCAGATTGAATGCGGAAGCGGTCGCTGCCGGCCTGAAAAAGCTCAGGGTTCTGCCCCAGTCACTTTTCATTGACTACGAACCAACCGCGCGCTAACAGTGGCCAAGATATACCCTTGATGAAATACCAACCCGCGAGTAAACGCCCTGCCGGGGTGTGGCTGCTGGCCGCTTTAAGCCTGATGCTGCTGGGCAAAGGGGGCGCAGTGGCCGAATCCCCCGAAGCCCTGCGGTCGCCCGTGAACCAGGTGTTCCAATTCATGCAGAGCGGTACTTGCTCCGCTTGGAGTAACGGTCTCCCGACCACGGCAACCGGGTACCTTTGGATTCCCGAAAACTGCCGTCGCTTGCGCGGCTTGCTAATTCTTTGCGCCAACGTGCCAGAACACATGCTAGTCGGCCATTCAGCCATCCGTCAGGTCTGCACAGCCAATGGTCTGGGCATTTTCTGGGGTGTGCCATCCTTCTACAACTTCAAAGCCAAAAGTGAGAATGGAACTCAGGCCGCGTTTCTACAACAACTGCTCGACGGCCTCGCGACTCAATCTGGTTATGCGGAAGTCGCCACCGTGCCCTGGCTGCCCATGGGTGAGTCCGGCCATTTGCTCATGGTCGACGCGCTGGTGGAATCCGCACCTGATCGTTGTATTGCTGGCATCTGGATCAAAAACAACCACCTGCCGCCGCGAAACCGGCAGGTGCCCGCCCTGGTGGCTTTTGGCACCGCCCAAGAGTGGTCTCAAGATAAATCCGACATCCGCACCAATTGGAATAACATCCACCAAGCTTACGAAGGCATCCTAAACCAGCGTCAACTTTACCCAGGCTGGCCCCTAAGCTACCTGATGGATGGCACCAGTGGACATTTCGATTGTTCCGAAAGGCTGGTGCAATATTTTGCCCGTTATATTGACCTTGTCACGCGCGCGCGACTGCCGGACCAACCCGGTGCCCCCCTCAAACCCATTTTATTGACCGAGGGCTTCCTGGCTGATCTCCCGGTCCCGGGCCATGAAAACCAGCCGGTGCGCGCGTATCGGCAAACTCCTCCCGAGTCCCGGGCGGTGCCCTGGTATTTTGATCGAGCCAGCGCGGTGGAAGCCCAGGCGATTGCCGGCATCAACTGGCGCGCGGCCACCCAACTGCCAACTTTTGCTGACGAACACGGACAGCTTTTTCCTTACTCCTTCAATGGCATCACCTGGATGCCCATTAACAAAACTCCCGAGCCATCCACCAATGGACTGATCACACCCACGCTGGAAACAGAATCTGACGGGATAACCTTTACCCTCCAAGGCCGACTGCGGGATCAAATACCCGCGAACTTTGTTGGCGCCGGGGAACCACTGGCTCAGGCCCCGGGACCTTGCAGCCTGGAATGGTTATGCGGATGTGTGGAGCACCTGGGGAACGGTCGATTCCGGCTGGCTTTGGATCGCACCTGGCCTTCGCCCATTTATGTGGCGGTGCGGCACGCCGCCAGCGCTGATGTTCGTGCAGTTGTGCAGCCCGGACAAATCAGCCGCGATGGTCATGTTGGGGGAATCCCGCAGAAACTCACCTTCGAAAAAATCGCCGACGTAAATGTTGGCACGCTTTCCATCCCCCTTAAAGCGCACACCGATGCGGGGCTGCCGGTGAGATTTTTTGTGGTTGCCGGTCCGGCCATGGTTCAGTCCGAACGGCTCATTTTCACAAAAATCCCGCCGCGCACCCATTTCCCAGTGGCCGTCACTGTGGCGGCCTGGCAATGGGGACGGGGAGGTGAAAACCAGGTGAATTCGACGGAGATTGTACGACAAACATTTCATGTTTTGAGGGACTCAAAGTAGTGGGATATCGCGCCAACCCGGGGCAAGTTCCTGAACGTTCACGCCACGCCGGCGCGAGGCGGACGTCTGCGCAAAGGGTGCCTGACCGATCAAGGTGGATCGGTAAGTTTGACTAAATGACCGACTTGGCGATTTGCCGGCCGGCAAAGGCTTCCCATCCATTTTTACCCAAACAGCCCGGCGGCGGAGGCCAGGGGCGCGGGGCGCGGGTTCTAACTATTATTTTTTATCAATAACTTATAAAATAATAATAAAGCACGGCTGGCCGTTTGTTTTCAATGCGTCCCAAACGTTCCACGAATTTATGTCCTCACCGGATGGTCTGATACCATTGGAACGGAACGCTCGGTGTTTTAAAGTTTAGTCCAATTGATGTTTCGTTGTCGTGATTTTCTCTGTCAGGATTTCCCCTTCCAAATTTTAGGCTGGCTGGGTACCTTTTTCAGGAATGAAATTCCACGTTCCCATTTGCCGGTGTTGGGTTTTAATTTTTAGCGTGCTGAATCTTTTGGTGATTGCCCAGATCCAGGCCGAGGACAGCCATTTTGAACAGGGCACGTTATCGCCCGTGGCCTTGCGTTGTGAATATCTGGTTAACCCGCTGGGCATTGAAACGACCAACCCCCGGCTGTCCTGGCAACTGGCGTCGGCACAACGTGGGGCGCGCCAGGTGGCCTATCAGATTCTCGTGGCGAGCTCCTCGGACCTGTTGCGGCAGGACCAGGGAGATTTGTGGGATTCGGGCCGGCAGGAGAGTGATGAGTCCATCGGCACCGTTTATGCCGGGGCGCCGTTGGTGGCGCAGGAGCATTGTTTCTGGAAGGTAAAAGTTTGGGATCCACAAGACCATGCCGTCTGGAGCGCGCCGGCGGAATGGTCGATTGGCTTGCTCAAGCCGGCGGACTGGCAGGCACAATGGATTGGATATGATGCGGCGCGGGTGCGGAGCCAGGGGGCGTCGCCCTTGGCGCATGGCCAATGGATTTGGCTGGCGGCCGATGGAGGGAATCCCCCCAAAGGGCGGCGGGTATTTGCCCGCGATTTTTCGCTGCCCGAAGGTGTCAAAATCCAGCAGGCCATGTTGACAGCCACGGCCGATGATCTGCTCCAATTTTCCATTAATGGCCAGTTGGTGTTGCCGGTCAAACCCGGGAATGTGAGTTGGAAAAATCCCCAGCAAACGGACGTGGCAAAGGTGCTCCATCCCGGTGTGAACCGTTTGCTGGTGCAGGTGGACAACGCCGAGGAAGGAGCGGCGGGATTGCTGGCGGCTTTGGTGGTGAAAACTGAGGACGGCCAAAATATCCGGTTGCTCACGGATGCCACTTGGAAGGCAGCCGTCAGTCCCGGGACAAACTGGTTGCGCCAGCCAGTGCCGGAACCGGCGTGGTCCCCGGCCCGGGTCGTTGGCGAGTATGGGGTGGCCCCATGGGGACTGCTTAAAGTGGACGAGATTTTTCTGCCGCCCGCCCCTTATTTGCGCACGGCTTTTCAGGCCGATCGCCCGGTGCAGCGGGCGATGTTGTACGTTAGCGCCCTGGGTTTGGTGGAGGCGCATTTGAATGGCCAGCGGGTCAGCGAAGACTATTTTACGCCGGGCTGGACCGATTATAACAAGCGGGTGCATTATCGTACCTATGATGTCACAGCCCTGGTCAAGCCCGGGGAAAATGCCCTGGGGGCGGTGCTGGCGGATGGCTGGTATGCCGGCTACATCGGATATGCCAAGGAGCGGGATAATTATGGCAAACAGCCGCGCGTGCGGATGCAGTTGCAATTGACCTACGCAGATG
The DNA here is from genome assembly GCA_903936645.1 of uncultured Verrucomicrobia subdivision 3 bacterium. Classification (GTDB taxonomy): domain Bacteria; phylum Verrucomicrobiota; class Verrucomicrobiia; order Limisphaerales; family UBA11358; genus UBA11358. The sequence goes on from CAIZWI010000046.1 coordinate 11,465, forward strand.
GTTCGACGGCGACGGTGGCCACGGGACCAAATTGGAAGGCCAGCACGGGCGCGGTATTGGAGGCGGATTTTCTCAAGGGGGAAACCTATGATGCCCGGAAAGAGCCGGCAGGCTGGGACCAGCCGGGGTTTGCCGATCAGCAATGGCAGCCGGTGGTGACGGGCAGCGAGGTGCATCCGTTGATGCAAGCGCATCCGGGTCCGCCGGTGCGGGTATTTACCGAGGTTAGAGCCAAGACGATCAGCGAGCCCCAGCCGGGGGTCTATGTGCTGAACTTGGGGCAGAATTTTGCCGGGGTGGCGCGGCTCACGGTGGCGGGCGAGCCTGGGCAGCGGATCACGCTGCGGTTTGCTGAGCGCCTGAATCCGGACGGGACGATTTACACCACGAACCTCCGTTCGGCGCGGGCCACCGATACTTATATTTGCAAAGGGGAAGGGGTGGAGGAATGGGTGCCGCACTTGACGTTTCACGGTTATCAATACATGGAAGTTACCGGGTTGAAACAGCGGCCCACGGAGGACACGGTGGTGGGCCTGGCCTTGAGCAGCGCGACGCCGGTGACTGGCAGCTTTAGCTGTTCGGACCCCATGCTGAACCAGTTGCACAGTAATATTTACTGGACGCAGCGGGCCAACTTTATTGACATCCCCACCGATTGCCCGCAACGCGACGAGCGGCTGGGCTGGACGGGCGATGCGCAGGTCTATGTGCGCACGGCCACGCTGAACTGTGATGTGGAGGCGTTTTACACCAAATGGCTGGTGGATTTGATTGAGGACGGCCAGCGGGGGGATGGTCAATTTCCCATGGTGGCCCCGGTCAAAGTGGCGGGGGACGATGGGGGGCCGGCCTGGGCGGACGCCGGGGTGGTTTGCCCGTGGACCGTGTATGATGTTTATGGCGACCGGCGGATTCTGGAGAAGTTTTATCCGGCGATGACGCGGTTCATCGCGTTCTGCCAGAACCGCAGCAAACCGAATTTGCTGCCGCCGGACAAATATCATTGCTTTGGCGACTGGCTGAGCATTCAGGCAGACACGCCCAAGGACGTCATTTACACGGCCTATTTCGCCCAGTCCACACGGCTGGTGGCGCGGGCCGCGGCGGTGCTCGGTAAAACGGCGGATGCGGCCAGGTATAATGCGCTCTACGACCGGCTCAAGGCGGCATTTAACCAGGCGTATGTCACGGATGACGGCCGGGTGCGGGGTGATACGCAGGCGGGGTATGTGCTGGCACTGGGTTTTGACCTGGTGGAAGGTGACCGGGCGACGCTCGCCGCGCAGCATCTGGTGGAAAATATCAAGGCACGGGACTGGCATCTCTCCACGGGTTTTATTGGCACGAAAGATTTGATGCTGGTGCTGGCCAAGATTGGGCGCAACGATGTGGCTTACCGGCTGATTCACAACGACACATTTCCTTCCTGGGGCTTTTCCATCAAGCATGGCGCCACCAGCATTTGGGAGCGGTGGGATGGCTGGACGCCGGAAAAAGGTTTCCAGGATCCGGGTATGAATTCGTTTGCGCATTATTCGTTTGGCGCGGTTTACCAATGGATGCTGGAGAATCTGGGCGGCATTCGCCCCGACGGCACGGCGTACAAGCGGATCATCATTGCGCCGCAGCTGGATCCAGGACTGACGAACGTGGCCGCGAGCTATGACTCCATTCGCGGGCGGATTGAATCGGCCTGGAAGCGCACGGCGGAGGGGCTGGCGATGGACGTGACGATTCCGGCGAACACCAGCGCCACCGTTTACCTGCCGCTGGGTTCCTCGGCGCTGACCGATGCCATTACGGAAAGCGGGCAACCACTGCCGTCCGTGGATGGCGTGAGCCATGGGCGGATTGAGGGGGCCAGCATGGTGCTGGATGTGGCGGCGGGGAGTTATCACTTTGCAGTGAAGTACTGACGTTTATCCGGTGCCGCCGCGGGGTTTGCCGGCTCTTAACACACGCAGGGAAAAGCCGCGGCTATTTTCAAAGGGTTCCACAGTGGCGGTGACTTCCAGCACGGGGTAGCGAACGGTCGCGAGGCCGTAGTTGCGGTAGCTTTCGGCGAAGAGTTCCGTTTCCACCATGCCGGTCCAGTCGGCCAGGGTGAGGAATTTCATGGGTTCGCCGGTGGTCTGGTGGTGGGTGCGCTGCTCCACCACGAGGCCGCAGGTGACGACGGTTTCGCCGAGGTGTTCGCCCAGGCGGGCCACGGGGCAGTAGGTGTCCCAGGCGATGTCCGCGAAGAGTTCCAGGGGGTGGCCGCTGACGGCGTAGCCAAACAATTCCGTTTCCGCCTCGAGCCGCTCCCGGCGGGTGGGTTCCCGCAACAGATGGGCATGCTCGGAAAAGAACGTGCTCACCAGGTTTTTCGGCGGCTCGAAGATAAACTCCAAATTGGTGGCACCGCGGGTGGCGCGGGGATTTTGGCGGCCGGCCTGGAGGAGTTGCTGGGCCTCCCAGAAGGCGCGGGTGCGGCTCGGGCTGAATTCATCCAGGCCCCCGGCGCGAATCAGGGCCTCGAATTCCTCGGGCAGGGGGCGCACGCGGTGGTAAAAATCGGCCATGGACGTAAATCCACCGAGAGCACGTTCGGTAAGCAGGCGTTGTGCGGTGGCCTCAGTCAGGCCCTGGATGCGCGTGAGCGGGACGCGGATGGCAGGGGGCAAGGAAGAATGAGGAATGCAGAATGAAGAAACGGGGGCGGCCCCGGGCGGCCGCGGGCACGCGGTGAAGGCGGGGCCGGGGGCGTTGACGGAGGGGGGCAGCAGGGTGAGGTTCAGGCGGTGGCATTCCAAAATGTATACGAGCGGATCGTAAAAGCCCTTGCCGTTGGACAGGACGGCCGCCATGAATTCGGCCGGGTAATAGCGCTTGAGCCAGGCGGATTGGTAGGCTTCCACGCCGTAGGCGGTGGAGTGGGCCTTGCAGAACGCATAACCGGCAAAGCCGGTGACCAGGCCCCAGACTTCCTCAATCTTTTCCCGGCGGTGCCCGCGGGCGGTGGCGGCGGTGACAAATTCGCGGCAGACTTCCGTGATGACGGCGCGTTTCTGCTTGTTCAAAGCGCGGCGCAACACGTCGGCGCGGCCGGGGGGCAGGCCGGCGAAGGCCTCGCAAATTTGCAGGATGTGCTCCTCGTAAATCACCAGGCCGTAGGTGTCGCGCAACACGGATTCCAGCGAAGGATCGGGGTAGGTGACGGGCTCCAGCTTTTGATAACGCCGGGTGAACGCGAGTTTCTTGCCCTCATTGGCGGCGCCGGGGCGGATCACGCTCACGATGGCGATGAGGGTGTCAATGTCCCGCACCTGGCATTGCCGGCACAGGCCGGTCATGGCGGGGCTTTCGATGTGATGCACGGACCGGCCGCCGCCGGCGGCAAGCATGTCCCAGACGGCGGGATCCTGCCAGGGTTCGAGGGCGTTTAAATCCACGGTGACGCCCCGGCGGGCCAGGGCGTCGCGCACGTCGCGCATCACGGCCAGGCCGCCCTGCGCCAGCACGTCCACTTTCACCAGGCCGATGACCTCGACGGCGTCCATGTCATAATGGGTGGTGGGATACCCCTTGTTCGCGAGGAACGTGGGGGTGAGTTCGTGCATGGGCTGGCGCGAGAGCACCACGCCGCAGGGATGCATCTTGGGGTAGCGCGGGAAGCCATCCAGAAACACCGCCATGTCCAGCGTGGTTTTGAAGGGTTCCTCGTGCATGGGCAGGTCGCGGTTTTCAGGGCTGGCGGCGAGTTGTTCGCGCAACTGGTCGGCGGTGCGGGTGACGGGTGCGTCAGGGCCCCAACTGCCGCCGCCGCCAAAGCTCCAGGGAAAGGCGTGCGTGAATTTGCGCACCTCGCGCTCGGCCATGCCCAGGACCTTGGCGACGTCGGCAAAGGCGCTGCGGGCCTGGAAGGTGGAAAAGCCGCCCACCACGGCGCAATGCTCGTGCCCATACTTGGCGAAGATGATGTTCACCACGTCATCCTTGCGGTCGTGCGGGAAGTCCACGTCAATGTCCGGCAGTTTGTTCAGGGCCATGCGTTCCTCATTCAAGAACCGGCGGAAGTAGAGGCCGAAGCGGATGGGGCAGACATCGCTGATGCCCAGGCAGTAGCAGACGAGCGAATCTGCCGCGCTACCGCGGGTGATCCACTCAATGCCCTGCCGCCGGCATTCCTGCAGGATGTTCCAGACCACCAGAAAATATTCCTCGTAACCCACGGCGCTGATGATGCTCAATTCCTGCGCCACTTGCGGGCGGTGCGCCGCGGCGCGCTCACCGTAACGGCGCTGCAAGCCCCCGGCCACCAGCTGATGCAGAAAATCGCGGGGCCGGGAGCCATCCGGCGGGACAAAGGCGGGGAACTGGGGCTTGCCGAAAGGCAGGTCAAACCGGCAGCGCGCGGCGATTTCGTGCGTGTGGGCCAGCCAATCCGGATGTTCCCGGCAGGCCCCGGCCAGTTCGGCCGGGGTGCGGAAGTGCAGCGCGCCGTCCAGGCGCTTCTCCGGGTGCGTCTGGCGGAGCAGGGTCAGGGTGCGGATGGACTGCACGATGTCGTATTTCATCCGGTCACCGGGCCGGGCGTAGTGAATGGCGGGGCAGGCCACCACGGGATGCCGAGTGGGCGGCGCGCCTTTGGTGGCCAGTTGATAGAAGCGTCCGGGAAACCATTCGGCCAGGGTGGTGTCCGGACTCACGGCGATCAGCCCAGTGGCGAATTCGGCCAGCCGGGCGCGGGGCAGGGGACGGCGCTGCTGCGCGGCGACGGACCCCTCCGCCTGATCGGGGCCGGCTTTGAGGGAGAGCAGGCGGTTTAAGTTGGCGTAACCGGTGGCGGATTCGACGAACAGCAGCAGCGGCTGGTCCTGGACGCGCAATTCCGTGCCAAAAATGGGATGGATGCCGGCGCGTTTGGCTTCCTGGGCAAATTCCACCGCGCCATGCAAATTGCCGATGTCTGTGAGGGCCACGGACGTCTGGCCATGTTGGGCGGCCAGATTGACAATGGCAGCGGGCGAAAGGGTGGAGTCGAGAAAGGTATAATAACTGCGCGCGCGGAGCGGAATGTAGGGAACTGTGGTCACGGCGGCGCGGGGGGCGCGGCGGATTTGATAGCGAAGGCCACCGGGGGGAGAGGCAGAATTCAGAATGAGGAATGAAGAAACGGGGGCGGCCGGGGACGTGAGCCCTGGGCAACCATCGGAATGTCGCTCCGCGACGGCAGGTGCAACGGGCGCGTTAACCGGAGGAAAGGCGTTCGTGAGCGGTGGTTTGGACGTCGCCACACCCGCGCCGGGGGCGGGGGGATAGTGGCGGGCGGCGTCTTTGATGAAATCGCGGGGGGCATCGCGCAGGCGGAGGTCGTGGCCGCGCTGGACCACTGACCAGCCTTTGTGACGGCGCAGTTCATCCAGTACTGCGGCCAGGCGTTCCCGGGCCTCGTGCTGGCGGACGTTGGTTTCCAATGGTAATTCGCTGCGAAACACGCCGGCGTAGACATTCGAGAGCTTCAATGACACCAGGCGCAGGCTTACGCGGCGCTGCCAGGCTTCCTTGAGCAGGCCGTGGAGCCGGCCGTAAATGTCCGTTTCCAAGTCCGTGGGTTCCCGCAGGCTAATCGCCCGCTGGTTTTCATCGCGATCATTGTAGCGCACCTTGACGGTGAGGGTGCGCACACTGCGGCCCTCTTCGCGCACTTTGGCGAACAATTGGTCGGCCATGCGCCGCAGGACGGCCTCCACGTATTCCTCGTCGGTCACGTCCACGTTGAAAGTTTCCTGCTGGCCGAAGGATTTTTGTGGTTCACCCGCCGGGATCAGGGGGCGCTCGTCAATGCCGTTGGCGAACTGGCGCAAGACGGGAGCCTGGTTGCCCACCAGCAGTTCCAGCAGGTCCACCGGGGTGGCGGCGATCTGACCGATCTCGGCGAGGCCGGCGGCATTCAGCCGCAGGGCGGATTTGGGGCCAATACCCGGCAGCCAGCGGTTGGGCAGGGGATGGAGGAACCCTTTTTCCTGCCCCTCCGGCACGATCTGGAAGGCCGCCGGCTTGTTCAGTTTGGAGGCGATCTGGCTGATGAGCTTGTTCGAGGCGAGGCCTTCGCTGACGGTGATTTTGAGCGACTGCCGGATGGCCTGGCCAATGGTCCGGGCGATGTCCGCGGCCGGGCGGGTGTGGTTGGCGGTGATGTCGAAGTACCCTTCGTCAATGGAGGTTTGCTCCACATTCGGGGTGAAATCGTAGGCATAGCCGAACATCCAGTTGGAAAACTGCTCGTACCGTTCGTAATCGCCGGGGATCACGATCAGCTTGGGGCACAGCTTGCGCGCCCGGGCGGTGGGCATGGGGGTGTAGATGCCAAACTTCCGGGCCTCGTAGGAGGCCGAGGCAATAATGCCCCGGCTTTCGCCGCCCACGGCAATGGCCTGCCCCCGCAGGCGGCTATCCGCCGCTTGTTCCACGGACGCAAAGAAGGCGTCCGCGTCCAGATGGATGATGGTCCGCATGGGGGGACGGAGGGAGGGCAAGGGTTGGATTAGGTTGGATTTACCTGGATTAAGGGGGGGAACTCCAAACGTCAAACTCCAAGCAGCAGTCCCGCCGAGCGGGATTAAGCGCCAAGCTTCAAAGTGATGTGCCGGGCGGTTGCTGGTATCTGGAAAATGGGTGCCGGCCAAGGAAACACGGGTGAACCTTGCATCGGGGGCCGCCTGGCTGAAAATTGCATGTGGTCTTTATGCGCGTGTGGTGCGCTCATCCGACCGGCTGGAAAACGGCCCCCTTCGGACCCGTGGCCATGGGCAGGGGGGGCTTGACGAGCCTTGACGGATGGGGGTGGTTTTGCGGGTGAAAAAACGTCGTAAATGGCTTTAAACAAGCCGGATAAAGAGTTTGTTAAGAGCGTTTTTACAGGGTTGACGAGCCTCGACGGGACTTGACGGCCGCCCGGGGCGGCCCAACTAAAATCAAGTGGTTGGCTCGGAGTAGTCATGCAATCATTCCCCGGCGCGGCGGATGAGGGCTTTGAAGACGCCCTGGACCATGAGTTCCTGGGCGGGCAGGAGGTCGGGGTATTTGGGATTTTCGGCTTTCAGAAAGGGTTTGCCGGCCCGGATGAGATAGGTTTTGAGGGTGCTGGCACCGTCGATGAGGGCGGCCACGATCTGGCCGTGGCGGGGTTCGGGGCCGTGTTCGAGGATGACAAAGTCGCCATTGAGGATGTGCTTGCCGATCATGGAATCGCCCGTGACGCGCAGGGCAAAGGAATTCCGGGTGGGTTTGTAGCCAATGCTGGCGACATCCACGGAGATGCAGCCCTCGGCGTCCTGCTCGCGGCCTTGGGGGAACCCGGCGGGGATGGTGCCGTAGAGGGGAATATCCACCAGTGTCCGGCGAAGTTTCGCCAGCGGGGTGATGATGCGCAGTGACCGGGCTTTGCCGGGGTCATTGGTGATGAAACCCTTGCGTTTCAGGGCGTCGAGATGGTCGGCTGAGGCCCGGGAGCTTTTAAAGCCAAAACGGGCGGCGATTTCCCGCAGGGTGGGGGTGGCCCCGGCGGTTTGTTGAACGGATTGGACATATTCCAGCACCTGGCGTTGGCGTTTGGTTAAATCAATCATAATCTACTCGTATGAATAGCTTGATTTGGCGGGGTTGTCAATCGCTTTTTTGGGGCGAACATGAGCGGGCCGGGGGAACTGGGTGGGGCCGGGCATCGTTGGGCTGCCGGCGCAACCAGCCATCGGTGAGGATGACCGCGCGCAAGCCGCCGCGACCATGCAGAAACCGGGCCGCGCCCGGCGCGCAGGCCTGATCCATCCAATGGCACGGGGAGCATTCGCCCGTGCCACGAAAGCGCACGCCTTGCAGCTCGAATTCGGCGCCCACGAGCTGGTTCAAATCCACCCCTTCGGTGATGACATTGCGGCGGTAACGGTCGGGTGACCGCTCCGGCAAATTCAGTGCCCGGCACAAGGCATCATGCACTTCCAGCGCGAAGAAGGTGATCTGCCCCCGGTAATTCACCTTGAAATCAAAAAAACGGTCGCCGCGGATGCCCCGGCCCGCCACACATTCGATTTCCGTGACAGCCCGGGTGGGATGCGTGCCTGCCGGTGGCGCGCGGTGGCCAAAATAATTATGGCCGGGCGAAATGAAGAGGTGGCGGACGATCACTGGCGCAAGATAGGTGGCGGGGGGCGGTTTGAAAAACGCAATTTTTCACTTTATAGCCGCGATGCTCACTTGGCTTTCCCACCGGCCGGCGGGGGGCCTGGCCCCAGGAATGGGGGTGTTTCCCCCTGCGGCCGGACCGCAAGAAAGCGACAACTAATAGCAATTCACCGGCAGCACCCCCCACCTTCATAAGTTAATCTTTACGCATGAACGGTTACTCAGGTGCTTTAAAATGGTGGGGCGGCATGGTGGAGTTGCTGGCGGTGGCCACGCGCCAGCGGCCGGCCGCCGTGCCGGCGGTTCCGGCCGAGGCCCCGGCGGGGAACCAGGAACCGGCAACCCATCACGACCACCAACCCGCCGCCGAAAAACTCGCCGGCCAGCCCGTCGGCCGGAAATTAAAAATCGTTGGCTTTGTTCTGCCGCCGGACATTTATCAACGCCTCCTGGAGATGGGGCTGACCAAGGGGACGGAATGCACCATCATTCGCTACGCGCCCATGGGTGACCCCATTGAACTCAAGGTCCGCGGCTATTCCCTTTCCTTGCGCCTCGCGGAAGCGGCGGGCGTGCAAGTCTCATGTCACTGAGTTCCCCAGCCAGTGCCCCGGCGACGGCATCCCCAACCCCGGTGGTGCGCACCGTGGTGGTGGCGGGCAATCCCAATTGCGGTAAAAGCACCCTCTTCAACGCCCTCACCGGGCTCCGCCAAAAGGTCGGCAACTACCCTGGTGTCACCGTCGAGAAAAAGACCGGCCAGTGCCGGGGGGCTCATGGCGAGCCGATCAATCTCATCGACCTGCCCGGCGTCTATTCCCTGCAAACCCGCTCGCTCGATGAGGTGGTGGCCCGGGATGTCCTCCTCGGCCGGCTGCCCGACACCCCGGCGCCGGATGTGATTGTCTGCGTGGTGGATGCCACGAATCTGGAGCGCAACCTGTACCTGGTTTCCCAGCTCGCCGAACTCGGCCTGCCCATGGTGGTGGCGCTGACCATGGTGGACACGGCGGAGCAAAACGGCCTGGTGCTGGACGTGCGGGAACTGGCCAAATCACTGGGGTGTCCGGTCATTCCGGTCATTGCCGCCCGCCGCAAGGGGCTGGTGGAATTGCGGTTCGCCATCACCTTTCAATTTACCGGCAAGCCCCCCAACTGCGCCCCGATTCCGCCACCGCTGGAGCAGGCCGCCCGCCAGTTCGGCCAGCTCCTCGCCCAGGAACCCGGGCTGTCTTTCAAATTTGCCTACGCCGAGGCCTTGCTCCTGATTTCCGCAACCACGGGACCCGCCATGTCGGGCCTGCCCCCCAAACTGCGTCCCGCCTTGGAGGCCGCCCGCCGCAAGCTGGAAGCGGAGGGCATGGATTGGGTGGCTGATGTCATTAACGCCCGCTACGCCTGGGTGCAGACCATCACCGCCCGGGTCGCCCGGCCGCGCACCGGGAGCGAGGCTGCTTTCAGCGAGCGTCTGGATGCTTGGCTCACCCATAAAATCTGGGGCTGGGTCTTTTTCCTGCTGGTGATGGCCCTGATGTTTTTCACCATCTTCAAGGTCGCCGAGGTGCCCATGGGCTGGATTGCCGCCGGCCAGTCCTGGGTGGCGGACTGGCTCCAGCGCGTCATGCCCGCCGGGGGATTTAAAGACTTGGTGATTGGCGGCGGGGTGGCCGGGGTCGGCGGCGTGCTGGTATTCCTGCCGCAGATCTTAATTTTGTTCTTCTTTATCGGCCTGCTGGAAGACACCGGTTACCTGGCCCGCGCCGCCTTCATTATTGACCGTTTGATGCAACGTGTGGGGTTGCATGGCAAATCCTTTGTGCCCATGCTCAATTCCTTCGCCTGCGCCATCCCGGGCATCATGTCCACCCGCACCATTGAAAATCCCAAGGACCGGCTGGTAACCATCCTGGTGGCCCCTTTGATGAGTTGTTCCGCCCGTCTGCCAGTGTACACCCTCATGATCGCGGTGCTGTTTCCTGCCGGGTTCAGTTCCTGGAAGAAAGCCGGGGTTATGTTGTCCCTGTACCTGCTGGGCTTGGTGGCGGCATTTGGCATGGCCTGGTTGTTCCGCAAAACCTTGTTCAAGGGCGAGCATTCCCTGCTGCTGTTGGAAATGCCGCCGTATCGCCGCCCTTCCTTCCGGGTAACCCTGGCCCGCATGGGGGAACGGGCGATTATTTTCCTCAAGCGCGCCGGCACCGTGATTCTGGCCATCTCGGTGATTATCTGGGCCATTTCCTCCTATCCCAAGCCGGCCAATCCCCAGGCCACACCCGCCGAGGCCCTGGCGGCGAGCTTTGCGGGCAAGCTCGGTCATGCCATTGAACCCGTGATCGCCCCGCTGGGTTACGATTGGAAACTGGGGGTCGGCATCATCAGCTCGTTTGCCGCCCGCGAAGTATTTGTCGGGACCATGTCCGTCATTTATTCGGTGCAGGACGGCGAGAAAAACGCCCCCGCTCTGCGCGACGCCATGCGGGCGGAGAAACGACCGGATGGCACCCCTTTGTTCACGCCGCTGGTCTGCCTGAGCCTGCTGGTTTTTTATGTGCTGGCCATGCAATGCCTGAGCACGGTGGCGGTGGTTCGCCGGGAAACCAATTCCTGGCGCTGGCCCTTGTTTCAAATTGCCTATATGACTGGCTTGGCCTGGGTGGCGGCATTTCTCGTGCTTCACATTGGCCGCTACCTGGGGTATGTTTAAGCACCGATGAATCCCTTGCTGGATCAACTGCTGGTAATTGCCGCAATTTTGGCGGCCGTGGGCTTTTTCATCTGGCACAACTTCCGGCAGCCGCGCAAAGGTGGCTCCGGTTGCAGTGGTGGCTGTAATTGCGGCCAGAAAAAGACGTCCCCACCGCCGGGGAAATGAAATCGCCTAATTTTACCCGCTCATGCTTAACCCAGAATCTGGTTCCCCGCGCAACGCTTTAAACCGCCGCCAGTTTATTGGGCTGGCCGGCAGTTGTGCGCTGGGCCTGCTGCTGGCCCCGGAACTGCGTGCCCGGGAAAATTCGGTGGCCAAGGACGAATTTGTGTTCGTGGAGGCAGAACAGTTTGCCGATCTCGGCGGCTGGGATCTGGACCAGCAATCCATGGACCAAATGGGCTCGCCCTACCTGCTGGCGCATGGCCTGGGGGTGCCAGTGCGCGATGCCCGGACGTCGATTGCCTTCCCGGCGGCCGGCACCTACCGGGTGTGGGTGCGCACCCGGGATTGGGTGGCCCCCTGGCAGGCTCCCGGTGCCCCGGGCAAATTTCAAGTGCTGGTGGATGGCCAGCCGCTGGCCGAAATATTCGGCACCCAAGGCGCGGACTGGCACTGGCAGGATGGAGGGCTGGTAACGGTGGGGGCGACGGCTAGTCTGGCCCTGCATGATTTGACCGGCTTCGAGGGCCGGTGTGACTCGATCCTGTTTTGCAAAAATCCTGATTTCAAGCCCGCCGATGACCTGGCCGGGCTTTCCCGGTTTCGCCGGACCCTCCTGGGACTTCCGCCGCATCCTGATAACGGCGGGAGCTTTGACCTCGTGGTTGTCGGGGGTGGTTTGGCGGGGACGTGCGCGGCCCTCGCGGCGGCACGCCAGGGGTTGCAGGTGGCCTTGGTCCAGGATCGTCCCGTGCTGGGGGGCAATGGGAGTTCAGAAGTACGGGTCTGGCCGGAAGGCCATACCAAGGTGCCACCTTATCCCCACGTCGGCGAAATCGTGGAGGAAATCCTCCTGCCGGCCCCCAAACTCAAGCGCAGTCTGAATGCCATCGGTGGCGAATATTACGGAGATGCGCACAAGCTGTCGGTGGTACGGTCTGAACCCCGCATCACTCTGCTCACCGAACTGCGGGTGATAGCCGTTGAAACCGCCGCCGGTCACATAACCGCCGTGGTGGCGCAACATGTGCGCACCGCCCGGCAGGTGCGGCTCGCGGGCAAGTTTTTTGCCGATTGTACAGGCGATGCCACGGTGGGTTATCTGGCGGGGGCGGATTACGAAATTTCCCGCAACGATCACCAGGGCATGAGCAATCTCTGGAACGTGCTGGATGCCGCGGACGCCCGGCAAGTGCTTAAATGTGAATGCAAAGACAAATCCGCCCTGGCGACCAGTTGCGAAATCGGCCAGGTGGAACAGCCTTTCCCGCGCTGTCCCTGGGCGATTGATTTGAGCGACAAACCGTTCCCCGGGCGCAAGCTCAATGGCCATCCTTCCGCCCCGCCCCAGGATTTGGGCGGCTGGTTTTGGGAAAGCGGGTTCAAGGAAGATCCCATTGCGAATATCGAGCGCATCCGGGATTTGAATTTCCGGGCCATGTACGGCGCGTGGGACACGCTTAAAAACGTGGATAAACTCTACCCCAACCACCGCCTGGGGTGGGCGGCCTTCATTGCGGGCAAGCGTGAATCGCGGCGGTTGCTGGGGGATGTGGTGCTGGCGCCGGATGACTTGATTCGTGGCCGGGCTTTTCCCGATGGGGCTTTCCCTTGTAGCTGGCACATTGACCTGCACTCGGCGGATGAGAAGTATGCCCAGGGTCTGGCCGGCCAGGAATTTATCTCGAAGTACACGCACGGTCCGCAGTACGCCTATCAAGGTCCCTACTGGGCGCCCTACCGCTGCCTTTACAGCCGTAATATCAAGAACTTGTTCATGGCCGGCCGGGATATCAGCGTGACCCATGACGGCCTTGGTCCGGTGCGGGTCATGCGCACCTGTGGCATGATGGGCGAGGTGGTGGGCAAGGCCGCTGCCCTTTGTGTGCAGCAACATACGACGCCCCGAGGGGTTTATGAACACCATCTGGAGCGGTTGCAAGCCCTGCTACGGCAACCCGGGGCCGAGCGCCGCCCGGCATGAGCTTGCGCCCGCCCCCGGTCTGTCCGATGGCGCACTACAATCTTGCGCCAGTCAAGGCTTTGAATTGACCGCCAAGCACCGACCGATTAGGCTTTTCGCATGACTGCTTCAGCCAAAACTAAAAAAGTTCAAAAAAAAGCAAAATATTCACGCGTTTTATTAAAGTTAAGTGGTGAATCCTTGGGGGATGCCAACGGCGTGGGCATCGGACCGGAAGCCGTGCATCGCATGGCCGAGCAAATTTGCGAAGTCCGCGAACTTGGGGTCGAAGTAGTGGTGGTCGTGGGTGGCGGTAATATTTTCCGCGGCCTGAGTGGCAGTGAGCGCGGCATTGAACGCGCCACTGGGGATTACATGGGCATGCTGGCCACGGTGATTAATGCCCTCGCGCTGCAGGACGCCCTGGAAAAGCAAGGTGTGCCCACGCGCGTGCAAAGTGCCATTGCCATGTCCCAGGTGGCCGAGTCTTTTATTCGTCGTCGCGCCGTGCGCCATTTGGAAAAAGGCCGCGTGGTCATCTTTGGCGGCGGCACCGGTAATCCCTTTTTCTCCACGGACACCGCGGCCGCCCTCCGGGCCAATGAAATTGGTGCGGATGTCATTCTCAAAGCCACCAAGGTGGACGGCATCTATGATTCCGATCCCAAGAAAAATCCCAATGCCAAGCGCTTCACCCAGATCACTTATCTGGACGCCCTGCAACGCCAGCTCAAAGTCATGGATTCCACGGCCTTTTCCCTGTGCATGGACAATAAGATGCCCATCATCGTGTTCGACTTTTTCCGCGAACACAACCTCCGCCGCGTGGTCCTGGGGGAACAGGTGGGGACCTTGGTGACGAGCTAAATCGTGCCCGAACTGCCCGAAGTCGAAGTGCTGGCGCGGCACTTGCAGCCGCGCCTGCCCGGCAAACGTATTCGCGATGTGGTTGTGGGGCGGGCCAAGGTGGTCCTGCCGGATGCTCCGGCGGACTTCCGGCAGGCCCTGCTCGGGGCCACCTTTACGGGCCTGAGCCGGCGGGGGAAATATTTTCTCTTTGAATTGCGCCGGCCCAAAACGCGCGAACCCTTCACCCTGCTGGGCCATCTGGGCATGACCGGCCGGATGTATCTGGCCCGCAAAAAATCCCCCTTGCCCAAGCATGCGGCCGTGGTTTTGGATTTGGGCCGGGATGTCTTCATTTACGAAGACACCCGGTACTTTGGCCGTTTGACCCTGGATTTGGCCTCCGTGGCCAGCCTCGGACCAGAACCACTCTCCGAGGATTTTCAGCCCACAACCTTTCAAGCGGCCCTGCGGCGCTCCACACAAGCCATCAAAATTAAATTGTTGGACCAGTCATTGGTGGCGGGCGTTGGCAATATTTATGCCAGCGAAGCCCTGTTTCGGGCCCGGATTTCGCCCAAACGACCGGCGAGCCGCCTGACGACCGCCCAAGTGGAAAAGCTCTGGGCCGCGATTCGTGAGGTTTTGGAGGAAGCCATCGCCTGCGGCAGCACCATCCCCTTGAATTTGGCAGGGAGCGGACCCGGCGGACTCTTTTATTTTGGGCTGGCTGCCGGGGCCTCGGACTATTACGCGGAGCGGCTCCGGGTGTACGATCGCGCTGGCCAGCCGTGTCCAAACTGTGGTCGTCCCATCAAACGAATCGTGCAGGCGGCGCGCAGCACATTTTTTTGTGCGCATTGCCAAACTAAATAACGAAAACCGATTGACGTTTGGCCGGAACATTTGTAGATTTTACGTCCATTTGCGTTCCAGAGTAGCTCAATGGTAGAGCACGCG
>CAIZWI010000047.1 GCA_903936645.1 uncultured Verrucomicrobia subdivision 3 bacterium
CTCCCCCGGCGAATGCCCCACCGAGAAAGAATTCAACGAACCCGGCACCGAGAAGTGCATCGCCCTCGTGTATGAAGGCGTCAATGCCGTGAACAAGATTCGCGACGTCCTCGGACCGACGGATCCCTCCAAGGCCCCGCCCGGATCCATCCGCCGCGAGTTTGGTTCCACCATCATGGTCAATGCCGCGCACGCCAGCGATGCCCCGGAAAATGCCGTTCGCGAAATGGGCATCGTCCAAGTCGGCGACAACAATTTCCGCGAAATCATCCAGGAATTCTACGGCGTGGTCTAAGCCGCGCGCTGCATCACCAAAGCTTCCCTTTCAAGCCCACACACTGTGTGGGCTTTTTAGTTTTTCCAGCAATTGCGCGTCCGCTGCGGGGAAGGGAAAGTCAGCCAACTCGGACTGGTTGACCCAGCGGCAGGCCGCGCAGCCCAAGGGCCGGGGCTCCCCAGCCAACAGGGTGCCCGTAAAGAATTTGAGGTGGACCGTTTTTTCCGGGTAGGCGTGGGTGATTTCCGCGAACTGGCTCGTCACCACCATGGCAACCCCCAATTCCTCCTGAATTTCGCGAATAATGCAGGCCTCCCAAGTCTCCCCGGGTTCCCGTTTGCCGCCGGGAAATTCCCACAAGCCACCCAGATGCGCGTGCAAGTGCCGCTGGGTAATGAGTAATTTCCCCTCCCGAAAAATCAAAGCCGCCGCCACTT
This sequence comes from uncultured Verrucomicrobia subdivision 3 bacterium, assembly GCA_903936645.1. GTDB lineage: Bacteria > Verrucomicrobiota > Verrucomicrobiia > Limisphaerales > UBA11358 > UBA11358. Next base: position 715 of record CAIZWI010000047.1, read on the forward strand.
CAATCGCTCCCGGGGCAATCATAATGGCAGCGGCCAGGTGAAAAGGGCGTCCTGACGATTATTTACTCGCGGGCACCTCCGGAGCGGGAGTCTTGGCCGGCATTGCCGCCGCCAGTTCCAACGCCTTCAAATTCGCTTGCTGCCCCAAGGCCGTGTTCGGGGCCGAACGGGCGATCTCCTGGTAATACCGCAGCGCCTCGGCCGCCTTGCCTTGCTGTTCATAAATGCGGGCTGCGGAAAACTTGGCCGGGAATTGGGTGGCCGGATTATTGAAAGCCTCCAATATTTTCTTGTAGGAGTCCAGGGCCGCATCCACTTTGCCTTGCGCTTCCAAGGCCGAGGCCACACCCAGCAGGGCCGTGGCCATCAAGCCGCTATTCGGATACGTATCCACGAATTTTTGAAATTGCGTCTGGGCTTCCGCGTAATTGCCGGCCGAAAACAACACCGTGGCCGCCTGCAACTGGGCCCGTTCGGCGGTGTGCGTGTTCGCATAATCACTGGCAATTTTCAAATAGTCACCGGACAACTGGCTCGGGCTCGTGCTGGCCTGGGCCGAAACCCATAATTGCGAAAAGGCCTGGCCGGCATTCACTTCCTTTTGCTCCTTTTGCCAGGACAAAAATAAAACGAGCAAAACCACCACGACGATCGCCACGACGCCACCGATAATCCGGTTTTTATTCGCCACGATGGCAGGAACGATTTTAAAATAGACCAATGATTCGGTGTCTTGTGATTCCATATATGAACTAACAATGTTTTGGTCAGGCACGCCAAAAGGCAAGCTCGAAATGGTAATTTTTCAGGTCCGGCCGGTTGAAACGCATACCTTTCCTTCCCGGAGCGCGGGCTTCCGCCCGCCTCAACGTCCGACCCCCAGTACCCGGCCAAACCGCCCACCCCGGTCGCCTGTCTCCACTGTGTTTTGGTCAGCCACCCCAACCCGCCGCTCGAACTGTTAATTTATAAGCTCAGTCCTGTTGCAAAGCGCACAGATCTTTCCCGGAGCGCGGGCTTCAGCCCGCCTCAACGTCCGTTCACCAGTGCCCGGCCAAACCGCCCACCCCGGTGGCC
>CAIZWI010000048.1 GCA_903936645.1 uncultured Verrucomicrobia subdivision 3 bacterium
AGCCGGTCATGAATTTCATCCAGCGCACCCTGCGTGATGAAACCGAAGCCGAGGACCTGGCCCAAAACGTATTTCTTCAGGTATACAAATCTCGCGCCCGTTATGTGCAGACGGCCAAATTTTCCACCTGGCTTTTCACCATCGCCCGCAACCTGTGCTTGAACGAACTCCGCCGGCGCTCACGACATCCGGCAGAATCCCTGGATGAAACCCATTCCGATGGCGAGGACCATCCGCGCCATCAGCTTGAGGACCTGACCCGCCCTTCCCCCCCCGATAGCCTCCTGCATGGAGAGCTCGCCCAAAAAATCACTGAGGCGGTGGCGGCCCTACCCGAAAACCAGCGCAGCGCAATTCTCCTCTGTCGACAGGAGGATTTGAGCTACGAGGAAATTGCCAAAATCATGGGATGCTCTCTCTCGGCCACCAAATCCCTCATCCATCGCGGTCGTGAAACCCTCAAAGAAGTGCTTAAGCCCTATTTGCAGAGCGGGGATTGGAGCGGATAGAGAAATTCTCAATTTCAAGGGGCCCAGGTGCAGGCCGGAGTCGTGTAATTAATTTATTGACGAGGATTTAATTCGGCTTATTCTGACTTAACAGAAATTTAAGAAAATGAAGCCACTGACCCCAGTTCAGCAAAAGTTCATCCTCCATTGGGGCGAAATGGGCACACGCTGGGGCATTAATCGCACGGTGGCCCAAGTTCATGCCCTCCTATTCATTTCACCCAAGCCGCTCAATGCTGATGAGTTGGTGGAAACCTTAGGGGTCGCCCGGTCCAACGTCAGCACCTGTCTGAAGGAATTGCAGGGGTGGGGCATCGTGAAGCTGGTGCACATTCTGGGCGACAAGCGGGATCATTTTGAATCCATGAAGGACGTGTGGGAGCTGTTCCGAGTGGTGCTCACGGAACGCAAACGCCGGGAAATGGACCCAACCATGCAGATGCTCAATGAATGCATTGCGGAGAGTGATAAGACCCCGGAAGCGGACACTTACACCCGGGAGCGCCTGTGCGACCTCCGGGATTTCTTTGAAACCACCTCGGCCTGGTATATGCAGATTCGCCAATGGCCGACGAATGCCCTCGTAAAATTTATGCAATTGGGCGACAAGGTGTTAAAGGTTCTGGGTTTTGGGGCTTAAATTTTTTTAAAATGAAATTTCTGTTTATACTGAAATTCCAGACACAAAAGTTTTTATGAAATGCTATTTTACGATGACGAATTGCCGATGTGGGTCCGCATCGCAAAGTGGGTGCGGACTGGGCTGGCGCGCCGGGGAATCCGGCTTGCCGGCATTCCCTAGAGTGTTGGGCATCAGAGCATTTTTTCTGCGTACCGAAACAGAACTCGTCCTAAAAAGCCGACGCGCAATTCCAAAACGTTTGCTCGATTCGGGCTTTTCATTTCGTTTTCCCAAATAAAAACCGGCTCTCGAAGATTTGGCCGCCTGAAAGGATTACTAAATGAAATTCGATATTTTCCCAAGCCCCACACCGGCTGTGAGCGTTGAGTCCAGTGCCCATGTCCGCGAACGCATGCTGGCGGGCCGGGGAGAACGGAGGTTCGTGATGGGCTGGCACGAAGTGCTGATGATCCATTTTGAAGTGGATGCGATTGCCTTGCAGCGCTGCGTGCCCTTGCGGCTGGATTTGTGGCAAGGACGGGCGTTTGTCAGCCTTACGGTTTTCACGATGCGCGGACTGAGGCCGGCTGGCAGCGGAGCATGGGGGTCCCGGCTGTTCCGGCCGTTTACCAACAAGGACGTGCTTAACGTGCGCACCTATGTGCGCCATGACGGCGAGCCGGGAATTCATTTCCTCGCAGAATGGCTGAACTCGCAACTTGCGGCAAAACTGGCCCCTATCATGTTGAGCCAGCCCTACAGGCATGGCCAGATTACATATCAGAGGAACCTCCAGGGGGATGCCCTCCATGGGCAAGTAACCGACCCTCGCACAGGGAACAAACTTGCCTATGAGGCGTGCCTGCCCGAGCGGCCCACTTTACAACCGTGCCCGGTGGGGACGTTTGATGAATGGCTTATGGAGCGGTACCTCGTGAGTGAATCCACAGGAAGCTGCCACCGCCGTTTTCGGATTTGGCATAAGCCTTGGCTGCAATGCCCGGCGCAGGTCAATTTGAAGGATACCGCTTTGCTCAGGCACTATTGGCCATGGTTCGACGATGCCACATTGATCGGGGCGAACTATTCACCGGGCTTCGATGAAGTCTGGATGGACCGTCCGCAGGTTGGAACGACGCCCGCAAAACGCCCGCCCAGGTTTCGCCATGGGGTGTTTTTTGGCCAGGCAGTTTGAACGGTTGCAGGCCAGCAGAGGAGAGGACTACCTCCCATCACCGACCGATCCAGCCTCCGCCGACCACCAGGTCCTCCTGATAAAATACGGCTGCCTGGCCGGGGGTGATGGCGCGTTGTGGGGTATGGAGCTTCACCCGCACTCGATTTGTGCCGATCGGCGTGACCGTGGCCGGGGTGCCGGGATGATTATAGCGAATCTTGGCGGTCACTTCGATGGCCTCTGTCAGATCCGCGAAAGGATGCCAGTTGCAGCGGTCGGCCGTGAATTCGTCACGGTCCAGGGCGGAGTCGTCACCCACCATCACACGGTTGGTTTCCGGGTCTAATTCAACCACATAAACCGGCTTGGGGGTCGTAATGCCCAGACCTTTGCGCTGGCCAATGGTGTAAAATTCAATGCCGTCATGATGACCCAGGACATGTCCATGGGTATCCACGATTTCGCCGCGGTGCTTTTGCACAAGGTTGGCGGATTGGAGGAAGCCACCGTAATTATTGTCGGGCACGAAACAGATTTCCATGCTTTCCTCCTTGTCGGCCGTCTTGAGCTGGCAGCTGCGGGCGACCTCCCGCGTGTCGCTCTTGGTCTTTTCCCCGAGTGGAAACAAGACGCGGGCGAGTTGGTCCTGACGGAGTGAAAACAGGAAGTAACTCTGGTCCTTGCGCAGGTCACGACCACGCTTGAGCAAGTGGCGTGAACCATCCGTACTGACTTCAACCCGGGCAAAATGGCCGGTGGCAATGTATTGAGCCCCGAGTTGGTCGGCCCGGCTGATGAGGCGCCCAAACTTTAGGTTTTGGTTGCACATCACACAGGGGTTCGGGGTGCGCCCGGCCTTGTATTCGTCGGCAAAATATTGGATGACGTGCTTTTGGAATTCCGCAGCCTCGTCGATGAGATAGTACGGTATGTCCAGCTTGTGGCACACGGAGCGGGCATCGGTGACGGCCTGGGGCCCGCAGCATTTGTCCTCGGCGCGATTGACACAGTCTTGCGGCCAGAGCTTGAGCGTGATGCCGATGACGTCGTAGCCCTGCTCGAGCAACAACGCGGCGGTGGCGGAGGAGTCCACTCCCCCGCTCATACCACAAACCACGCGCGGCTTCTTTTGCGAATTCACAGAGGGACATTATACCACGTCCGGACGGTGTGTAAATTGCGTTTGCGCGGCACCAACTTGCTGGCGGCATGCCGGACGAGCCAGAGCGTTGAGGCGTACCGCGATAATTTTTGGTTGTTTTTCCCGCAGGATTGCGCCTGAATTTGCGGCCATGCGTCGTTTTGTCATGCTTGGTTTGCTGCTGGCCGGGGTCACCCTGGGCCTTTACTGGCCATTGACGTATTTTGGGCTGGTTTATTATGACGATCCGCTGTTTCTGACCGATTGCCCGGAAATCCAGAGCGGGCTGACGGCGTCCAGCATGGTCTGGGCGTTTACCAGTGTGATTCTCGCCAACTGGCATCCGCTCACCACGCTTTCCTTCGTGGTGGACCATCAACTGTTTGGCACCAATCCCCCGGCCGAGCATTTGGTTAATGTGTTGCTGCATACGGTCAATGTGCTGCTGCTTTTTGGGCTGTTGCGCAAACTTACCGGTTCGGATGGCCGCAGTGCCCTGGTGGCGGCGATTTTTGCCTGGCACCCGTTGCGGGTGGAATCCGTCGGCTGGATCACCGAGCGCAAGGACGTGCTCAGCGGATTTTTCTTCTTCCTCACCCTGCTGGCGTATGTGCACTACGTGGCGGCCGCCCCAGCGCAGCCGCGAAAATCCCGGTTTTATTATGGGTTGGGCCTGGTGGCCCTGGCATGCGGTTTGATGAGCAAGGCCATGCTGGTAACCGTGCCCTTTGTCCTGTTATTGCTGGATATCTGGCCGCTGGGCCGGCTGTTGCCCGTGGCGACGGGCCGTGCGGATGGCCAAGCCGCAACGCTCCCGGCCGTCCCCTCACTCCCCGCGCGGCTGGCCCGCCTCGCTTGGGAAAAATGGCCGTTTCTGGTCATTGCCGTGGTCTTTTCCGGCCTAACTTATTGGGTGCAAAAAAACTCCAGCGCGGTGGTTTCCTTGAGTCATCTGGGTTGGAACTACCGCATTGCCAACGCCATTACCAGTTATTTGCGCTACCTCGGGAAGTTCTTTTATCCGGTGGACCTGGCGGTCATTTACCCTTATGTGCGGATCGAGGACTGGGGGCAAACCGGATTGATCCTCCTCGGGCTGCTGGGGGTAACCGCGCTCGGTGTCTGGCAGCTGCGAAAACGACCCTGGCTGGCGGTCGGCTGGCTCTGGTACCTCGGCATGTCCCTGCCCATTATTGGCCTGATCCAGGTCGGGGAATCTTGCATGGCGGACCGTTATACCTACCTGACGTTAATCGGCCCGGTGGTGGCGCTGGTCTGGCTGATTCCCGAGGGGTGGTGGCAACCCGGCTGGCGGCGTACCGCGTTTGTGGCCGGCACGGCGGCCGGTCTGGGGACTCTGCTGCTGCTGACGAGCAGCCAAATTCAATACTGGCGGGACACGGTCGACCTATTCGGCCATGCGATCGCCGTGACGGGTAACAATCCCGGGGCAGAATCCGGACTGGCCATGGGGCTGGAGCATATCGGGCAGCCGGACGCCGCGCTGGAGCATTATCGCCGGGCGGAAGCCCTGAACCCCCAGGACGCCATGGTTTTTTTACAGAGCGGCTATTTGCTGATGAAGCAGCAACGCTGGGCGGAGGCGGCGGCGGATACCCGGCAGGCCCTGGAGTTGCAACCCAATGATTTCGCGGGCCACGAAAATTTAGGGATGATCCTGCCCCAATTGGGCCAGACGGCCGAGGGTCGCCAGCATTGGGAAGCGGCCCTTAAAATTAACCCGGACGCCCCCGATTTGCTGAATAATCTAGCCTGGTCCTTCGCGGCGAATCCCGATCCCGCCTTGCGTAATGGCCCCCGGGCGGTCGAGCTGGCGGAACATGCCTGCGCGCTGACGCATTATGAAAAAGTCCCGTTGCTTGGGACCCTGGCGGCCGCCTATGCCGAGGCGGGGCGGTTTGCGGAGGCGATCGCCACTGCCCAAAAAGCCTGTGATCGTGCCGCTGCTCAGGGACAAACGGCGCTGGGCCAGCGCAACCAGGAATTGCTGGAATTGTACCAGAAGCACCAGGCCTGGCATGATCCAGCGACTGGTTTCGGACAAAATCATTAAATAGCCGTAATTAGCATTAAAACGGTAGTTTTTAGATTATTTAACGGCTCATGAGACGTCGTTGGGGGGGCCTTAGGAGGCCGGAATGAGGGAAAGCGACCAAAAAATCAGGTGGCAGACCAAGCCGGGTTTGGTTCTAGTAAACCGGGGACTGGCAGGGAATCGAAGCGGCGGCGGGTCGGCGGAGCGGGGC
>CAIZWI010000049.1 GCA_903936645.1 uncultured Verrucomicrobia subdivision 3 bacterium
CGGACATGAGCCGGGCCTTGGGTGCTGGGGAATGTTTGAGGAAACCATCGAGCAGCAACTGGACGCCGAAATTATTCACGCCGCTGCCGAAAAAGACGGGGGTGGTCTTCCCGGCGAGCACCTCGGCATCGTCAAAGGCCTCGCCGGCGATGTCGAGCATTTCAAGTTCTTCGACGGTTTTGCGGTAGGTTTCGTCGTTGAGCTGGCCGCGAATGATGGGGTCGTCCAGACCACCCACACTGACGGGGGCGCGGTATTTGCCGCCGACGGTGCGCTCAAACAAATGCATTTGTTTGGTGCGGCGGTCGTAAACGCCTTGAAATTCAAAGCCATTTCCGATGGGCCAGTTCACGGGAAACGCGCCGATGCCGAGGACGCGCTCCAGTTCATCGAGCAGGGCGAGCGGCTCCTTCATGGGGCGGTCGCACTTGTTCATGAAGGTGAAAATGGGGACACCGCGCTGGCGGCAGACTTCAAACAACTTGCGGGTCTGGGGCTCGATGCCCTTGGCGGAGTCGATGACCATGACGACGGCATCGACGGCGGTGAGGACGCGGTAGGTGTCCTCGGAAAAGTCCTTGTGACCGGGGGTGTCGAGGAGGTTGATGCGGTAGCCGTCGTAATCAAACTGGAGCACGGTGGAGCTGATGGAGATGCCGCGTTTTTTTTCCAGCTCCATCCAGTCGGAGGTGGTGGCGCGCTGGTTTTTGCGCGCGGTGACGGAGCCGGCGAGCTGCACGGCACCGCCGTAGAGCAGGAGTTTCTCGGTCAGCGTGGTTTTACCCGCGTCTGGGTGCGAGATGATGGCGAACGTGCGCCGGCGTTGGATTTCAGATTCAATGCTCACAGAATGCAGGAGCATACCAGAAAGGGGGCGGGGAACAAGTGTGGAGAAAATGGCCCCGGGCAAAACACAGGGTTCAGAAAATGGCGCGGGCGGTCGAAAAACTTGAAAATCATGGGCTCCCGGTTACGCTGCTGCCATTCTGAATACAGCAAGCCCCTTGAAAACCCAGCAGCCAAGCAGCCCGGCGGCGGCCCGCAGCCGGGGCGGGTGGGGGCGCTTTTGGCTGGCGGTGGTGTGGCTGGCGCTGGCCACGAGCGGTTGGGCCCAGGAGCCGGTCAAAAAAATCCTGATGGTGTTCAGCGAATCGCGCGACTTGCCAGCCAATGCGATGATGGAACAGGCATTGCGGGCGGAAATGAACAAGGCCTGCACCAACCGCCTGGATTTTTACGTGGAGAACCTGGAATTCAGCCGGTTTTCGGATGAAAATCACGCGCGGTTGTTCCGGGAATTTCTCCAGGAGAAATACGAGGGCGAGCATTTGGATTTGGTGGTGGCTTTCATGGGGTGGGATTTCAACCTGACCAACGAACTGCCGGACAAGGTGTTTGCCGGCATCCCGGTGGTGTTCGTGGCCGTGAGCGAGCAGGAAATTCCGCCGGCCCTGCAGCAGGGCGATTTTAGCGGGATTGTGCAACGCTATGATATCTCGGGCACCCTCAGCTTGATTTTCCGGTTGCAGCCGGAGACCCACCGGGTGGTGGTGGTGGGCGGGGTTTCCGCCACGGACCACCTGACGATAAACCGCATTAAGGTCGCCGCCGAGGGGATGGATGGGATTGAATTTGAATTCTGGACCAACCGTCCCCTGGGTCAAATAGGACAGGGATTATCGACGCTGCCGAAAGGCACGGCAATTCTACTGAGCACGGTGCAACGCGACGCGGCGGGCCAGCCTTATTACAGTATGCAAGTGGCGCAAATGGTGTTGCCCCGGGCGAATGCGCCCGTTTATGTGCTGGGAGCCAGCACGGTGGGGAGCGGGGTGGTGGGCGGGGCGGTGGTGGACTTTGAAAGCCTGGGCACCCGGGCGGGCCAACTGGCTGCGGAACGCCTGCGCGGAATGCCGACTAAACAAATTCCGGTGGAAGTGCGCACGGAGGGGACCCCGATGGTCGACTGGCGGGCTTTGCTGCGCTGGAATATCAGCCAGAACCGCCTGCCCTATGACACGCGCATCCGGTACCAGCCGCATTCCACGTGGGAGGATCATAAGGGTCTGATTTTAACCATCACCGGGGTTTTCCTGGCGCAGGCGATTACCATCGCGGGTTTGCTGATCAACCGCCGCCATCGCCAGCAAGCCGAGAACCGGGCCCGGGTCAACCAGGAGGCGAGCGCCCTGGTGGCGGCCATTGTGGAGTCTTCGGACGACGCAATTATTCGTAAAGATTTGAATGGTAATATCATTACTTGGAACCGGGCGGCGGAACGATTATTCAAATTTGATGCGGCCGAGGCGATTGGCAAACCCATTACGATCATTGTGCCCACGAGTCACATCGCCGAGGAATTGGAAATTCTCGAACGCGCGCGCCGCGGCGAGCCGGTACCAAATTATGAAACCATGCGCCAGGCCAAGGGGGGGCAGCTTATCCAGGTTTCGATTGCCATTTCCCCCATTTTTGGCGAGGACGGCAAAGTGATTGGGGCATCAAAAATCTGCCGGGACATTACCAATAAAAAGCAGGCGGAAATGGAAATCCGCCAGCAGCGGGCCGAACTGGCGCACGTGTCCCGGGTGTCGACGCTGGGACAGTTGACCGCGGCGCTGACGCATGAATTGAACCAGCCACTGGGGGCAATTCTGCGGAATGCCGAGGCGGCAGAGCTGTTTTTGCAAAATGAACGGCCGGATCTGAATGAAATTCGCGCCATTCTGGCCGACATTCGCAAGGATGACCAGCGGGCGGGCCAGGTCATTGAGCGGATGCGGTCCCTGCTCAAGCGCCGCAGCCTGGTTTCCGACCCCCTGGACCTACGCGAAGTGGTGACGGACACCATCGCCTTGGTGCGCCCGGACCTTCAGGTGCGGGAGGTGAAATTAACCCTGGAGATGCAGGACCACCTGCCATTGGTGCTGGGCGACCGCGTGCATTTGCAACAAGTCTTGCTGAATCTGATTTTGAACGGCTTGGATGCCATGAGCACCACCCCGGCCGAAGAGCGTGCACTTACGGTGCGGGTGCGGCAGAAAGTGCCCGGCTGGCTGGAGGTGGCCGTGAGCGATGGCGGCAGCGGCTTCGCGCCGGAAAGCGCCAACCTGTTTGAGCCATTTTACACCACCAAACCGGGGGGCATGGGCATGGGTCTGGCGATTTCCCGCACCATTATTGAGGCGCATGGCGGCAAAATCCAGGCGGAGAACCATGAGGCCGGCGGCGGGGCCACCTTCACCTTCACCTTGCCGACGGGCGCGATGTGAGGGGTGGTTTTTGGCTTGGCAAGGACTGGTTCCCGCCCGCAAGCTCAGTTAACTTACTAACTCTATGAACGCCACTCCCATCGGGTCAGGGTCCAAAGGCAATGTCTACGTGGTGGATGACAATGCGTCCTTCCTGCTTTCCGTATCGCGGCTGCTGCGGGCGGCGGGCTACACCGTGGAGACCTTCCCAGCGGCGGCGGATTTTCTGGCGCGCCTGACGCCGGAACTCCGCGGCTGCGTGGTGGCCGATTTGCAAATGCCGGGAATGAACGGATTGGAATTACAGGCGGCCTTGCAAAAAACGGGCAATCCCCTGCCCGTTATCTTTATGAGTGGCCAGGGGGACATTCCCAGCACCGTGCGGGCCATGCGCCAGGGAGCGGAGGATTTTTTGACCAAAATCGCCCCCAAGGAAGATTTGCTGGCGGCCATCACCCGCGCACTGGAGCGCGACTCCACAGAACGCCAGGACCGCCAGCGCTGTGCGGAATTATTCACCCGGCTGGACCGGCTCAGTGAACGGGAACTGGAAGTGCTGGGGCATGTGGTACTCGGCAAATTGAACAAGCAAATTGCGGCGGAATTGGGAATTAATGAACGGACGGTAAAATTACACCGCACCAGCATCACCCGCAAACTGGAAGTACCCTCGGTGGCCGAACTGACGCGGTTGACCCAGGAGGCGCGTTTGTTTAAAAATTACGCTCCCGCCTCCGACTCGCTCAAAAAATTACTCAACTGGCCCGTTGCCTGAGCCGGCAATCCGCTGTCAAATGCCTGTAATCAATGGGTTTTGACCACCTGCCCCAAAGGGCACTTGGCAAACGGAAAATCAGTGATTAAATGGACACATCGCTTGCGGAAGTTGTTTACCCGCAAGCGGTCACAACTTGATCCGGGCGGCGGTCGTTTCTTCAGCGGGGTTCTCCACCCCCACCTCCTTGGCGGCGGCCGCCCGGATCGCTGGTGATCGGGGACGGTATCCAATTCCCGATTAGCAGCAGTAAAAAGGGACGGCGAAAAGCCGTCCCTTGAGGTGAAACCAGGCAATCCGGAGCGCTTATTGCGGGGTAGCGGCGGGCGCAGGTGCGGCGGGACGACGGCCGGAAGTCATTTTTTGATACTTCGCAAATTGTTCGGGGGTCAGAATCTCTTTCAATTTGGCCGTGGCCTCATCGCGGATGGTTTTGCCTTTCGCGCGGCGATCCTCCTGGGAGAGACTGGTATCCCCCCGCAATTCGCGCATTTGCTTCTGCTGCGCATCGATCACCGCCTTGGCTTTGGGCTTCTGGTCATCGGTCAATTCCAACTGCTTGGCGATGGCCTCAAAGTTGGGACGTCCGCGAACGGCAGGCAGCGTGGCGGCCGGAGCATTACTGGTTGCATCTTGGGCATTCAAGGCCGTGCCAAGGGTCAGGAGGCTGCCCAGGGCAAGCACGGCAATCACGGTCATCTTGTTCAATTTCATAATTTCGTTTGGTATAGGTTGCAGGCCACGGCGGATAAATGGTTGCTGTGGTCTACCCTAGGAGACGAGGGCTGGACCAGACAGGTTACAAAACTGCCCATTTCAAAGCTGCTTCATCACCCGCGCGGCGGCGGCGACCGTGTGGTCAATATCAGCCGGGGAGTGCGCGGTGGACAGGAAGCCGGCCTCAAACTGGGAAGGGGCCAGGTAAACCCCGGCCGCCAGCATCCCATGGAAATATTTTTTAAACCGCTCCCGGTCGCTGTGCAGGGCGTCGGCCAGGTTGTGTACCGGGGTACTGGTGAAGTAGCCGCAAAACATGGAACCGCAGCGGTTGAATTGCACGGGAATGCCCGCCTGCCGGGCGGCGTCCGCGAGGCCCGCCTGGAGTTGGGCGCCGAGTTCCTCCAAACGTTGATAAGCGGCGGGCGGGGGGCTGGCAACGTCCGATCCCACCACCCCCAATTCCTCCAAAGCGGCAATCCCGGCGGCCATGGCCAGCGGGTTGCCGCTGAGGGTGCCGGCCTGGTAAACCGGTCCCAAGGGAGCCAAATAATCCATGATCTCGGCCCGCCCCCCAAAAGCGCCGACTGGCAACCCGCCGCCGATGACCTTGCCAAAACAGCTCAAATCGGGTTTGATGCCAAACCTTTCTTGCGCGCCCCCCCGGGCCAGCCGGAAACCGGTCATCACTTCATCAAAAATCAGCAAGGCGTCCTCGGCCCGGGTGATTTCGCGTAAAAACTCCAAATAGCCAGGCCGGGGCAGATACAGGCCGGCATTGCCGGGAACCGGTTCCACAATAATGCCGGCGATCTGGCCGGGGTTGGCGGCAAACACCGCCCGCACGGCGGCCTCATCATTGTAGGGCACCACAATGGTGTGCTGGGTGAAGGCGGCCGGAATGCCGGCACTATCCGGATGACCAAAGGTCAGAGCACCGGAACCGGCTTTTACCAGCAATGAATCCACATGGCCGTGGTAGCAGCCGTCAAATTTGATGATCTTGTCCCGGCGGGTGAAGCCGCGCGCCAGGCGGATGGCGCTCATGCAAGCCTCGGTGCCGGAACTGGTCATGCGGACTTTTTGCACACTGGGCACCAAGGAACAAATCAAGCGGGCCATGGTGACCTCCAGCGGGTTAGGAATCCCAAAGCTGGTGCCGTGGTCGGCGGCGGACTTCACGGCGGCAATGATTTTGGGATGGGCATGTCCGAGAATGGCGGGTCCCCAGGTGAGGACATAGTCAATGTAGTCATGGCCATCCACATCCCAGACCCGGCTGCCGCGGGCGCGGTTCACAAAGAACGGCTGGCCACCCACGGCGCGAAAGGCGCGGACGGGCGAATTAACGCCACCGGGGATATAATTCAGGGCCTCGGCAAAGAGGGCTTCGGATTGAGCCTGGGACATAAGGTTATTTGTGCAAAAAGGTGTCCGCCAGCGAACCCCGCTCGGTTTGAATGGCCATGCCGGGGGTCACGTGATGACGGTCAAACCAGCCATCACTGGTTTCCAGGACGAATTGAATATTTTCCGAGGCGGCGATCACGCCATTGGTGTCTTCCTTTTCGAGGTGATGAATTTCGGCAATGACGCCATCGGGCGTAATATAGGCGGCCGAAATGGATTCGGGGCAGTGATACATCCAAAAATCGGCCCGCTGGGGGAAGGGCAGCACAAAGATCATGGCATCGGATTCCTGGATGTTCGTGCGATACATCATGCCCGTTTCCTCCTGTTCGGGGGACAGGGCCATCTCGGCAGGCAGGGTTTCGGCGCCGAGGTAAAGCTTGATCGTGGCCAGCTTGGGCTGGGCGTGGGTGGGGTATTGGTGCGGTTCCCCGGCCACTGGCGGCGGGACATCCGTTTTCTGACATCCCGCAAGACTGGCGACCGCCAGACCCAACCCGAGGAGCATGATCCGTTTCATGGGGACAGCTTGCAAAATCCGGCTGGGGAATTCAACCCGAACTCGGTAATAAAAATGGGGTAAATGGGTCAAGCTCTTGGAGCAGTGACACTTGGCAACCAGCACAGCGATTCCGATTGCGGCACCGGCGCTGCTATTGGGCGAAAGGATGGAGGCAAACTGACAAGTTAAATGGCTGGCAGTCTCATGCCCAAATCATGAATCAAGATGTCCCGGCAACCGGGATGATTAATGGCTGGCAACGGGACGGCGCGCACTTCCCCAGGCAACACCGGCGAGCACAAGCACACCAAGGGCATAAGCTCGCCCGGGTTCTGGCACGGGGGCAGTGGAGATATCCAGCGACCATTGATTCAAAACCGGCTGCCCGCCGCCATCCGCCAGATCCGCCACAAACAGAGTCCACTGGCCATTCCCATTCTGTCCCTTAAAAGTGGAAAATGGCGTCACGGGCTGGTAGGTGCCGCTAAACAAAAACCCATCCGTTTCGGGAGCATTTTGCAACGTTGAGGCACCCGCATCGGCGAAGGTGACCTTCAAACCGGAGCCGCCGAAACCAAAAGGGTTGCTGTCCGTCACACCAGGCTGATTAAACAGGAGGGTGGTGGCCCCACTCGGGGCCTCCAGAAACGCATACAAATCGCCGTTATAACCACCGCTGATATCCAAGCTGAGCGTGAGGTGGGAAATAATCCCGCCACCGGCCAACCCGCTGACGGTGCCCTGCGAGCTCAGCCCCACGGGATTGCCTTGGGGAATATCTGCGTTGACAGGGAAGGAAACATTGGCGCGCGCGGCACCGGCGGCCATAAAGGAGGTCAAAGCAATGCTGGTGATGGTTAATTTCATAATCATTTTCTTGATGGAAAGACGGTGCTGGTTTGTCAGGGGTTCCAGGCCAGCCGGTAATAGGCAGAGGCGGGAACCGTTCCGCCCAAATCGCCAAAGGCATCGGTATACTGAAAAGGTCCGGCAGGCGGTGCGTTCGTGGTCCAAATGGTGGTCCAACTCGTCAAGTTCAGGGAGCGTTGCACGCTGTAACCATATCCGGGATAACCGGCGAAATTGAGGGTCACTGCCCCGGCGGTGGGATTCGTAATTCCGGTGGCCTGGCCGAAGAGCGGGCTGGTGGAGACGACGAGGTTAATGATGCCGGTGGCGCTGTCACCCTGGCCGTTGCTGATGGTATAATGGATCTGATCATTGAGGTTCGCCCGGTTGACGTACCCCAAAAAGGACGTGCTGGAAACCACGTAGGAACCATCGGCATTCGTTTGTAGATTGAGGGGGTAGACATGCAGGCCATTGGTGGAAGTCAGGTTTACGGCGGTTAATTCCACGGGATAACCATCGGGGTCACTCCAGTTGGTGGCCAGGTCGGACAAGGCGATCTTGACGGTGAGCCCGGCCGTCCGGGTAACGGTCATGGGTTGCGCCACGGGAAGATGATTGGTGACGAGTTGACTGAGATTGGTGGTGGCGCCCAGATAATTATTGTCACCGGAATAAACGGCGGAAATCAGATTGGTTCCCGCCGGCAGCAGGGTGGTGGCGGTGCTACCACCAGCCCCACCCGCCAAGGCGACGGTGTCAAAGGGCACGCCATTGGTAAGAAACAGCACACTACCTGTGGCATTGCCGGGGAGCGTGGCGGTAAAGCCCACGCTGTCGCGGTAACCGGCGGGATTTTCGGAGGAAGCCAGGTGGATGATGGCTGACGGAGGCAGCGGGTTGGTGAGCACCAAGTTTACATAAGTGGTGCCGTAATCCACGCGCCAGTCGGGGTTGCCGCCTGGCAGGCTGGTTTGGGAGAAAACTCCGGTGCGAGATCCAGCCGTGATGAGCGTAAATGAAGTTCCTACCACAGGCCGGTATGCGTTATTGAGATGGGTGCCCATTGACCCGCCGAGAGCGGCATTTCCACTCAACAAAAGTTGGCCGTTGCTTCCCGGTCCATTTATCCCAAAAATCATATTACCGTTGTTAAAAATGCCGCCATCATAAATAGAAAGGGAACCACTTTCGACATCCACGGTGCCGGTATTGTAAAAGGATGGGTAAATGCCGGTATTGCCCTGGGTCCCGGATTTTCGGAACACACCCGCATTGATGAAATACTCCCCACCATAGTACCAGCCCAGGTACGCGTCAGTTGCCACGTTAAAACGGGCACCGGCCAGGTTGACGATGCCGCCATCATCCCCATAGGGCGGATAATTATAAAGCACCACTTGGGAACCGGTCCAGTTGACTGTGCCGGCGTTGGTCAGCACTCCGGCCACCTGCAGTGAGCCGGTCAGGTTGAGCACTGCATTGGTTGCCACAGTAAGACTGGCATACCCGTAAAGTTCACCACCTGAACAAGTCATGGAACCGTTGATCGTCGTGTTGCCGGCGACCAGTCCCCCTCCCCAGGTCATTGTCCCGTTAATAGTATTGTTGCCGCTCAAAGTTCCGGCGGCCAGCACCAAATTAGTCGCGAAGATGGAACCACTTAAGCTGTAATTACCCCCATTCAGCGTCTTGGACCCCGAGCCGGAGAATACCGTCCCACTGCCAAAAGCATAGCTATCGCTAAATGCAATAGCACCGCCGCTGACTGCCAAGAATTTGCCATTTCCACTGCCTCCGTCATAAAATGACACGGAGCCAGTTTCGACATCGAGGGTGCCGGTATTGTAAAATGGCGGGTAGATGCCTGAGTTGCCCGACGTGACAGTCTTACGGAACACACCGGCATTGATGATATACTCGCCCCCGTAGAACCAGCCCAGGTAAGCGTCCGTCTCAATGTTGAATACGCCCCCGGCCAGGTTCACAATACCGCCATCATCCCCATAGGGTGGATAGTTATAAAGC
>CAIZWI010000050.1 GCA_903936645.1 uncultured Verrucomicrobia subdivision 3 bacterium
ATGACCGGGAGGACATGTTTGCCGGGCAGTTCAAGGATGGTCCGGCGGGGGTGGACAGTTTTAATGAAACGCACCCGCTGTTCCAATGGGTGGCGGAGCTGAATAATTTTCGCCGGCGGTATCCGGCGCTGACGCTGGGGGCCCAGACCATCCAGGCCACGGCGGTGAACGGGCCGGGGATATTTGCCTATTCGCGGGTGCGGAACGGGCAGGAGCTCCTGGTGGTGCTGAACACGGCGGCCACCAGCCAGACCATGCCCGCCCGCCCGCTGACTTATCCGGCGGGGACCGTGCTGGTTAATTTGTTTAACACCAATGAAACCATGACCCTGAATGCGAGTGCGCAAACGCCCGCGCTCACGGTGCCCGCCACCGCCGCCAAAATCTTCATTGCCCAGGCCCAATGGCAGCCGCTCGATCCGGTGGTGATCAGCAATTCACCGGCGCACGCCGCGACCAGTGTGTCTCCGCTGGCTCCGGTGGTGTTGCAGTTCAACCAGCCCATGAACCCGGCCAGTGTGACTGCCAGCCTGGCCACCGTGCCGAAGGTCGCCGGGAGCCTGGACTGGTCGGCCACGCACGACACCCTCACCTTCACCCCGGCGGCCCCGGGCTTTGCGCCGCTGACCAATATCACGGTGGTGGTGAGTAATACGGCGGTGGACGCTGGCCCGGGCAATCACCTGGTGGCGGCTTATAATCTGGTCTTTGCCACGGGGATGGCACCGCCGGAAGCCTATTTTTCCAGTCCGGCGGCGAATGGCACGGTGATTGCGTTGGGGACCAATACCACTTACCTGATGCAAGTGTGTTACACGCCCAACCTGGACACCAATGATGCGAGCCTGTTTACGTTTTACATTAACGGGGTGGCCCAGGCGCGCACCGCTTATATTTTCCGGCCGGTGAATGCCACGGCGGGTTGCCCGGGGTTCCGGTCGTTGTTTTTCAACTGGAGCCGGGCCTGCCCGGGCACGGTGGAGGGGACCAATACGTTGCAAGTGGTTTATGCCAACCAAACCACCGGGGTGGAGCTCACCGACACGCGCACGGTGCTGGTGCCGCCGCCGCTGGTGATCACGGGCTTGGCGCCAGCGTATCAAACGGTGGTCTGGAGCAGCACGCCGGGCAGCAATTACACCGTGCTGGCCACGACCAATTTGAGCCAGCCCTTCACGGCCATTAGCGGAGTGATCCCGGCCGCCGGTTTATCCACCACGTTTCAGGACCGGGCCAACACGCCGCCGGTCCCCCAAAAGTTTTATGAAATTGAAACGGTGCCTTGAGACTGGGGCCGGGGGGGCTGGCCCCGGCGGGTTATCCCTTTAAAACGTTCACGGTGGCGGCCAGACTGGCCACATCCTCCACGTTCAGCATCTGGACGCTCTTATCGATGCGTTTCATGAAGCCGCTGAGGGCGGAACCGGGTCCGAGTTCGATGAACCGGGTAAAGCCTTGCGCCAGCAGGGCACGCAGGGATTTTTCCCAGAGCACGGAGCTGGTGACCTGTTCCACCAGACGGGTGCTGATTTCCGCGGGAGCGCCGTGGCATTCCGCGGTGACGTTGGAGAGCACCGGCACCTGCGGGGCGGACAGGGTGACACCGGCCAGCGCGGCGGCGAGTTTCGGCTGGGCACTGGCCATGAGCGGCGAATGGTAGGCACCGGCGACCGTCAGCGGGAGGGCCTTGCGGGCGCCCCTGGCTTTGGCGAGTTCGACGGCCCGCGCGATGTTATCCGTGGCGCCGGAAATCACCAACTGGCCGGGGCAATTTAAATTGGCGAGCACGACGCCCGCCGCGGCGCAGACTTCGCGGGTGGGGGCTTCGTCCAAACCGATGATGGCGGCCATGCCGCCCTGGGTGGCATCGCAGGCTTCCTGCATGAATTGGCCGCGCTGGCGCACCACGCGGAGGCCATCGGCAAAACTGAACGTGCCCGCGGCCG
The DNA here is from genome assembly GCA_903936645.1 of uncultured Verrucomicrobia subdivision 3 bacterium. Taxonomy (GTDB): domain Bacteria; phylum Verrucomicrobiota; class Verrucomicrobiia; order Limisphaerales; family UBA11358; genus UBA11358. The sequence goes on from CAIZWI010000050.1 coordinate 1,947, forward strand.
CCAGGGCGGTAAATTCGCCCAGGGAGAGTCCGGCGGTGGCGTCGAATTTCAGGCCCGGGACTTGTTCCTTGAGCAATTCAAAGGCCACCCAGCTGACCAGGTAGATGGCGGGTTGCGCGTTTTCGGTTTTGGTCAATTCGGCCTCCGGACCGTGAAAGCCGAGGGACGCCAGATCATAGCCGAGGGCGGTGTTGGCGCGGTCAAACCAGGCGCGGGCCGTGGGAAAGGTTTCCGCCAAATCGCGGCCCATGCCCACCACTTGGGCACCCTGACCGGCAAATAACAATGCAGTTTTGCTCATAGAATCCCGTTAATAAACCTGAAAAGGAGCGGGAGCGAAAGCGTAGAATGATCCCCGGCAAAGGCTCAGCTTTTTTTAGGTTCGCCTGGGGCGGGGGCTTCGGGGCCGGGCAAGGGTTGCGGGGCGTGGAGGGTCCGGTAGACCCAGGCTTCCAGGGGGCGCAGGGGGCGCAACCAGCGGTAAAAGGGGGTGTAAATCAGGCGCAAACGCACCACGGACAGCAGCATGGTGAGCGAGGAGCGGAACAGGGAGGAGGTGACCTTGGAGCCGACCATGTCCCGCCATTCAATGGGGACTTCGACCACCTTGAGTCCGGCGCGTTTGAGGGACACGAGCAAATTCACGTCAAAGGCCAGATCGGCGATGCGGAGGGAGTTGTGGATTTTTTCCACGGCGGAGCGTTTCAGGAGTTTGCAGGGGCATTGGGTGTCGGCGATGTGCATCCAGAACAGCACTTCGACAATCGAATGGAAGCCGCGGCTGATAAAGCGGCGGAGTTGGGTTTGGGATTGGAGGAGGACGGCCCCGGGGAGCCAGCGGGAGCCGATGACGCAGTCGGCCGCGCCCATGTGGCGGATCAGGGTGAGGAGGGAGGCGGGCGGCGTGGCGCCATCGGCATCCACGTAGCCGATGTAATCGCCGTAGGCGGCGAGCTTGAGGCCTTCGATCAAGGCCCCGCCTTTGCCGATGGGTGCTTTAAAATCCAGATAACTTACATTGGGAAAGTCCCGGGCCACCTGCTGGACCACGCCCAGGGTGTTGTCGCGGCAGCCATTCAAGACGACCACGAGGCGGCAGTCGCCGGTATAATGCGCGGCGAAGAACTGCGCGTAGTTTCGCAGGGTCGGTTCAATGCGGCGCTCTTCATTGTAGGCCGGGATCAAGATCAACAAACTGGCATCGGGCACGGGATAGAAGTAACAAAACAGCGGGGAAATGCAATCCTGCTGAATCCTGAAGCAGGTGGGAGGGTGCCTCCACGAGGGCGGCCTAAACGGCGGGGGGGCAACCACGTGGCTGGGTGGTTTGGGTTCAGGAAACCGGCGAGGGTTCGCGCAGGGAGGTTGAGGCGGCGCCGCCGGGCTAGGGACAGGGGTTGTGCGCGGGGCAAAAGGGGAAAGTTATTAAATAGCGTAAATTATCATGAAAGTCGGCCATTCTCGCAGGTTTGGTGGCGGCGGAGCGGTGGTTTGGGGAGGGCCATGGATTGGCCGGATTTTCATGAGGTTTGGCGGGGATTGGTGGCGGAAAGGGCTGATTTTAAGGCTATTTAATGGAACGGGCGGGGGGGCGGGAGGGTTAGGCTCCGCCGGGGTGGTGGAGGCGGGACCGGAGGAAGTTGGCGAGGTCTTCGCGGTTGACCCAAAAGGTGTGGTCGACGCGTTCGCCGGGGAGGTCGCCGGCGCGGTGCCAGCGGAGGATGGTGGCGCGGGAGGCGAGGAGGAGTTGCTCGATTTCGGTGCCGCGCCAGCGTTGCCGGCGTTTGCCGAGGATGAGTTGGATGGCCCGGGCGGGGGTGATCTGGCATTGTTCGGGGGCGAAGAGTTCGCGGGCCCAGTAGCGGAGTTCGCGCAGTTTTCCCTGGCGGGCGGAGAGGTCGAAGACCCAGGCGAGTTCGCCGGACTCGACGAGGCTGGCCACGGCGGCGGCATCGACGCCGAGCACGGCGCGGACGACATCGGTGGAGACGAGGGCGGTGCGGGGGCTGAGGCCGGCGGCGCGCGGCGGCGGGGTGCCGGGGGAGGCGGCGGGCAGGCCGCGCAGGGGCAGGGATTCGTCCGGCAGGGATGCCTCAGCGGTGAGGGGCGCCTCGGCGGGAGCGGTCAAGGGGCGGCCGATGGCGGGGGGGCGGTCCGGGCGGACGTGGTATTCGGTGCCGTTGATGATGAGGCGGATTTGGGCGGGGAGGTGGAGCATAAAATGGGGGCAGGTGGCTTAGATGGGGTTGGGCGGGCGGCGGGGGCGAACCCTGGCGCGTACTTTTTTTTTGACAATTCACGGGGCTGGTAGGTTAATGGCACATGCAAATCAAGCGTTCGCCGGACCAGACTTTAATCGCCTTCGCCTGCCATGTGGAATTGCTGCGGGCGCTGGACCTGGCCCGGGACAGTTCGGGGGATGACCGGAGTTCCTTTATTCGCAAGGCGGTTTTTGCGGAATTGAAACAGCGGAAATTCCCGGTGGAGGAGGCGTGGATCAAGCCGCCGGACCGGGCGAAGAAATCGCGTTATCCGGAAGTTCCGCCGCCGCACCTGGCTAATTCAGGGAAAGTTTCCGCCGGGGGCACTTCGGCAAAGGCGGCGCCGGCGGCGCGTCGCGCCGCAAAATCTGCGCCGAAACGTAAAGCTGTTTCGCCCAGCGGTAAAACTTCCGGGCCAGCATCACGCGCTCGTGGGCGTTGAGGTGGCCGGCGTGATTTTCGAGTTCGGCCTCCATGGTCACTTTGATATTTGATTTCATCGTTACGCAGGAGTCTACCGAAGGTAGGTGGACATTGGCTGTCCATGTGAATAAGTCGAATAACTTTTTTAAAGGGTGACCGGCGCCGGGGAAATGGGGGGTTTTTGAGGGGGGGCGGGCAAGGACCCGAGATGGAGGTTGGGGGGATTTGGGGAAATGATTGATGGGCAATCCTTTGCAGGCCGGGTGGGAACCGGCCATGGCGGAGCCAACCCTATGCGCTGGAGTGGCAGACGCCCAAGGATAGGGGCCGAGGATCAAGGCACATCGCCTGGCTGCCACCGGCCGGTCCGCTTTGCGTTGAAACAAATGAAACTGGCAACGACTCAATTTGCAACCAGTTCACTTGTAGGGGTCCGGTCATGGCCAGTCATGGTTCTGATCTGTAAACTCAAACTTCGGGCTATCCGAACGGGCCCACCGCTCAAGGCTGTGTCCGAGCCGGTTGAGTGCGGCTGCCTCACAAAAAACATGAAAGTGTGACGAACGGTGCGATGCTCCTGTGGAGTGGTTGGTCATCTCCACCTCGAATGCGGCGTGACCTGCCATATCGCGCTCATAAGCCCGCAACCGAATGTAACAATAGTAGCCCGCATCGCGTGAACCACTCTCAAACAGAGCCTCATGCTTCGGTGTCTGTGGGAACGACTGCAATGCCTGACCAAACTCGATCCAATACTCTCGTGACACGTGGGAATCTTGGCTCGCCGAATAAGCGCCGTCGGCGAGACCAATCTGTGTGTGTGGCGCATCGTCGGCATCGGCGGCATCGTAGGCATCTAACCTATGAATCGTAAATATCACGGTGATGTAGTAAAACTTAACGAAAAAAGCTGAGCCACCGCCGACTCGCGACGTGAACCGTCCCGCAGAGCGGGACGGAACGGCCAGCGCCATCCGGCGCTGGCTCGGGCGAGTGGTTAGTCCACGATTTTGTCATAACTAAAAATCCTGCCGTCTCATCTGAAACCTGACGGCTTGAACAAACATGATGGTGTAAATAAAAGGGCATCGTGTGTCTCGCGCCAAACCGACCGAGGGTCTGCCGACTCAATTACCACCCATGAATCTCCATCTCTGCTGGCTGTCACAGTGCCATCCTGCTCGGCAAGTGACACTAAATGCTTCTTGGCAATCTTGTCGCACTTATCGCGAAAATACACCTCGCGGCTCGCTTCAAACGCAACATCTTCTGTCCTTTGTTGGCTGCGGCTTTTTGATGGCATAGCGCGTCTCGTGGCCTAACGACCCAAGCTCAGCGACCCGGCACACGCGACGTAACGATTGCAACCGAGAACGCCCCGCCGGTTTCGCTGCAGCGCATGGTTGGCCCACTCATTCATGATTCCTGATCGCTGACAAGCGACTCTCGGGCGGAATGATGGACGCCCGACGCTCCATCGGACGAACTCGATCTGTGATGTCATACCAGACCTCGTCAGCCTCGCACGCTGGATCGAGGCGAAGCAATTCCAAGACTCCGACAAACTCGAAGTGAACGGCATTGCCGTCGCTGTTTTTGTAGCGGTGCTGTGCGGCACGACCTCGCCGCTTCGACTCCCGCAGCGCCGCCTGAGCGTGCGTAGCTGAAAGTGTGATAATGCGTTCCTCGCAGGTGCGTCGAACACCCGGAGAACCGGCCACCAAGACACGAAACTGGAACAAGAGCTTCGCAGCATATCTTCCGCTCCGCTCGGTCTTCTTGGTGTCAGGAGGTTTTAATTTCAAGGGATGCGTCCGAAGTGGGCTAACGAAAAAGGCTGAGCCACCGCCGACTCGCGACGTGAACCGGCCCGCAGAGCGGGATGAAAGGGAGAGCGCCATCCGGCGTTGGCTCCAGCGAGTGGTTAAGCGGCTGCTCGTCTATGCTCATAACGTAGAAAGAAATAGACGGCCGCCACGTTAGCGGCAAGCAATAAACCCAATGTCAAAAATTCCTTCCAATCTTCGTGCTTGTGCAGCAAAGCCAACTCACGGTCATAAGCTGCCTTCGTGTCTGCGGAATGATGCTCCATATAATCTCGCAATGCCACGAATCGTTCTGTATGGCGATACCGCACGTCAGCAACCATGCCGTGTGGATACGGATTGCCAAACATGATGACAAATAAAAGCTCCAGAATCAGAACAATGGCCGCCAGCGTGGTTTTGAGTGCTCGTGACATACAGCGGCCTAACGAAAAAAGCTGAGCCACCACCGACTCGCGACGGGAACCGGCCCGCAGAGCGGGACGGAACGGACAGCGCCATCCGGCGCTGGCTCCGGCGACTTGTTAGGTGTCGTGGTCTGTGACTCTCTCATTTACGTCTCCAACTCTCTGGCAATAGTCGAGCTAACTGTCCAAGCGCGTCAGCATCATAAGCTCTCGCGACAGCAGCATCAAGACGGCGGGCAAGATCAAGAAACTCCTGCCCCCAACCGCTACTCACACTCACTTCCTGAATCGGGCCGGTCGGCAAAAATAGAAACTCAACGTCCGAGCGATTGGGTAAATCGCCAGACTCAATGCAAGAAATGAGGCCGTCAATCTCTCGAAATGCCGCTGGTGCGTCTTGCCATGAAGACCATGCAAAGTCGTTGCCTGGGCGCGCAAGAAACTCGCGTGCCTCGCGGAGAACTTCGATGAGCCTTTGATGCTTGGTATTCACAGGACGCGCGAACGACACCTAACCTGATAGTGAGCCACGATTGTGTGGTTTAGCACCTTTCATGGAACTGGGTATAATCCTTTAAATCTGGCCTGTCCAGCGGCATTTGGCGCAAAAAGGGCGACATTAGGGAACCGGCACAAGCCACAGGCACAGCGGGGGAAGGGTTTATCCGCAAGCCCAAGTGGCATCGGCGTGACGAATGGCGGGAGGGGGTGTGGCATTTTCAAACGGTCTCAATGAATCAGATGATGGCAACGTCTTCGGGGCGTCACCAGCCAAACCATAAACCTCAAGTCCGGCAAGAACGCCGCTCTGCTCGAAAACAAAAATGCCGCTCAAATCCTCATCACCGCCAAAAACAAAATCTGCGAGCGGATGAAGACCGCCTGACGGCTCAGGAAAACCCTCAACTGCAAAATTGATGCTGGCACAACCGCAAGTGCAACGCCAATCAGTGACTTGCGCTCGCTCAAGGTGCGGCAGAAAAGCCCGCGCTTCTGGCTTGCCGTGCTCAAGCATCCAGCGAACAAGCTGCTCTTCGTCGGATGTAAGTGGGCGACTCATGGAAATGCGCCTAACGAAAAAA
>CAIZWI010000051.1 GCA_903936645.1 uncultured Verrucomicrobia subdivision 3 bacterium
CTTTAAACTCTTTACTGAACCGTTTGTGGTATTTGCTCATAGGTTTTACTTTCTATCAGCTTTATCCCGCTGTCCACTATCCGGGGGGAAGCCCAGCCGCCCTGGGACTTCGGACGTGTCAGCGAATCTCCACCGTAACCTGCATTTGGTGCATGAGCGTGCCGCGGTATTTACCGCTGACCGGGGGAACATCCGCGTAATCGCGTCCATGGCCGATTTTGATGTAGGTCTCATCCGTTTGGCGGTTATGCGTGGGATCAAGGCCGCGCCAGCCGTGGCCGGGAAGGAACACTTCCACCCAGGCGTGGGTGGCGCTGGCCGCCTCAGTCGCCAGGTAACCGCTGACATAGCGCGCGGGGATTTGCAAGGCATGACACAGTCCAATGAGCACATGGGCAAAATCCTGGCAGACCCCGCGCTGGTCGCGCAGGACCTCGGCCATGTGAGTGTGCACATGCGTGGAAAAGGATTCGTATTTCAGAAAGCCATGGACGAAAGCGAGCAAAGCCACCACCGCCTGCCAGGCGTCGTCCCAGCCAAAGGTCGCGGCCTGGGCCAGCCGCCCCGCCTCCGGCGAATTCTCCACAAACCGGCTCGGGGACAAATAATCCACCGCGCCCGCAATTTTGGGGATGGCGAGCATCTCCGCCCAGGAGCACAGGGGTTCGGTCAGGGACAGGGGCGGCGTCGGATGGGTGCGGACCCGCGAGCTGGCTTCCACCGTAAGGGTGGTGTGCGGCTCGGTAATGACAAAATGGCTGATCGAGTTGCCAAAAGAATCAATCAGGTGGGTAAGCCGGGTGGGCGGCACGATTTTTAACAGGAAAGACTCCACCGTCTGCTCCGCCGAGGCCATCGGTTGGAGGCACACCTCGTTGGCATTGTCGCGCACGGCACTGGCGTAATCATATCGGGTCCGGTGTAAAATATCCCACTTCATAATGTATCCCCGGTTATCCTAACCGGGCGGGTGGGTGGAAGCGATGAGGGAATACCCTTATATGGCGGGCCGCGCCCGCCAGCTAACCAGGTTGTCTGGCTAAAAATCAGCGCAGGGAATTCCACAACCCAATCACCGGCCGGCTCCGGCTCGACTCATAGGTCAGCATGCTCACCGAGGCAGTATTAATCAGTAAATGACTGGCGATGGGCACCGGCAGGCCGACCCATCGGACCGTAAGAATGCGGCTAAAATGCCCGTGGGAAAACAACGCCAGATTTCCCTCTATCGTTTGGAGCCGGGCAATCAAACGGTCGGCCCGCGCGGCAATTTGCTCCGGCGATTCGCCCTGCGGGCACCCGTCGCGGTAAATATTCCAACCGGGGTTCTGGGCGCGGATTTCATCAACCCGCAGCCCCTCATATGCACCGTAATCCCACTCGGCCAAATCCGGCTCAATCTCGATTTTGCCGCCCAGACCGGCGAACTCGCAGGTTTGGCAGGCGCGCAGGCGCGGGCTGCTGTAGACCCGGTCGAAACCCAGACCACCCAGGCGTCCGGCCAGGGTCCGGGCCTCGGCCTCACCCGCCGGCGTCAGCGGCAAATCCGTGCGGCCGGTATGCTGTCCGGTCAGGCTCCAGGCAGTTTCGCCATGCCGGATTACATAAATTCGCGGCAGGGTGGCGGAGGATTCGGCTTGGCCGGGCGTCTTTGTCATGCGGCGGCAATATTGCGCACCGTGGCGAAAATAGCCAATCAAATGCACCTTTATTGCCCGGAACCATGCCCAAAAACGAGAAAGACGTTGACCCACCGGGGTTTTTGACGCAAGGTAACCCCAGTGAATTTGCCCTCCGCCATGCCGCTGTTTGTAGCCAACCATGTTTGGTTTGGCTGGCTGCGTGTCCTGCCTCGGTCGGGTTTTCAAATCAATTAACCAACGATTTTCTCCCCAAACCCGCCAGGAATTTCCGGCGGGTTTTCTCTTTCCCCGCCGGCATTTCTGGCAAACCAACCGGAAAACCAAACCAATGAATGCCCGCCTCACCCCCCAAGACCGCAAAGCCCGCACCTGGATGCTCCTGGCTTTCGCGATCGTTTATACTGTCTGGGGTTCAACCTATCTGGCCATCCGGGTGGCGGTGGCCACCCTGCCGCCCTTCCTGCTGGCCGGCATCCGCTTTTCCGTGGCGGGGCTGGGATTGCTGCTCTGGTTGCGGCTGCGCGGAGTGACCTTGCCCACCGCCCGTCAATGGGGCCATGCGGCCGTGGCCGGCGGCTTGTTGCTACTGGGCGGTAATGGCCTGGTGGTCTGGGCGGAACAGACCGTGCCCTCCAATCTGGCCGCGCTTTTGGTGGCCATCACCCCCGTATGGTTCGCCCTGCTGGAATGGGCCCGCCCCACCGGGGTGCGACCCACCTGGCAGACCGCCACGGGCATCGTCGTGGGCTTTAGCGGCATCGCCTTGCTGATGGCCGGCCGGCCGCCACTCCAACCGGGGGAAACCATGAATCCTTGGGGATTACCCGCCCTGGTGCTCGCTGGGTTGTGCTGGGCGGCGGGATCATTATGGTCGCGTTACCATGCCCGGCCCGAATCGCCCTGGATGAATTCAGCGGCACAGATGTCCTGCGGCGGCATGGCGTTGCTATTGGTGGCCGTCCTGCGGGGTGAGCCCAGCCAGTTTCATGGCCACGCTGTGGCCACGCGGTCCTGGCTCGCCTTGCTGTATTTGGTCGTATTCGGTTCCTGGCTCGCTTTCAGCGCTTACGTCTATTTACTGAAGGTCAGCACCCCGGCGCGGCTGGCCACGTATGCGTATGTGAATCCGGTGATTGCTGTGATCCTGGGGTGGCTGATGCTGGGGGAAACGTTAACCCGGCAAACTCTCTGGGCGGCGGCCATCAGCCTGGCGGGCGTGGTCATTACCACCCTGCCCCGGCGGGAATGAGACCAGCGGTGCCACGGGCTAAAAAATGACCCATTGACTTTTTCACGAACCGTCCGAGGTTGCCCTATGAGCCAAGTGATCCAAATCGTGACGTCATACCGTCGCACCGGCGAGGATCGCAGTCCGGCACCGGGGGACCAGGCAGAACCAGTACCAAACTTCGAGACCGTTGTGGCAGCAATCGACCAGCGGGCCAATTATGTCGGCCCGGTGCTCGAACACCTGTTGCAATTGGACCGTGATACCTGGCCCGGGACGCTGCGCGAATAAATCGCGGTGAACAAGCAATCGCATCGAGAAAAACCGGCCGGTCAAGCCGCTTGAAAGGACTTTGGTGGATACCAACCTGAAGTAAGCGGACTGGCTTAGAAGATTACCAGTCACCAGACAAACGCTCGCTAAAGGATGGTGGAGCCGACAGGGATCGAACCTGCGACACCCACAATGCCATTGTGGTGCTCTACCAACTGAGCTACGACCCCATCCGGAGCGGCAAACAAACTATACTTTTACCGCCATTTGTCAAAACTTTTTAAAGAAGTTTTTGCGTTCCGATTTGACTCAAAAAGAATGTTACCGAAGGCGTGGTGGCGTGGTCTGAAGCAGCCATACGTTGACTCAAAAGGGATGTTACCGAGCCATGGACAACAAAATGAGTCAAAAAACACGGATGGAAGTGCTGGCCAAGAAGCGGGAACGCTATGCGCGGGCCGGCAAGGAACACAAAGGGAAGATCATCAATGAACTGGTGGAGCTATTTGGCTACCACCGCAAGGCGGCCATCCGCGCGCTCCGTGCCGGGCCACGGATGGGCGCGCCGTCGGTCATCGGGCGGCCCAAGGAGTATGACCCGGACCAGTTGCGCGCCCCGCTCAAGGCGATCTGGCTGGCGGCGCTCCAGCCCTGCGGCGTGCGGCTCCAGGCCTGCCTGCCCGACTGGCTGCCTGCCTATGAGGAGGATCATCGCCGGTTGGACCCCGATGTGCGGCAGGCGTTGCTCCAAGCCAGTCGCGCCACGCTGGACCGGCTGCTGCTCCCGGCGCGGATCGCCCATCGCCGCCGGGCCACCACGCGACCGGGCACGCTCTTGCGCCAGCAGATTCCGATCCGGACCGAGTGGGCCGAGAACCAGGCGGGCTTTCTGGAGATGGACACGGTGGCGTTGTGCGGCGGCACGCTGGATGACCGGCACGGCTGGATGTTCGACGCGGTGGACATCCACACGACTTGGAATGAAATGCGCGCCCTGCCCAACCGCAGCGAAGCCGCGACTTTATTACAGATCCGCGATGTCGAGGCGAGCCTGCCCTTTCCGTTGTGCGGTCTGGACAGCGACAACGGCGGCGAGTTCATCAACCATCATCTGGTCAAACATCTGCACGGGCGGGAACAACCCGTGGCGTTCACCCGCTCGCGCCCCTATCGCAAGAACGACCAGGCCCACATCGAACAGAAGAACTACACGCAAGTGCGTTTGTGGTTCGGGTATGAACGCTACGACAATCCCGCCGTGGTGCCGCTGATCAACACCCTCTGCAAAGGCGCCTTGAACCAGTTGCTCAACTATTTTTTGCCGACGATGAAACTGGCCAGCAAGGAACGCGTGGGCAGCAAGGTGGTACGAAAATACGGCCCGACCCAGACGCCGCTGGACCGGGTGCTGGCCTGTGCCCAAGTCAGTGCGGCAACCAAGGAACGGCTGCGCCAGGAAAAGCGGGCGAACAACCCCTTTGCCCTGACCCGCGAAGTGGAACGACAACTGAAAGTGATCGCAGCCAACCGGCGGTCAGCGCAGGCTTGACCAGTGAGCCTGGAAACCGATAAACAGAGGCCCCCTAAGAAACGGGAACGAGGGAGGCCAGACCGCCACTGGGCCCCGGCTTCCTTCGTTGCCAGTTTTCAAGGGATTGTGGGTAACACCACTTTTGAGTCAACCGGAGCCCTTTCCGGCCTCGACTTGGGTAACACCCCCTTTTGAGTTACGGCGCGTTCTTTGACCGCTGCGAAAAACCCTTATTTTACCGGGGCGGCCACCACCGCCAGCGCCGGTGGCAGTTGCCAACTCAGCCCGTCTTGAAGGTTCACGGGCTGGGATTCAAGGGTGATGGTGGCCGGCACCAACCCTTCCCGGGTGGCCTGCAAGGTAATGCTGCCGGCCGACAGCGTGGCGCGGATGGCCACCCGGTTGATGCCGCATTCGGTGTCCAGCCAGGGGTTGTTGATGGAATTGATTTTACCGCTGTTGTAACCACCGCGCCAGATGGCCGGACCAGTCAGCTTAAAGTCCACCCGGGCCTCATCGGTGGGACAACGGCGGCCCTGCGCATCCAGGACTTCCACATCAAAGCAGGCCACATCCGCGCCATTCGCCTGCAACCCGCCGGGCCCAGTATGCGCGGTTAATTTAATCTGGGTGGCCACCCCGGCAGTCGCAATTTGGTCCTTGGCAACAACCTGCCCTGCGACTTTACCCACGCATCGAATGATGCCCGGCGTAAATTGGATATGCGGGAAGGCAAAGATATAGCCATTAAGCGGGTGCTTGACCACGCCTTGCGATTGCTCGTTCACAAAGAGTTCCACCGCATCGCAACCGCTGGCGGCCACATAAACTGTTTTAACCGTGTTGGTGGGGTAAGTCCAATGCCCGATGAGGTGAATGTCCGGCGTTTCGCTCTGCATGACCCGGTAGACATAATAAGCTTCCTTGGGCAGCCGCACGGCATCCACCTTGCCGCTCACCCGGCAGACTTCGCTGCTATCCTGCCGGCCATCGGCATTGCAGTCCGACCAGTAAATGGACGCATAGGCGGACCACTTGGCATGGGCCGGATCGGGGTTGCAAATGCGGTTCAGATAATAATCGTGGTAACGTTCGGCGGCAGCCATGCAAAAGCTCTCCGAATTCCAGGCATAGGTGTCATCCGGACCTTTTTTAAAGCCGAAATGCGGCGGGGAAAAATCATCCCAGAACCGGCGGGCGGCCTCGTCGCGAAAATCCTCGGTCTCAATGAACGGCGCTAAATCGCGGCGTTCGGCGCTGTAAGCGCGAAACATTTCCGTACGATTAGTCAGGGCATCCGTTCGCTGATCCTGACCGATCATGACACCGAAGTAACCGGCAATCGGCGTGTTTGCCGGATCATTGAGGGTGCGGCAGCCGGTCACCCGGCCGCCCTGCGGATCCCATTGCTTTTGCAGATCCACCATTTGCCGCATATGTTCGGGGGTCACGCCATTATTGCCCGCCTCCCAAAAGAGGATGCTGGGATGATTCCGGTAATAAATCATGGTGTCGCGCATTACCTCCAGGCGCTGCGCCCATTGCCGGGCAGCCGTCGCCGGTGCCAGTCGATGGTCCAGCGCCGGGTCACCTTCCTTGTCACCGGCCGGACAAACTTCCGTAATTCCCGCCGCGTCACACGCCCGCACATCGACGGCTTGGGGCGCGATATGCATCCAGCGAATATAATTGGCATGGGTGCTGCGAATCAGTTGCGCATTATAATCATGGAGCCAGTCCGGATAAGCCTGCCCCAACCCGGCCCAGTCATCCGTGGAACGCTGGGCGTAGCCCGTGAGCCAGACAAAATGGTCATTGAGCCAGACCCCGCCCGTGCCCGCGCCGCCGCGAAATTCCGCTTTGCGAAACCCCGTGTGAATTTTGCATACATCCACCACCTTGTCGTTGATGGTAAGGAGGGTATAGACATCGTAGAGGTAAGGATCCTTCACGGCCCAGAAATGGGCGTCGGCCAGGGGACCGCTGGCGGTAAGCTGCTCCGTTTCGCCACTTACCAAATCCGCGGCCTCGCTCGTAAAGGTTGCGCGCACCTCGCCATTCGCATCCACCACCACCGCCGACAGGATGATGGACTGCTGATCACCCGATTCATTTCGCACCTGGGCTTCCACGGTCACATCACAGGCATGGTTGGCCATGGAGAAATGGCCCGGGTAAACATAGACCCCCGTGGTCTGAAGATTTTCATAAAGGGGCAGCGTTTGGTACACTTTGCCCGTCAAGTGCAGCCAGATATCGTGATTCAGCCCGCCATAATTGGGATTGAAAGCCCGGCCCATCCATTCATAACCCACCCCGGTGGCTTCCTCCACATAATCGTTGCGATTGTCCACTTTCACCGCGATCACATTGTCTGTCTCACCAAAATTTACCAAGCCCGTCAGGTCAAGACCCAGCGGAGTGATGCCATTTTCAAATTTGCCGGCAAATGTGCCATTCACCCAAAAACGGCCGGCTTGTTTCAAGCCCTCAAATTCGAGGAATACTTTGCCATCCTTGGCACTGGCCGGCAGTTTGAAATGCTTGCGATACCACGCAATGCCCGTCCATGCGTGGCGGTCCCCGCCACTGTGGCTGATGAGATTGTTATAGGAGTCAGCGTCATTGTAGGTGTGTGGCGTACTGACCGTGGTCCAAGCCGAGTCGTCAAAGTCCACTCGCTCCGCATGGGTAACATCGGCGCGCATGAACTTCCAGTTCAGGTTAAAACTGAAAAGGCCGCGCGGCGAGGCGGGCACGGTATAAGGCGTGGCGTGGGCGGCGGGGATAAGCGCGCAGGCGAGCACAGTTAGCCAGCAGAAACAGGCAATTCTTTTCACAGTTTAAATAGTCTTCGGATGCAGGGATCAGACGCGGCCGGGGGCGGGAAAGTGACAGGCAAAATGAACCAGCCCATCAGCGGGATTATCCGGTTCGGGATGCGGTGCAAACAGGACCGAACCCAAGCGTGGGGAAAGCCAACCGGAGTTTGCGTGGACCCACGGTGCTTTTTTGCCACCGGCCCGCCAATTTTGGGTGCCATTCCATATCAAATAATCACTGAAAAGCATTGACAGAAAATGACTTGCTCTATACGCTAACGAAACAATATCCGCCGTTTTCTATTTTTGTCAGTGGAGTATTTATTTTATGAAACACGCCTCCCTCGTTGACGATCGGTTGCTCCTGATTCCATTGTGCTTGGGCTTGCTAGCCTCGCCAGCCTTCGCCCAAACCAATCCTCCCCTTATCAATGCGGTGAGTCCGGTGGCAGGAGCGCCCGGTACCAGCGTTACCATTAATGGTCAAAATTTTAATCCGGTGGCGGCGAGCAATGTGGTTTATTTTGGCGCCGTGCAGGCGGCGGTAACCTTGGCGAGTACGACCAGTTTAACCGCGAACGTGCCTGCGGGCGCTACTTATGTGCCGGTTACCGTAACCACTGGCGGGCTGACAGCCTCCTCGGCCTTGCCGTTTCTACCCACCTTCCCAGGCAGCGGTGGCATCTCCAGCGGCTCGCTGGGCCAGCCGTTTACCCTCCCCACCGGTATTAGTTCCGGCTCTTCGACCGTTGCGGATTTGGACGGGGACGGCCGTCCAGACCTGATTGTGGTCGCGGATGACCAGCACATTTATATTTACCAAAATATCAGCACCAACCGCCCCTTGGGGACCGCCTCCTTTGCCCCACCGCTGGCCTTGCCCATCCCGGTGCTGCATAATGGTAACTTCGGCATGATTCAGGCTGTTGACCTCACGGGCGACGGCAAATTGGACCTGGTAACTGCGGATTTCATGAATAGCGAGTTGGTAGTCCTTAAAAATGTCAGCACGCCGGGTGGCCTCCTAACCACCAACTCGTTTGCACCGGCAGTGTTTTTCCCCACCGGACCAACGCCCTTTGCCGTGGCGGTGGCCGACTTGGACGGTGATGGCAAACCGGAAATTGTCACTGGCGGTGCAGGGAATGCCGTTTGGGTTTTCCGAAATATCAGCACCCCAGGGGTGTTCAACACAAATTCACTCGCCGCACCGGTCACCTTTACAGTGAAACCCAACATCAAAACCATGGTGCTGGCTGATATGGACGGTGATGGCAAACCCGACATGGTGACGGCCAACAATCTCAACGGTGGCAACCAGGCCATGACCATATCCCAAAATCTAAGCACCCCGGGACATCTGCTGTTTGGAACCAATGTGGTCTTTGCGGCGCCCACGGGCAGTTATGCCGTGGCGGTGGGCGACCTGGATGGCGATGGCAAACTGGATGTAGTCGTGGGATCCCAAAATGCACAAACCATTTCTATTTTCCGGAACACTAGCAGCCCCGGATCTATTTCGGCGGGTTCATTGGCCCCACGCGTTGATTTCCACACCGGGGGCTGGGCCAATTCGTTAGCCATTGGCGACCTGGATGGCGATGGCAAACCCGACATCGCCGTGGTGGAGCAGTTACCCAGCCAAATGGAGATATTCCGCAATACCAGCCACCCTGGCAGCTTTTCCAGCACCGGGCTGGCAACCCCGGTCACGTTTGGATCCGGGTATAACCCCATCTCAATCAACCTCGCCGATTTGGATGGGGACGGCCGGCCAGATATCGCCTTTCCCAATGATTACGACGGCACCGTAACCTTTTATCAGAACCTGGCGCTGCAAGCCGGACCACCGGCGATTACGCAGCAACCGGCCAGCCAGACCGTCATTTCAGGAAGTCCAGTTAGTTTCTCCGCCGCCCTAACCGGATCGGGGGCGCTCAGCTGCCAGTGGAATTTCAACGGAACCAATATTATTGATGCCACCAACGCTATCCTTAGTTTGGCCGCGGTGACCACGGCGGATGCCGGATTTTACCAATTAACAGTGACGAATGCCTATGGCAGCGTCACCAGCACCAAGGCCACACTCACCGTGGTGCTGCCACCGAACATCACTCAGCAGCCCCAGAGTCTCACGGTTTTGACCTATAACCCCGCCACCATGAATGTGGGCGTAAATGGAACTGGACCTATTACTTATCAATGGCGCAAAAACGGCGCCAATTTAAGCGATGGCGGCAACGTGTCCGGCACCGCCACCCCCCAGTTGACGCTGGCCAGCGTAACCTTGAGTGATGCCGGCAATTATGACGTTCTGATCACTACGCCTTACGCTAGTACCAACAGCACCGTGGCCATGTTGACGGTGCCCGAAACCGTGGTCAGCCTGGGCGTTACCAACACCCTTTCCGGTGGCCTGATAACCGTGCCGGTTTGGCTGAATGCATTAGGCGTGGAAAACATTTTTAGCGGAAGTATCGGCTATGATCCGGCCAAATTAGTGCTGCAAAGTGTGCTCTTGGGCCAGGCTGCCACGGGGGCTTATCTGGCCGAGGTGGATTCCCTTACCAACCATGGCCAGGTGGGTTTTGCGATCTATTTTTCGAGTGTGCTGCCGGCGGGCAACCAACCCGTCGCGCAGTTGGTTTTCCAAGCGCTGCCAGTCACTAATACCGCCATCACGGCGCTGGCTTGGGGCGATGCCCCCACTACCCGGCAATTGGTGGATGCCAATGCGAATTCGCTGCCCCTCCTGACTCAGGATGGTTCCGTGACCTTGGGACCGGCTGAATATGAGGCGGATGTGTACCCTCGATTTGCTGGTGATCATCAATTGAATTTACAGGACTGGCTGGAAATCGGCCGCATGGTGGCCGGCTTGGACACACCGACTAACAGCGATGAACTGCTGCGGGCGGATTGCGCGCCCCGCAATGCCCCAGACGGAGTATTAACGGTGGCAGATTGGGTGCAGGCAGGTCGTTATGCCCTGGGCCTCGATCCACTGACTCTCGTGGGAGCCCCGGGCACCGTGACCATCCAGCCCGTTCCGCTGGGTGGTTTCACCTCCCTAACCCGGACATTGCAAATCGCCTCGGTATCCAGCTTGCGCGGGCAGTCCGTTTCGGTGCCTGTCCAGTTGGTTTGCACGAATAATGAAAACGCCGCTGGGCTGACCGTCAACTACAACCCGGCCATGTTAAAACTGACCGGCGTCACCCTGGGTTCCGCCATGGCGGGCGGCCGTTTGAACATCAATACCAACTCGTTACTGGGCAAGGTTGGCCTGGTTCTCGCCCTGCCGCCCGGCAGCGCTTTGCCAGTGGGCACCAATCAGGTGGCGGTTCTGCAATTTACGGCCGGAACCAACGCCTGGAGTTCCCAACCCCTCACCTTGGATGGCAGCCTGGTCAAATTACAAGTGGCCGACAAGTCCGCCGGTGTGCTTTCGGCAAGTTATGTCAACGGTGCGGTCGTGCTTCCACCTGCCCCCGCCTTGCAAGCGACAGGTTCGGGGAAAAACATTACATTGTCCTGGCCGGTGGGTCAGGGGAATTGGCAAGTTGTCTCCGCCGCCAGTCCAACCGGCCCTTGGCAACCGGTCGCAGCGCTGATTGCCACCAACGGACTCAACACCGCCGTATCGGTACCCGCCACCAATCATCAACAGTATTTCCGTTTGTTGGGGCAATAAAAAAGCCCCTCGTAATTTCCCAGGCAACGGGTCACCCGGCTTACGGCAAATCCTTTTGGTTTGCCGATGATCAAAATGTCACTGTTCCGGCCTGAACTTTTGCTAGTAATGCTCCCCGCATAAATTATCTTGTCCGCGATGCGGTTCTGCGGAACCGTTCAAAACCCGGCCGGCCGCCGGGTTCCATTTTAAACAAATTAATAGAAAGATTATGACGAACATTCATTTGATTGGCGGCGAAAAGGGCGGCGTGGGCAAATCGCTGGTGGCGCGGGTGCTGGCTCAATATTTTATCGACAAGGCCATTCCCTTCATGGGTTTTGACACGGACCGCTCCCACGGCTCCCTGCTCCGGTTTTACCACGAATTCGCCAGTTCGGTGGATGTGGATGATTATGGCAGCTTGGACACCATCGTGGAAGCGGCGGCCGAGAACCCCGGCTTGCGGATCCTGGTGGACCTGGCCGCGCAAACCCACGCCCCCATGGTTAAATGGATGGATGAATCCGGCGTGCTGGAAACCGTCCAGGAATTGGGGCTGAACCTGGCTTACTGGCATGTGATGGATTCGGGCAAGGACTCCACGGATTTGCTGAAAAAGGTACTGGACCAGTTCGGCTCCCGCCTTAATTACGTCCTGGTGTTAAACCAAGTTCGCGGCGAGACCTTCGACATTTTTGAAAAGTCCGGTTTGAAGGACCAGGCCCTGGGATTGAATGCCAAAATCATCACCCTGCGCAAATTGCATGAACCCGTGATCACGAAGATCGACGCGGTCAGCTCCAGTTTTTGGGCGGCCCAAAATCGCAGCCCCCACGAACCCAACGGCCTGGGCTTGCTTGAGCGGCAGCGCGTGAAAGTCTGGCTGCGCAATGTCTATGACCAACTCGACACGGTCGGAGTTTGACCCGGGGGGTGATTCCGTTTACATGGAGTCATGACGCCGAGCTTTTCCACCATTGACCCGCAGGTGCGGATCGGGCATGTCCATCTTAAAGTGGCCGACCTGGACCGGGCGCTCGCATTTTGGCACGGCGTCCTGGGTTTTGCCATTACCCAGCGTCTGGGACGGCAGGCGGCCTTTCTCTCGGCGGGCGGATATCACCATCACATTGGTTTGAATACTTGGGAAAGTGCTGGGGGGGCTCCGCCGCCCGTCCATGCCACCGGACTCTATCATGTAGCCATCCTTTATCCCACCCGGGCGCTGCTCGCCGACGCTTTGCGCCGGCTGGTGGCGGCCCGAGTGGAACTGGATGGTGCGGCCGACCATGGCGTCAGCGAGGCCTTGTATTTGCGGGACCCAGATCACAATGGGGTGGAACTCTATTGGGACCGGCCGCAGAATCAATGGCCTTACCAAGCCGACGGGACACTGGCAATGCACACCCGCGCCCTGGACTTGGCGGGATTACTGGCAGAGCACTAACCACCCACCGGCTTGAACTTGGTATTGATAACAGTTGCCTCGCTGGCCCTCGCCAGCCAAGGGTTGGATGCGCAAGTGATGGCGTCCCGGATCGCAACCGGAACCAATGCCTCGCCAGCCGGGCACCAGCCGCTTGTTCCCCCACCCGCTGTGCGGCAGCACTGGGCGGAACGGGTGGAGTCTTTTCGCTCTGAAACATTCACCCGCGGCCAGGTGGTGTTGCTCGGCGACAGTCTTACCGAAGGCTTCACCCCAGCCCAGTATTTCCCGGGCCGTCCGGTACTGAACCGGGGCATTAATTCTGATTTGATCGGCAACGGTCTGGACCCGAGGGACAACCGGGGAATACTGCAACGACTGGATTGCGCGGCCATTGATTGCTCCGCCACCGATATCTTTATTTTGATTGGCATTAATGATTTGGGGGACGGACATGAGCTGGCCGTCATGGAACTGGGCTATCGTGAAATTTTAAAACAACTTCACACCTGTGCGCCGGCGGCGCGAATCCATGTGGAATCACTCCTCCCCACGCGCGGGAATTTTGCCCGGCACAACGCCAATATCCGAAACTTCAATGAGCGCCTGCGCGGCCTGGCCAGCGAAAGGGGGGATGACTACCTGGATTTACACGCCCTCATGCAGGATGACCAGGGCGAGTTAAAACCGGCCTACACCCGCGAAGGGTTGCATTTGAATGCCGCGGGTTACGCGGTCTGGCAGGCGGCCATCAAAAAAAGGCTGGGCTGGCTTTGACCTAATGATTCCCCTGCAAAAAGTTGTCGTCTATACGGATGGCGGTTGCCATGGGAATCCCGGCCCCGGCGGCTGGGCGGCGGTGCTGACCTGTGGCCCGCATCGACGGGAACTCAGCGGTGGTGTGCCGGCCACCACCAACAACCGCATGGAACTGCAAGCGGCCATCGAAGCGTTTAATATTCTCATCAAACCCTGTGCCGTGGAAGTACACACCGACTCCAACTATGTGCGTGACGGCATCACCAAATGGCTCAAAGGCTGGAAACGCAATGGCTGGCGCACCAAAACCAAAGAACCAGTCAAGAACGAGGACCTTTGGCGGCAACTGGACGAGGCCGCCAGCCGTCACCATGTGGCCTGGCACTGGGTAAAAGGCCATGCGGGCGACGCGGGCAATGAACGCTGCGATCAACTCGCCCAACTGGCCATCGCCGCCGTCAAAGCCAAACATGCGAAAGCAGAATTAAACGCGGAATTGGCGAAATTCAATAACGACTAAAAAAGCAGCCAATCCAAAAAATTCCCAAATGAGAATTTTGGTGGCCAGCCAGGCGGTTCGCCTGCCGGAAGTGGCACAGCGGCAAACCTGGTAAACTTTCTGATGTTAATTTAATCATACCCAATTTTTCAAACTGCCATTCCGATTCCAGCGGACGCTGGTTGGGAAATTAAACTTTGGAACGAAACCAGTTGATGAATCGCCGGCCATTCGCCAAAGTAGGGTGATGGAACCCGAAACCTTCAAAGCCAGCCGCTGGTCCCGGGGAAATTTCCTGTTCCCCACCGTAATTGAAGTCACCGGCAAGGCGGTAATCCGCCACAAACGCTCATTTTTCAGCAAGGACGAAATCAGCATCAGCATTACCAAAATCGCCTCGGTGCATATTAAAACCGGATTGGTCTGGTCGGACATTCTGATCGAATCCAGCGGCGGCAGCGACCCGCTGGCCAGCCATGGACATACCAAAGCCGACGCCCGGCGCATTCGCACCCTCGTGGAGGAAGCGCAAAGAGTACTCGAAACTGTTGCCGGGAAAATTTAGGACCCTGGCGGTTGCGGTACCCGCACGACCTGATTGGTGTCGTAGCCTTGGGCGGCAATTCTCTGAAGAATTTCCCCATAAGTGGCTTCGTCCATCTGCCGCGTGCGGCATAATACCCAAAGCAGATTGCGCCCGGGAGTGGCCACCACCGACCAACGGTATTGCGGGTCCAGTTCCAAGACCAGATAAGTGGCAGTGAACGGCCAGATAAAACGCACCTTCCATTCGGCGTTCGATTCTTTGTTTACAACCCACGCCACGCCATGCCAACTCTGCTCAGGCGCGTCAAAAGTTCCCTTTCGAAAAGTAAAAACGTTGTTCATGCGACCATCCGGCCGCATCGAATAGGTGTCGTAAGTCGCCACTTTCCCTTTTTCCAAAAAATAAGGGATGTTGGCCATGACATACCAATTGCCCAGATACCGATTTAAATCCACATGGGTAACCGTCCGCAGCGGTGGCTGGCTGGTGGCGCAGCCGGCCATTCCCAACGCAGCGATGAAAAGGCCGCACCAGCGCCAGAGGTTTGGCCAATGGCCGGGTGCAGATTGCCGAAAATAGTTCATGTTCATTAAATTTATGGGCGGGGTGTCTTCGTCGAAGGAACGGCACAAGCACCGGTTTCACAGTGACGCCCCAGCAACCGGCCAATCCCCATGCGGTGGCGGGCAAACCATTCATAACCCAGATCAGCCAGCCAGCGCACGCCCGGCCAGGCAGTGGGAGCCAGCAACCAGCCCAGACCAATGGCCCGGTAAGCCTCGCGAAAGACCGCCACCTTCTGGACCATGCGTCCATCGGGAAAGACCCCGTGGATTACCCCCATGAGGGCCGTTTGGGTGGTGCCATACGCCTTGGCATCAAAACCCGGCGCGGTAATGTCCTCAAAGGCCAGCCAGCCATGCTGGTTGCGGCTTTGCAGAAAGCTCGCCTCGCGCCGGCAGAGCGGGCATTCACCATCATATAAAAGTTTAAAACGCCATTGATTCATCAGCATTGATACCATAGCTCAGTTTCGGGTCTTTGGCGAATTTTAAGCTGCGGCCCCCGCTTAAGTAACTTGAGCAACCTCAACCCAGCATGGCTTTCAAATATTTGCCCGTATGACTTTCGGCAGCCGCCATAATGGTCTCCGGCGGCCCTTCGGCAATAATCCGCCCCCCTGCCCCGCCCCCCTCCGGCCCGAGGTCAATGATCCAATCCGCTGTCTTGATCACATCGAGATTATGTTCGATGATCAGCAGCGTATTACCCGTGGCGCGCAATTTAAAAAGCACCTCCAGCAATTTGGCCACGTCGTGGAAATGCAACCCGGTGGTCGGCTCGTCAAGGATGTACAACGTGCGCCCCGTGGCTTTGCGGGCCAGTTCGGTGGCCAGTTTCACGCGTTGCGCCTCGCCGCCGCTGAGCGTGGTGGCCTGCTGCCCCAGGCGCAGGTAACCGAGCCCGACCTCGGCCAGGGTTTGCACCGGATCATAAATCTTCGGCACCGCCCGGAAGAAGGTCACCGCCTCATCCACCGTCAGGTCCAGCACCTCGGCAATATTTTTGCCCTTGTAGGTTATATCCAGCGTCTCCCGATTGTAACGTTTGCCATTGCAGGCCTCGCAGGTCACATACACCGGCGGCAGGAAATTCATCTCAATTTTCAAGAGGCCGTCACCTTCGCATTTCTCGCAGCGCCCCCCTTTCACATTGAAGCTAAACCGCCCCGGCTCATAGCCCCGGATCTTCGCCGTGGGCAGTTTGGCAAACAAATCCCGAATGTGATTGAACATGCCAGTATACGTCGCTGGATTACTGCGCGGCGTCCGGCCAATCGGGGTCTGGTCAATCACTATGACCTTGTCGAGCGCCTCGTCCCCCCGCAGCACCCGGTGCGCCCCGGGCTTTTCCTTCGATCCGTAAAATTTGCGGAACAATGCCCGGCGCAGGATGTCATCCACCAGCGTGCTCTTGCCCGAACCGCTCACCCCGGTGATGCAGGTGAAGGTGCCCAGCGGGATGCGCACGTCCAGATTGCGCAGGTTGTTTTCCTTCGCGCCCAAAATCTCCAGCCATGGCCCGTCCTCGGCCGGCGTGATGCGTTCCTTGGGCATGGGGATGGTCAGTTCCCCGCGCAAATACTGGGCCGTAAGTGATTTGGGGCTTCTCAGAATTTCCGGCAGCGTGCCCGCCGCCACCAGTTCACCACCATGCACCCCGGCCCCGGGCCCCAGGTCCAGAATATAATCGGCCGCGCGAATGGTGTCCGCATCGTGCTCCACCACCAGCACGGTATTGCCCAGGTCGCGCAACCCCTTCAGCGTGGCGAGCAACCGGTCGTTGTCCCGCTGATGCAAGCCGATGCTGGGTTCATCCAGCACATACAGCACCCCCACCAAGGCCGCGCCAATTTGGGTCGCCAGCCGGATCCGCTGCGCTTCGCCGCCCGAGAGCGTGCTGCTTTCCCGGTCCAGGGTAAGGTATCCCAGCCCCACATTTTTCAAAAAGCCCAGCCGCGCCCGCACTTCCTTGATCACCTCGCCAGCAATCTTCATTTGGAAATCCGTCAGCTTCAGGCTGGCAAAAAAATCATCCGCCTTCTCCACCGAAAGCCCGCAGACATCCATGATGGAGAGCCCGGGAATTTTTAATTTGTTCGGCTTGCGACCATACTGCGCCGCCATGGCGGTATCGCCCAGCGTGACCGCCAGGATCTCCGGCTTTAAGCGCCGGCCCTTGCAGGCTTCGCAAAACTCCGGGGCCATGTAGGCCTTCAGCCGGTTGCGGATAAATTCGCTCTCACTGTCCGTGGCCAGGCGCTCCAAATTCGGCAGCACGCCCTCAAAGGGCCGGTTGATGCTGCTGATCTTGCCACCGCGCCAAAATTTGAATTCCACATCCTTGTCCCCTGAGCCATGCATCAACAGCTTGGTGAAGGACTCGGGCAAATCTTTATAGGGCGTCTCCGTGCTCACCCCGCCATGCTCGGCCACCGACCGCAACATGGCCTTGTAATAAATCGCCAGCCGCTTGCCCGCCCGCCGCCAGGGCTGAATCGCCCCATCCAGGGGCAATTCCGGATCCGGCACCACCAGTGCCTCGTCAAAAATCATCTTCTGCCCCAGGCCATGGCACACCGGGCAGGCCCCGGCCGGTGCGTTGAAGGAAAAATGTTTCGGCGTGGGCGGATCATAGCTCTTGCCCGTGGCCGGACTGCACATTTTGTTCGAATGCAGGGTCTCCATCCACGTGTCGGACTTGGTGCCGCCCTCCTGATGCAGCGTGAAGATCACCCCTTCGCCCCAGCGCAGTGCCGTCTCCACCGAATCACTCAACCGCACCCGGATTTTTTCATCCATCACCAACCGGTCCACCACCGCCTCGATATTATGAAATTTCTTCTTGTCCAGTTTGATCCGCTGGGTGCTGTCCCCCAGTTCCACCAGTTCCCCATCCACCCGGGCCCGTACAAACCCCTCGCGCCCCAGCCGCTCGATCACGTCGCGAAACTCCCCCTTCTGCCGGCGCACCACCGGCGCCAGGATCATGATTTTCGTCTTGGGCGGCAGGGCCAGAATTTTATCCACAATGTCACTCGCGGATTGCGCCACGATCGGCACCCCGCTCTCCGGACAATGCGGCCGCCCAATATGCGCGTAGGCCAGGCGCAGATGGTCGTAAATCTCCGTGGTGGTGGCGATGATCGAGCGCGGACTGCTCCCCGAACTGCGCTGCTCAATGGCAATGGCCGGCGAAAGGCCCTCAATGAAATCCACATCCGGCTTCTGCATCTGGTCCAAAAACTGGCGGGCATACGCGGAAAGCGACTCCACATATTTGCGCTGCCCCTCGGCATAAATGGTGTCGAAGGCCAGGGACGATTTTCCACTCCCGCTCAGCCCCGTAACCACCACCAGCTGGTCGCGGGGGATCTGGAGCGTGAGGTTTTTCAAGTTGTGCTCACGGGCACCGCCAATCCGAATAAATTCCTTGCTCATGGATGCGAATTTCTCAATGTCAACAATCCGCTAATCTAAGCCAGATTCCGCCGGATGCAAAGCGGGATGTCACATTTTGAAATTTTGCCATTTTCCACCCGCCCGCAATGGTTTTGCCTTTCGCCCGGGACACATCCCGCTATAAATAACGACATGCAGTTGCCCGCTGATTATCACATGCACACCCCGCTCTGCCGCCACGCCCGCGGCGAGCCCACCGAATATGCCCGCCACGCCGTGAGCCTCGGTCTGGACGAAATTGGTTTCAGCGATCATTCGCCCATGCCGCAGGATGATTTTGATAATTGGCGGATGCGTTTCGACCAGTTGGATGCCTATGTCGCCGCCGTTCACCAGGCCCGGTCCGACCACCCCGGGCTGACCATTCGACTGGCCTTGGAAGTGGATTACCTGCCCGGCCACGAAGCCTGGATTCGCCAACTCGCCGCCCGCCATCCCTGGGATTATTTCATTGGCTCCGTGCATTATGTCTCCGATTCCTGGGACATCGACAACCCCGCCAAACTTTCCGAATGGCGCCAGCGTGACCCCTTCGAAGTGTGGGCCGCCTACTTTGAGCGGCTCGGCCAGGCCGCCGCCAGCGGATTGTTCGAGATTATCGGCCATTGCGACCTCCCCAAAAAATTTGGCCACCGCCCCAGCCGCGATTGCACCCCCCTCTACGAACAATTCCTCCAAATCGCCCGGCAGCACAACTGTGCCATCGAACTCAATACCGCCGGCCTGCGCAAAGAATGCCAGGAAATTTACCCCAGCCGCGAGTTGCTCCAAATCGCCTTCCAGCAGGGCGTTCCCATCACGTTTGGCGCGGATGCCCATGCCCCGGAGGAGGTTGGCCTGAATTTTGCCGAGGCCCTGCAACTCGCGCGGGCCACCGGCTACCGCGAAACCTGCCGGTTTGCC
Organism: uncultured Verrucomicrobia subdivision 3 bacterium; assembly: GCA_903936645.1. Lineage (GTDB taxonomy): Bacteria > Verrucomicrobiota > Verrucomicrobiia > Limisphaerales > UBA11358 > UBA11358. The sequence goes on from CAIZWI010000051.1 coordinate 19,330, forward strand.
AACCGTCAACGACACATGGTGAGTATTTAATGCCCCGCTGGCAATTCCGCCACCTGAAAACTCCAGTCCCACTGGTCGAAATAAAGATTTCCCCCGCGCCATTCGACCTCCCCACGCTGGAAGTCCACCACCTCGGACCTAAACGCCATTTTCGCCGGGTACAACGGCTGCGTATGATCCGTATTGACGGCCACCCGGAAACCATCCATGCCCCCCAGATAAAACCACTTTTCGCGCTCCACCGAACTGTTCACCAATCCATAGCAGACATCCACCGGCACCCAGCCATAGGGCGCCAGATAAATCTCGCACCAGTCATGCATGTCCTGGGTTGGTCCCGTCGCCCAGCCGGATTCCCATCGCGCCGGAATGCCGTTTAACCGGCACAGCGTCATAAACGTCATGGTTTCAATCCCGCAATCCCCGTGCCGGTTGTGAAGGGCATACTCAGGCAATCCCCCCAGTGTGGAATATTCCCGTGCCGAGGCCCAGGGCACATGTTCATAAACCCATTGAAAGATCAACCGCGCCTGGCGATAGGGATTCGTCTCGGTCCCAATAATCTGGCGGGACAGCGCCTGAATCCCCGCTGAAAAAACTTCTTGGGGTGGCTGCTCCGCCAAATAAGACTTCAGCGCCGGATCGCTCCGGTCCGCCGAAACCACCCGGGCAGGATCAATTGGCTCGTAAAACGCCCGGCTGGTGCAATCAAATACGACCTGAAAAACCGTCGGCTCGCGGCTCACCGCCCGCTTTTCCAAATAAACGGAGGCGATGCCATCATTCGTGGAGTTTGACACCAAACCACGAGCCGGTTCCGACGAAACCAGCCGGATATTGGATTGCCGGTTCAGCGGATGAGGAAACGGCAACCAGGCCCGAACCATTTCCCCCGCTGGCACCGCCTCTGGTCGTAGCCGCACCTGATAAGTAACCCGAAAAGTCTTGGGTGTATTAATTATTTCACCCGTCCGGTCGTAATTGCTGAATATCTCCCGCAAGTCCTTCAACCGGTAATTCTGCGGTTCAAAGAGTGCCTTCTCACTCTCCCGGCTCAGGTGTCCCCGGGCGGCCGAGTTGATCCGAAACAGGTTTTTGGCGGCCTGGCTGAAATACCAGCGCGTGCCATCCACCTCTAAAAACTCCACCGCCCCCTCCTCTTCCCAGCTCGTGAATTGTTCGGGGGTCACCGTGGGGGCCAGCGCCCGCACCTGCTGCCAAACCTCGTCGCGCGTCCGCTTGAAATCCAGTTGCATCCGCCGCATCCGGTCACTTTGAAACTGCAACGCCTCCCGGCTCGCAAAGTCCAGATTGGTCCCTGCCAGTTCCTTTGCGATCGCTGACCGTGCCGCCCGCCAATGCCCCTCCCCCACCCATCCCGCTATTTCAGGCAAGCTGGCAGACCAGCCGCGGGCAACCGCAAAAACCAGACACCAACATAAAAGCACCCGTCTCATGGCCTCGCAAAATGCTCCCATCGCCGCCCAAAGTAAACCCGCAATCAAGCTTCTCTGGATTTTATCGCTGGCGGGCACCTCCCGGGCGGATGCTCTTGCCCCTCGTTGGAGGATTGTATCGCCCAACCGGGTGCATTTTGCTTACCTTCGTCGCGTGGCAAACCCGTTCATTCATTGGATCGACACCCGGGACCCTTGGGCTCCCTGGCTGTTCGTGGCGCTGTTTCTCGCCGCGTCCTTCCTCATGATCTGGCGGCTGGAAGTAATGAGCCATCGCGGCTTCCAAGGCACCGTCCTGGGCACCTTGATCATGCCGTATTGCTCCGGCCTGGGAAATTTGATTTTCGCCTTCATGCTCGGCCGGCACGGCGGGGCGGGCGCGGATGTGATGGTTAATTCCCTGGTCAACAACATCACTAATATGACGCTCGTCATCGGCCTGCCCGCCCTGATCTGGGGCATGAGCATCCTGCCTCGCGAGAAAACCTCCACAAACGCGCCCGTGCTGCCCGAGAACCAGGCGCATCAATTAAATCGCCTGGCCCTGCTCCTCACTCTGACGGCCCTTTTGTTTTTCACCGGTGCCGTCTGGGCCATGGGCCGCAAAGGCCGGCTGGACTTTAACGATGGCCTGGTGCTGGTCGGATTTTTTCTGTTTTGGCAGTGTTTTCATCTCTTTGAAGTCTTGAAATCCAACGTGCGCGAGAACAAATCCCTGGGCTGGACCCTGCCGCTGGACCTGGGCTTGCTGGCCGTTGGCGCCTATGGCATTTATGTCAGCACCGACTGGCTGGTGGCGTGGATCTCCAGCATTCAGGGCGGCTTTGTCAGTGCCGCCCACCTGGGTTGGTTGAGCGGCTGGTTGATGGTCCTGCCCAATGGACTGCTGGCCATTTATTATGGGTGGCATAAACAGCCGGAAACGGTTTATGCCTCCCAGGTGGGCGACGCGCATGTGTCCATTCCCCTGTGCCTGGGCATTTTCGCACTCTACCGGCCCCTCGAGATTCCCCCGCTCTTCCACACCGCCATACTTATCCTGCTCGCGGCCACGCTGGTGCACTTTTTCTTTGTCGCGGTGCTGGGCAAACTGCCACGGCTGGCTGGCCTCATCCTGGTGGCCGCCTACGGTTATTTTATCTATACTGGCCTGCTCAAATAAGGTGATCCGCCCATTCCTGTGACTGCTTGCCCGCGCCGGTCCTTCAGCAACCAGCGATCCAGCGGATGCCCGTCGGATTTTCCACAGGCCGCCCTTGCTTTTTGGCTGGGAAAGGGCGAATTATTCTAAATGTCATCGTCCCTGACCGCCACGCAACTTTCGGCCCCGGCCAAAGACCGCCTGCATTGGCTGGCCTCGTTTGTCTTGCTGGTGCTGTTCGGCTGGGTATTGACCCGGGAATTCACCGGCTTCCGGGTTGCCGGCACGGTCGATGGCCCCTTGCAAACCCTCCTCTTCGTGGCGGCCGCCAGCTCACTCATCGCCCACGCGCGCCAGCTGCAATGGCAATATGTGCTCTCCGCGGCGGCCATCTGCGGGGGACTGGGCAGCGTCGCCTTCCTGACCAGTGAGAATGCCGGCATTCCGCTGGGACCGCTGGTGTTTGGCCCGGCCGCCGGCGCGCAACTCACCAGCAAACTGCCCTGGACTGTGCCCTGTTTATGGATCGTAGTTGTATTTAACTCTCGGGGCGTTGCCCGCTTGATGCTCCGGCCCTGGCGCAAGTTGAAAACCTATGGCTTCTGGCTGATCGGCCTCACGTCCACGCTGGCCATGTTGTTTGACCTCAGCATGGATCCGTTCCTGGCCCGGCTCAACCATTACTGGATCTGGCAGCCCACCAAATTTCCCCTGACCTGGGCCGGGGCCCCGCTCATCAATTTTCCCGGCTGGGCTTTGGTGACGCTGTTTATCCTCGCGTTTGCCACCCCGTTGCTCATCAAGAAACAGCCCGGTCAAAAACATACCGCCGATTATCATCCCCTGCTGGTCTGGATGGGGGGCGTGCTGTTCTTCGCCCTGGCCGAAGGCCAGCACGGACTTTGGGCCGCCGTGGCCCTGAATGCCGTGGTCATCGTGACGGTCCTGATTCCCGCCATTCGCGGCGGGCGGTGGTGATCGCCTAAGGCAGCGCCTCGGCCAGCACTTCCGCCAGGTGTGCCGTGCGTACCGTGGCCAGGTGCTGGATTTGATGCCGGCAACTCGTGCCGGAGGCCACCACGATGTTGCCATATGGCTGGTGCTTGATCTGCTCGATCAGTGGTTGGGCAATTTTTAGCGAGAGCTCGTATTTGGAGGCGAGCGCGCCAAATGCCCCCGCCATGCCGCAGCAGCCCGTATCCAACAACGTAACGTGCCGTTGGGGCAGCCGTTCCAATAACCGCCGCAAATAAACCGGACTGGCCAGCGATTTGGCGTGGCAATGCGCATGAATGGTCAGGTGCTGCGCCTCCTGATTGAAAGCCAGCGCTTCCGGCTCCCGGTCAAGCAGACTGGCCACAAAGGTTTCAAATTGAAAACATCGCTTCGCCACCTCGGTCGCGCCCGGCAGATTTAATTCCGGGTAATCCTGCACAAACATCGAAAAGCAGGAGGGTTCCAAAAAGAGGATCGGCAGCCCCGGATCGGTGCTTTGCAATAACGCCAGATTATGCGTCCCCAGCCGGGCCGCCTCCGTCAAATTGCCCTGGCTGAACGCCGGGCGGCCACAACACTTCCGCCGCGGGGGCAATAACACTTCAAAGCCTGCCGCCCGGAGTACTTTGACCGCCGCCTGACCGATCCCCGGTTCATGGTAACGCACAAACGTATCGTCCCACAACATCACCGCACCGCGGGGGGCCCTGCCGGCCGCGCGTTGCCGCGCAAACCAATGATCAAATCGCTGGGCCGCATAAGCGGGCAGCGGACGTTCCGGGGCCAGCCCCAATACCCGGTTGACCAGGAAACGCACCGGGGCCAGCCGGGACACCCCGTTCGCCAGGGCCGGCAGGGCACAGCCCAGTTTCCCCATGGTATCCAGTGCCGAAAGGAAGCGCTCCCGCACATTCAACCCTCGCCGCTGAATCTGGGCATGCAACAACTCCGCCTTCAACAAGGCCATGTTCACATTGGAGGGACACTCCGTGGTGCACGCCTTGCAGGACAGGCAATTGCTCAAGGCGGCTTCCAGTTCCGGTGAAAACAACGGGTCCCCGGCCCCGCCCCGCAATTCGAGACTGGCCCGAATGGTATTGGCCCGCCCCCGCGTGGACATAATCTCCTCCCCCGTGGCCAGATAGGTCGGACACATGGTCGGGACCTGTTTGAGACAGCCTCCGCACCCGTTGCACTGTTCCAAATTGCCCGTAAACGAACCATCCCGGGCCGCAAAGGCCAGGCGCGGCTCAAAGGGCAATTTCAAAGTGTAATCGGCCCCGAAACGCAAATGGCTGTCGATATGGTAACGGCCGTCCCCAATGATTTTCCCCGGGTTGAACACATTCCCCGGGTCAAACGCCTGCTTGATCTGCCGCATCAGGGAGTAAATATCCGCCCCCACTTGGGCCGGCAAAAACTCCGTGCGCGCCATGCCCACCCCATGCTCGGCCGCCAAAGAACCTTTAAATTGCGCCACCAGCGCGGCCACTTCATCGGCAATCGTCCGGTACTTGACCAGGTCGGTCGCACTCTGCATGTCCAGCACCGGCCGCACGTGCAGCAAGCCGGCCGCGGCATGCCCGTAATAGGATGCCTGAACGTCCTGGCTCGCCATGAGTTTTTGCAGTCCCGCCACATAAGCGGGCAAATCCTGGGGTCGCACCGCGGCATCCTCAATGAAACACGCCGGCTTGGCATTCCCTTTGCAACTGGTCAGCAGCGACAGCCCCGCCTTGCGCAACGACCACACCAGCGCGGCTTCCGCGGGGGTTTTTAAAATACGCTGGCGCATCCCCAGGCGGCGTTTGGCCAGTTGGGCCAGTTTCTCCTGGGAATGCTCAAAAAACTCGACCAGCAGAATGGCCTCGCAGGGCTGCTCGTCCAATTGCAGCAAATCCCGCGCGGCTTGGAATTCCAATTGCCCGCGCGTTTGGTCAAACAGCGGCCGGTCAATGTGCTCCACCGCCGCCGGTGCCAGATCCGTCAGTTCCAGCGCCGCCTGCATGGCCTCCGTCACCGACGCAAAAAAGATCAGCCCCACCCCGCGCTCTTCCGGCAGGCGCACAATTTTCAACTCCGCGCCGATGATCGCCGCCAGGGTTCCCTCGCTGCCCGTGAGAATGTGCAGCAAATTGTGCGGCGCCTCGGCCGCCCGGGCCAGGGCATACCCCGGCCAGCGCTTCAGTAATCCCGGCGGAAAACGCTCGGCAATCACCAGCGAGTTGAGGGCCACCAAATCCTCCACCAAATTCCGCTGCTTTTGCAAGGTGTGCCGGTCGGTGGCATCCACTTGGACGTAACTGCCATCGCTCAGGATCAGTTCGAGGCTGTTGACGTGCATGCCCGTCGTGCCATATACCGGCGTGTGGGATCCCGAAGAATCATTGGCCAGCATCCCGCCCAGCGTCGCCCGCGAACTGGTGGCCACATCCGGTCCAAAACCAAAGCCGTGCGGTCGCAACGCTGCGTTCAATTGATCCAAAACCACTCCGGGGCCAACATGAACCGTCTGGCGCTCCATATCCAGTTTGGTGATGCGCCGGTTGTGGCGGGCAAAATCAATCACCAACCCGTCGCCGATGGCCCCGCCGGACAACCCCGTGCCCGCCCCCCGCGGCGTAATCGGCAACCCCGCCTGGACCCCCGCCTGCACGATGGCCCCCGCCTGGGCTGCCGATTTGGGAAAAGCCACCGCCATCGGCTCGATCTGATAAGGCGAGGCATCCGTGGCATAAAGCTGCCGGGTAAGATTGTCAAAGGCAACCTCACATCCCGTGGCACTCAGCAAAGCCTGTTGTTGGGCGGGCAACATTTCAGTGACCACAACCTATAGGCGTGACAGTGCGTTGACAATTTCATTAAATAAGTTTTGATGAGTATCACCGCCCGGCAACGCTCCGATGAATTTTTGCGCATCAGCTCCCAATTCAAATTGGGCGCGCTGGTCACCGAATCCTCCCACCCCGTCACCGCCAGCCTAAGCGAAACGGCCCGGCAGGATATCGCCGCGGCCCTAAAACTGTTGTTCGCGGTCGATCGGGATGTCCTGCAAACCTACCGCGCCTTCGTGGACTCCGGCCGGGCGGCCGGGATGGCCGCTGAAATTTTGAAATCATTGGCGCTGGGCGGAAAACTGTTTTTCACCGGCTGCGGTTCCACCGGCCGGCTCAGCATCTTGCTCGATTCCGTCTGGCGCGATTTCTGGCGCCGCCAGCCCACGCGTGCCGCCGAATTTGAAAACCGCACCTTCAGTGTCATGGCCGGGGGCGATTTTGCCCTCATTAAGTCGGTCGAGGGCTTCGAGGATTTTACCGCCTTCGGCCGCCAGCAAATGAATGACCTGGGCGTGGGCCAGCATGACGTGGTCATGGCCATCACCGAGGGCGGCGAAACCTCCTTCGTCATCGGCACCGCGTGGGCGGGTGTCGCCGCCGGTGCCAAGGTCTATTTTGTTTATAACAACCCGGATGAGATCCTCAACGCCACCGTGGAACGCAGCCGCGAGGTGATTGCCGATCCCCGCATCGCGAAGCTCAATCTCACCACCGGCCCCATGGCCATCACCGGTTCCACCCGCATGCAAGCCACCTCCATCCAGCTTTGTGTGGTCCTGACCGTGCTGGAAATGGTCGTCCGCGAGCTGCTCGGCGGCGATGCCGCCACGGTGCCCCAAACTTTTTTGGCCCACCTCACCACGCTGCTCTCCGACTTGCAGTCCCCCGCCCTGCTTGCGGATCTCGCGCGGCTCGTGGCCTTGGAGGAATCCGTCTACCGCTCCGGCCACAAAAATAATTACTTCGCCGACCGCTTCGGCATTGACGTGCTGACCGACACCACCGAGCGCTCGCCCACCTACTGTACCCCGCCCTTTCGCAAGTTTGACGACACCACCGCCACCGAATCCTGGGCGTTTTTATTTTTGCCCAGCGCCGAAACTCCGGCCGCCTGGCAGCACATCATTAAGCGCGCCCCCCGCTGCGTCGAATGGCCGGAGGCCACCGTCCGCCCGCTGGTGCCCGAGGACAAATTACCCCGCACCTTGGAAACCATCCGCAAAATCAGCCGCACCGAACTGCTCCGCTTCAAAATCGGTCAGGACGGCTCAGCGGGCCGCCCCCTCGGCCCGGGCGATTGCGCCGTCGCGGTAATGGATCAGACGGAGCCCCTCGCGTTTTACCAAAACCAACTGGCCGCCGCCGCCGCCCGGGGAGCCACCACCGGCTGCCTCTTTTTCGGCAACTCCCCCCTGGTCGCGCCGCCGTCCCCGGCTGCGGATTCCCGCACCGCCTCGTTGCCGGCGAGTGCACCCAGCCAAACCAACGCCGGAACGCCGCCACCGCCCAACCGCGCCGCCGCCCTCGCCCCCGCTATTTCCGTCTCCATCCCTGTCCCCGCCACCGGGCTTTTGTTGGACGGGGTCACCCGGCTGGCCGTCAAGCTCGTGATGAACGCCCTCTCTACCTGCACCATGGTCCGCCTTGGCCGGGTCATGGGTAACTACATGATCTGGGTGGTTCCCTCGAACCTAAAACTCATCGACCGCGCCACCCGCTACATCACCCGCCTCACCGGCCTGGAATACGAAGCCGCCAACCAACTCCTTTTCGAAATCATCGAGTACGTCGAACCACGCATGAAAACCGACCAGGCTTACCCTCCGGTGGTCGGCCTGGCCGTCCTGCGCACCCGCGAAGGCCTCACCAACGAGGCCGCCGAAAAAAAATTGCTGCCCGGCTGAAAACCACAATCGCACCGTGGGTGGCTGCCCCTGGGGGACGCGGATTTCTGCCCGCTCCCAAGTTCCCCGCATCCCGGCCCAGCCTTGCGGCCAACGGAGCGCGGCCCTTTAGCCCGCCTCAGCGTCAAAATCATAAGCAATGCTGGGCTTTCATCCCCGGGTCCAAGCTGGGTCGCCCGGCGTCGGGTTCATCTCCCGAGCTCGAAAACGACAGCCGCCCCCCAGTCATGGGCTGGTCCCCACCCCTTATTTGACAACTCATCATCCGATGCTATTTTAACCAGGCGGCTCAGACTTTTAGTCGGCGAGAGCGTGGCGGAATCTGATTTTGGCTTCGACTCCGGATCCGCTCCTCGCCAGGCGGGCAGGCAGAGACTTACGGTAAATTGCACCCAATTACGCCAAAAAATTCCCGGCGGGGATTTGGCCCCAGGCTTTCCCGGAGGTTCCTGCCGGTGGGTGCTGGCCCGCCCGTCCCTCACCACGTTCTTTCACATCCCAAATTCCCGCCGCTAATCAGTCGCGCCCCTGCGCGAAATTGGCGGATTAAATCCGGCTGCTACGGGTAAAAAACTGCGCAAGCGCACCTTTCAGCCGCTGGCAGCCCACCCGGACCGGGAGCCACTTCGGACGATCGTTGGCCGCCCGCCTCTCCTCACGGGTCAAAACGAATCAAAGCCAATCAAGCCTTGCAAATGGTCGGGGGGGGCATAACCAGTCGAATTGCGCCGTTCCAGTCGGGCGAAGAGGCCCACATTGAGAGGCAAGCCAAACTCAAACCGCGGTCTGGGTCAGTGCCTTGTTCAGCCGGATGGCCAGCCGGATCTTTGCGGTAAAGCTTGCGAACCACCGGGCCCTGCCCGGCGCGCCACCGGTTGGGCCCAAAGGTCACCTGATTTGCCCGCTTTACTCGCCGCCCCCTTTCCAGTAACTTTTATCTGTGGCCATTGCAAAAACTGCCGGGCAGCCGTTGCCCGCCAAGATTCCGCCGTTTGAAGAAGCCCTCCAAAATCTGGAGAAGGTAGTGGAAATGATGGAAGCCGATGAGCTTCCATTGGAAACCTTGCTGGCCAAATACGAAGAAGGCATCAAGCTGGTCAAAATTTGCCAGGACAAGCTGGCCGAGGCTGAAGTGAAGATCCAACAGTTGGAAAAGAATGCAGCGGGCGAATTCAAGTTAAAGCCGCTGGAAGTGTCTGAAACATAAATTATGAACCGATACCTCGATATGGTGGATGGACCTGCGCACGTTAAGAAGTTAACCCTGCCGCAACTCAATGAACTGGCCGGCGAAATCCGCCAGGAATTGATTGATGGCCTGTCCAAGGGCGGTGGCCACCTCGGCCCCAACCTCGGCGTGGTCGAACTCACGATCGCCCTCCATCGCGTCTTCAACACTCCAGTCGATAAATTTGTCTGGGACGTCAGCCACCAAGTGTACGTTCATAAGCTTCTGACCGGCCGCAAGGACCGCTTTCGGACCATCCGCCAGACCAACGGCTTGAACGGCTTTGCCCTCCGCACGGAAAGTGAGCACGATTGCTACGGGGCCGGCCACGCCGGCACCGCCCTTTCCGCCGCCCTCGGCATGGCCGCCGCGCGCGACCAAAAAGGTGGCAAGGAACATGTCGTCTGTATTTTTGGCGACGCTGCCCTGACCAATGGCATTTCATTCGAGGCGCTGAACAACATCAGCCACACCACCAAAAAGTTCATCGGCATCCTCAACGATAATGAATGGAGCATCGCCAAGAACGTCGGCGCCATTTCTGCCTACCTGAACAAACTCATCACCAACCCGCGCTACAACCAGTTGGCCCGGGATTTTCAAGGCTTCATCCGCCGCCTGCCCAAGGGCGAACTGGCCCTCAAACTCGCCCACAAGGCTGAGGAAGGTTTCCGTGGCGCCCTCAACGAGGTCGGCATGCAAAAGACCGACACCCAACTGGATGCCGATGGCCGGGGCGGCCATGGTTCGCCCGTGATTTTCGAGGAAATGGGCGTGCGTTATCTCGGCCCCATCGACGGCCATGATCTCCCCCTGCTCATCAGCACCATGGAATTCGCCAAGACCTGCGACCATCCGATCGTCATCCATGTGCTCACCAAAAAGGGCAAAGGCTACGACGCCGCGATTAAATCCCCGGAAAAATTCCACGGCACCGGACCCTACGATGTCAAAACCGGCGACTCCGCTCCTGTCAAGGCCGGCACCCCGCCGAACTACCAGGATGTGTTTGGCCAGACCATGGTCAAACTTTGCCGCAAGGACTCCACCGTCGTGGGCATCACCGCCGCCATGCCCAGCGGCACTGGTCTCAAACATTTGGAAAAGGCCATGCCCGAACGTTATTATGACGTCGGCATTGCCGAGGAACACGCCGTTATTTTCGCCGCTGGCATGGCCACCATGGGCTTTCATCCCGTCTGCGCCATCTATTCCAGCTTCCTCCAGCGCGCGTATGATTGCATTCACCACGACATTTGCCTCCAGGATTTGCCGGTGATTTTCTGCATGGACCGCTCCGGCCTGAGTGCCAATGACGGCCCCACGCACCATGGCTTGTTCGACATCGCCTACCTGCGCTGCATGCCCAACCTCATCGCCATGGCCCCGGCCAATGAGGACGAGCTCGCCGACATGATGTTCACCGCCACGCACGAAAAACACCCCACTTTCATCCGTTACCCACGCGGCGCGGCGGAAGGCGTGCCGGTCAAGGAACAGCCCAAGCTGATCCCCATCGGCAAAGCCGAAATCGTCCAAAACTTCTCCAATCAGGGCAAACAGAAAGTGGCCCTCTTCGGTCTGGGACCAATGTGCGCCATTGCCCGGCAGGCCTCGGTGGAACTCATCGCCGCCGGCTACGATATGGCGGTGATCAACCCGCGCTTCACCAAGCCACTGGATGCCGGCACCCATGAATTTTTTGCCAGCGCCGCTGATCTGGTAATCACCCTGGAAGACCATACCGTCGTGGGTGGCTACGGTTCATCGGTCTTGGAACTGCTGAGCGAAAAAACCATTACCACCCCGGTGATCCGCATCGGCTGGCCCGACCAGTTCATCGAACACGCCACCACCCAGGACGAGCTGCGCCACAAATACGGCCTCTCCGTGGAAAACACCGTGGCCAAGGTGAAGGGCTTCTTTGCCAAATCCGGCACCGAATCCGTCCGCCTGACGGCCATTGCCTGATTAGAATTAACGGCAATTATTAAGCGGCTTCCCGGGAACCTTCCGGGAGGCCGTTTTTATTTGCCCTGCCGCAACGGCATTAGCCCCAAATAAATCGCCACCCAAACCGGCACTGCAAACAGCACAATCGTTTCCAACCGGGTCCAAGTCCACGGCAAACAGTGCGCCTGCATGGGGTAAATGGTGATCATGAAATAATTGCTGAAGCGGGTATGCCCCAGAAAGCGCCCGTACTTGGGGAAGCGCTTGCGCAAGCCACTAACCAGGGCAATCACGCCCAGCACAAGTACCAGGGCCGTCACTGCCAGGTTCACGGGCAGCATGGCGTTTAATTCCAAATGCACTGCATGCGGTCCGCGCTTGACGAAATAGGGGTACAGCCATTGGGCAGCCGCCCAGATAAAACTGAACCCGCTCTGGATGGCCGTGCGGTAGTTGGCTTTGGCGGAGGTGCTCTCATTCAATAACCAGCCAACATACAACGGCACAATCCCCCAGATGAGCGCAACGTGCTCAAAGGGTGTCACGATCAACGTGACAAAAACCGACCAGTAGAAATGCATACCGCGCGGGAGCTTAAGGCTTCAGCGCTGCTTCGCAATCCTGTTCAACCGATAAATGCCTTGTGCACTGCGGCCGTCGCCTGCGCGCCCTTGGCCAGGTCAATGATCACGGAAATCTTGATTTCACTGGTGGAGATCATCCCAATATTCACTCCTTCGCGTGCCAGCACATCAAACATTTTGCCCGCCACACCCGTGTGCGACTTCATCCCCACACCCACGATGGAAAGCTTGCCGATGTTTTCATCTGCCAGCACATCTTTAAAACCAATTTCCTGTTGGAGAGCGGCAATCACTTTCTGCGCCTTGAGCAGATCCGGCTTGTCCACCGTAAAGGAAAGGTCCGTCGCAGGGATGCCCGTGCCATGGCTGATGTTCTGTACGATCATGTCCACGTTCACCACGGCGTCGCCCAAGGCCTTGAAAATGCGGGCGGCCACACCGGGTTTGTCCGGCACGCCAACCAGCGTCACCTTGGCCTGATTCTTGTCGAGCGCCACACCGCGCACGACGATGTCTTCCATGCTTTTCGTTTCTTCTTTCACAATGGTTCCTGGATTGTCGTTCAAACTGGATCTAACTTCAAACACCACGCCAAATTTCTTGGCAAATTCCACTGACCGGCTCTGCATGACCTTCGCCCCGAGGCTGGCCAGTTCGAGCATTTCATCGTAGGAAATTTCTGCGAGCTTGGTGGCCGAGGGCACGAGTCGGGGATCGGCCGTGTAAACGCCATCCACATCCGTGTAAATCTGGCACAAATCGGCCTTGAGCGCCGCCGCCAGCGCAATGGCCGTCAAATCCGAACCTCCCCGGCCGAGCGTGGTGATCTGGCCATCCTCGGTTTCGCCTTGAAACCCGGCCACGATAACCACATTGCCGGCTTTCAATAAATCATGCACCCGTTTGGGCGTGATGTTGTGAATTTTCGCCTTCGTATGAACGCCATCCGTAACAATCCCCGCCTGTGCCCCGGTCAAGGAAACCGCGGGAATGTTCACGGCATGCAGCGCAATCGCGGTGAGCGCAATCGTCTGCTGCTCCCCCGTGGCCAGGAGCATGTCCATCTCCCGTTCACTGGGCAGGGCGGCGATATCCTTGGCCAGTTTGATGAGGCCATCCGTGACCCCGCTCATGGCCGAAACCACCACCACCACCTGGTCGCCCTGCGCGCGATACTTGGCGACGCGCGCGGCAACGTTTTTGATGCGGTCGGTGTTCCCCACCGAAGTGCCGCCATATTTTTGAACAATTAGTGCCATACAAATAACGAACAGCCAGACGGTTAAATCGCCTGGCCAAGATCCACAGGAAAGGTCATTATAGTCAGAGTCCGGGAGTTTGAAAAGTTGGAATTATGCACATCTACACCGCATGCTTTGCCAGCAAATAGTCGCGGAAAATTCCATAATCCGCCCCCATGCGGTCATAATCCTCGGGGAGTTTGTTCATCGCCTCCATGGCGGGCGGAACATCGGGGGAAAAACCAATGGTGCGCTCGATTTCCTCGGGGAATTTCGCTGGATTTGCCGTTTCCAAAATCGCCGTCGGCAGCCCCGTAATCGGCTCCGCCCCCTGCCAATCCTGATAACCAGCCCAGGCCACCGCTCCGTGCGCTTCGAGTAACAATTCGTATTTCGTCCAAACTTCCCGAATCGTTTCGCGGGTGCGACCGTCGGAGATGGAACTGGAAAACAAATCCCGGCGCATGGTCTCCAGATTGGGCATCTGGTGGATTTTTCCCGTCTCGTCCATTTGGCCGCCGTAAATGGACACCAATCGGGCGAGATTGCTGGGGTGTCCCACGTTCATGGCGTTGGATACCGAATTTCGTGAGGGAACAACCTTTTCATAGACTCCCGTGGCCAAAAATCGCGGAAAGGCGTCGTTATCATTAACCGGCACAACAATCTTGCGAACCGGCAATCCCATTTGTTTCGCCACGACGGATCCCATCATGTCGCCGAAATTACCGCTGGGAATGGAGAACACCATCGGTTCGCCGGGCTTGGCCAGGCGGGAGGCGGCATAGAAATAATAAACGCTTTGGGGCAGTAACCGGCCGATGTTGATTGAATTGGCCGAGGACAGTGGCAGGTGACTCAGGACCGGATCGGCAAAGGCTCGTTTCACCATGGCCTGACAGTCGTCAAACTTGCCGTCAATCGCCACGGTGCGAACATTGCCTTTGAGCACGGTCATCAACTTGCGCTGGCTCAGGCTAATCTCGTCATTGGGAAACAAAACGATGACTTGGAAACCAGGAATATTATGAAAGGCATGCGCCACCGCGGCACCCGTGTCGCCACTTGTGGCGGTGAGAATCGTCAGTTGCCGGTTCTCCTCCAGCAGAAACCGGCCCATCAAACGCGCCATCATGCGGGCGGCAAAGTCCTTGAAGGAGGCTGTTGGCCCTTGGTCCAGCCGCATGATGTGAACGCGGTCGTAAACCTTCTCCAGTGGGATGACAAAATCGTAGGCCTCCCGGCACATGGCCGCCAGCACGTCCGGCTCCACTATACCGTCCGTGTATTGCGACAGCACCCGGAAAGCGATTTCGTGATACGGCAGGCTGGCGAAGCTGGCGATTTCCGCCGCGGTCAATTGCGGGAATTGTTTGAGAAAATACAGCCCGCGATCGGGGGCCAGGCCGGCCAGCAGCGCCTCGCGCAAATTGACGGAGGGGGACTGGCCATTGGTGCTGGTGAACTCGAGTCTCATGATAAAGCAGACGCGCCTCAGGCGCGGAGGGATTGGAAGGCGGGATTTTCCACCACAACTTTGATGCCTTCCTGGCGAATGTTGGTTTGGAAGGCATCGGTAATGCGATCCAACGGAAACCGGTGGGTGATCAGTTTCTCAATGGGAATGCCGATGCGGGCGGCGCGTTGCAAAAAGTGGTAGGCATTGGGGTATTCCCAACTGTTGTAAGCCCAGCTCCCCACCAGCATGATTTCTTTTTTGCAGATGTCCTCGTGAGGATTAATCGAGCATTCGCCGCCATCCACGAAAAAACCCACTTCGCAAATGCCCCCCCCACGGCGGACCATTTTCCAAATATTGCTGGCCGCTTGAGGCACGCCCGTGACTTGAAAGGCAAAATGCGCTCCCAATCCCTTGGTCACGGCTTTCACCGCGTCCACCAGGCCATCTCGTGTGGCATGATCCCGGAAATTGATGGTGTAATCGGCCCCCATCTGTCTGGCCAGTGCCAAACGTTCGGTATTGCCATCAATGGCAATAATGTTGTTAACCCCATAGGTCCGAACAATGGCGATCATCATGAGCCCGATGGGCCCGCAGCCTTGTACAATCACCCGGCTGCGAAAGTTGATCAGATTGGTCCGCTTGGCGCGTTCCAAGGCATGCGCGGCCACGGCGGCGGGTTCAATCAAAACCCGCAGGTCCAGGCTCATGTCATTGACCACGAAAAAAGACGACCCCGGACGGATGATTAAATAATCCCCGAAGTAACCGTTAAAATGGTTGTCCGGCTCGTCCGGGAGCAACCCGTAAATCCGGAGGTCATCGCACAGATTTGCCTTGGCTGGATTGTACTTGGCAATCATGCACTCCTCGGACGTTTCCATCGTACTAGTTACGATTTTATCACCCACCTTTACCGGCTTGCCCACGCTGTCCATGCGGATGGCACTGCCGACTTGAACCACCTCACCCGTGCCTTCGTGGCCCAAAACCACCGGACACAATTTAAAGGGGTCCGCCTTGAAGCAATGGATGTCGGTACCGCAAATGCCACAGGCCTCCACGCGCACCAAAATTTCATCGGGACGGATGGACCGCAGGGGAAACTCGCGGAGTTCCAAACGTTCCTTTTCCACCAAGACCGCCGCCCGGGCGAAAGCAGGAAGGCCAGACACGTCCGTGGGCTGGGGAACGGGCGCCGAAACGGCGGCAGGCGCGGCCAGGTTGGCCAGCGTCTCGCGCACAATGCGTTCGATTTCGTTCTCCGAGAAATTCATGGGACAATGGCCGGGTTGACCCCCCAACCTAGGAAAAGCTTTCCACGCGAATCATGACCGGTTTGCCTTTGATGACGGGTAATTTGCTGATTTTTTCCAGCGCCTTGGCGACCGCACCGTTTTGGGCATCGTGAATCATCAGAATGAGCGGCACGCTTTCACCCTGATGACCTTCAGGTTGTACCACCGAAGAAATGCCGATCTTGGCGGCGGCCAGTATGGTGGAGATTTTGGCCATCACGCCCGGCTTGTCGACGACGTTTAACCGCACGTAATAGCGCGAGACGATTTCAGCCACGGGCAGCACCGAACCGTCGCAGGAGTGCGAGACAAACGGGGGCAACCGCACTTTGGTATTGTTGGTGAGGTCCAGGGCGGCATCGGCGAGATCGCTCAGCACCGAGCTGGCGGTGGCGTCCTTGCCCGCACCCCGGCCATAAAAAAGCGCATCGCCCACCACGTCCCCACGAACAAAAACCGCGTTGAACACATGGTTCACACTAGCCAGCACATGCGTGTTGGGCACCAAGGTGGGATAAACCGAAACCTGCACCTGGCAATCGTTGCCCACCTTTTTCACGATGCCCAACAACTTAATGGTGTAACCCAATTGCTGGGCGAACTGAATGTCCAGAGCCGTTATGTGGCGGATGCCTTCCACGTGGACTTGATTCGGCTTTACCCAAAAGCCATGGGCCAGGGACGCCAAAATCCCCGTTTTGTGGGCGGCGTCATGTCCGTCGATGTCCAAATCCGGCGGGGTTTCGGCGTACCCCAGACGCTGGGCATCGGCCAGGACGGCGGCAAAATCCGCCCCCTCCAATTTCATCCGGGTCAGGATGTAATTACAGGTGCCATTCACAATGCCATAAAGGGCGTTGATGCGGTTCCCCACAAACCCTTCGCGCAAGGTTTTGATGATGGGAATGCCACCGCAGACGCTGGCCTCGTAATAAAGATTGGTGCCGTATTTATTCGCGGCGGCAAACAGTTCTTCGCCGTGGGCGGAGAGTAATGCCTTGTTGGCCGTGACAACAGGTTTGCCCAATTTCAAGGCCGCCAGAATGATTTCACGCGCCACGGTCGTCCCGCCTATCAATTCGGCAATAACCTGGATTTCCGGATCATAAACCACTTCGCGCCAGTCGGCCGTCAGTAGATTGGCGGGTATTTTGGCTTCCCGGGCCTTTTTAAGGTCCCGTACCGCCACCCGGATGACTTGCAAGCCCACCCCAATGCGCGCGGACAGCAATCCACCGTTGCGTTTCAGCGCTTCAACCACGCCACCGCCCACAGTGCCGCCGCCGACAATTCCGAGTTTGACTTGGTGCATACGAGTTCACAGCTTGCCTCGAAACACCTGATGGAACAATTTAATTTTGAGATGAAAACCGGGGCCGAGGGGCAATAAAATCTGCCAGACAGTGATATTCCGTCCAAAGATTAGACGAAAATGGGTTGAGGGAGCCGGATGGGGTTTACAGGCAGGATTAGGTGCGATTTAACGGGATTTAACTGCCAGCGCCGGGTTGGGGGTCCCGGCCGATCGGTTCCGGAGGCGGATGGTTGCAGTTCCCGAGTGCGCAGCGGGGGGGGCGAGTGGGCAGGCGGGGGGCTTTTGTCAACTGGAGCCAGTGGCGGGATGTTTCCGCCGGAAACACGGAAGCGAACCTGCCACGGGCGTGGAACAAAATTACTAAATAGCATAAAAAATCATGAAATGGGCCATTTTTGAATGATTTGGATAACGAACCGACTTCGTGAAGGGCGCGGATGCGGCCTGGAATGCAGGGTGATGAGCGAAAAACCACCGGGAGCGGGCAACGGGGCTCACCGGGACCGTTAACCAAGGGCAGGCTGCGATGGCCGGGCTGCGGCCGATGTTTGAGACCTTGGAATGATGCTGACGTGCAATGCGGCGATTACCTGGATTTATTATCACAACAAACTGTCTCTGTTTAACTTACAAAAGACACGGCCCGCGAGCATCAAAGCAAAGGGGGGGAGGCATTTTGGGTTGGACAAGGGGTATTGGCGAGGTACGCGAGCCGAACGGCGAGCGGGTGAGTTTCGTCGTTGAGCTCAGGGTGCCGGTTTTGGCGGGATGTTTGTGCGCCAGGCCCGGGAGGTTTATTCTCCGTAGTGGACGCCGCAGCCGTAGGGGCGGGTTTGGGTGACGGCCACGGGTTTGCCGGCGAGGAGGGAATCGACGGCGGCACGGACGTAGTTGTGGGCGGTGCGGGGGTCGCCCTCGGGTTGCGGGCGGTTGTCGATGGCGCCGTTGTAGGCGAGGGAGCCATCCGCGGCGATGACAAACATATGCGGGGTGGTCTTCATGCCGTACAAATGGCCGATTTTGCCGGAGGTGTCGTCAATCCAGGCGGTGGCTTTGATTTTGAAGTCGGCCCATTCCTGGCGGGCCTGGGCGGGGGTGCGATGGCTGTCGTTGTTGGCCCCCACGGAATCGACCATCAACCAGATCACGCCCTTGGCGGCGAGCTGGGCCTGGAGTTCCTGGGCGGCGCCGGTGGCATAATGATTGTGGCAGAAGGGACAATCCGAATTGTAGGCTTCGAGGACGACGATTTTGCCGGCATAATCGCTGAGTTTGATGGTTTTGCCGGTGATGTCAGTACCGGTAAAATCGGGGGCGGCCTTGCCGATTTGCACGGCAAAAGCGTGGGCAGCGAGGGCAAGGGTGGCGAACAGGACCAGTAATGTTTTCATAATTTTTAAATCGGTATCACTATTTTAAATCAGACAGCAACTCAAGGCAATTGGTTCAAAGGGGATTGGCCAAGTGCTTTTTTAGCATATTTTTAGCGGCCGACGGAAGCGTCCCAAGGTTGACTAGGCAAGCATAATGCGCTTGCCGGGGGGACAGTCAGACCGGCAGACTTGGTCGATCAAAACTTGGCCGATCAAATTATGCATATTGTGGCATTAACCTGGGGAACGCAGAGGACCGGCTTGCGTCCGGAACCTCGGGTGCGGGTTGAATTAACGGACGCAGGCGCGGGCGCTGGGGCAGTGGTTCAGACTTATGAGGGGGTGGGCATGGCCTGCCCCAAGCCCCGGTGCGCTTGCAGTCAGGTGCGCTTTCACTGGCAAGCTGCCTCGGGGAGGAAGCCGGTGGATTTTGAAATGGATCTGGTGGCGTGGACGGTGGTGATGACACCGGAGCTGGCGCAGGATCCCCTGGCCCAGCGACTGGCGGAGAGCCTCCACACCGAACTGGGGACGGAGCAGGTACAGGCACTTTGGGAATGGTTTTTGGGTCAGAAACGGGCGGTGATCCGGACCCTGGAACCCGCAAAAGTTGATACCAAAAATCTGCCGGATGGAAGCGATGGCCGCATGGTGGGTTTTGAGGAGGTGTTTCCTTTTGGCTTGGGGGTGGAATTTCCACTGCATCAGGAATGGTGGGCGGTGGATGAGCAGTACTGTGTGCAACAGGATTGTAATTGTGAGGAAGCGCTGCTGGCGTTTGTAAAATTCCAGGCTGCTGCCGGGGACCAGGTGCCGGCCTTTTATTATAACTATCGCACCGGGGCGATCCGGGAGCTGCACGCGGGGCCGGCGGGCAGCCCGGCCCCGGCGGATTTATTGAAGGCGGTCCGGCAAGCGCACGCAAATTACAATCAGCAATTAAACATCCGCCACCTGACCCTGCGCAATGTCTACGCACGGCAGGAAATACGGGCGCTCAGGGAGCAGCGGCAATTGCTGGCGTCGCTGGACCCCCATCCCGAGTCGGCGATGGCCACCAAGATCGGACGCAACGAGCCGTGTCCGTGCGGCAGCGGCTTGAAGTACAAGCGGTGTTGTTTGGGCAAGAAAGCAGGGTGAGGAAACGGCATAATCCCAACTTCAATATTCAGAGAATAATCAAACTTCAAACGTCAAGGCGACGGGGAGTTTTGATACCAGTGGCTGAAGGGTTGTCCGAGTCGAGGGGCTTGGGAATGGGGGAACGGTTGGCTTCATTGGTTGGTGGTGAGGACGGGCGGCAAGCGGTAGACTGTGACGGGACCATTGGCTGATGCTGCTTGGAGCTGGCAGACGGGCCTGGGTGGTTAATCGCCACGGGGTGGTTGCCGGAAGGCATTTTTATGAGCGCCGTCGCCATAACCTGAGCCCGGGACCGGGAGCAAGGAAGCGGCGACTTTCATTTACCACATGGTTTATTTTAGGCCGACAGCTTGATCCGAAAGGAACCTGGGGTAATTCCCACCTTACGCCCGCCGGGAAGAATACAGCTCACAGAAAAGCCACGGCTTCATGGATGTGGATGTCCCGTTTTTTCAAGGCGGCGAAGACGGCCGCCGGAGGAAACGCTTCTTCGGGGGTGATGACCCCGCATTTTGCCACCAAGCCCTGGGCAAGCAGCTGCGCGCCAATACTCAGGGGAATGCCGACATTACGGGTGTAGGCCCGCAGACCGGCCCAGTCGGGCACGGAGCCATCGGAGGATGGATGGGTGTGCCAAAGGGTATGGCGCACCCGCTGGCCATCCCGCTGGCCTTCAACTTCCACGTGGAGCGAATAGCCGTAAAGCTTGGTTTCACGACCTTCCCGGACCTGCATCAGGTAGGCACCGATGGCTTCCATGATGCCAAATTCAACCCCTTTGAGGGTGATTTTATCGTTGCGCATAAACCCCCAGTCATAAAGGGCGCGAATCAGTTGCATATTTGGCTGGGGCCAAGTGCCGCGTACTTCAATCAACCGGATGCCTTTGCCGGCAAGATTTTTGGCGAGGGTCTTGGTTTCCGCGTGGGGAATGATGTATTCCGGGGCGGTCCCATAGGGCTCTGGCAAGGCGATGTCACGCGGGCGGGCGAACGGCGGTACTTGCCGGAATTCGCCGTCCTCAAAGACCACGCGTCCGGGCAGCTGGGGATCGTATTCATAGGCAGTGGTCTCGAAAATGGAGGGACTGAACGCGATCGGGCGGTAGGCACCGTGGCTGACGCGGGCGATTTCCACGGTGTCCAGTTGCTCGGCGGCGTGCATCACCATCATCTGGGTGACGCCCGGCGTCATCCCAAAGCCGGGGACGCAGGTCTTGCCATTTTTTATGAATTCCGCGTCGCTGCTGGCTTCTTCCCCGAAGCCATTGAGGTTGATGCCGTGGCAGGCGGCGGCGGCGATGCAGGCGGTGGAAAGTCCGTTGAGGCCGATGGTGGTGCCGTCCATAACAACATCGTAACCACGCATTTGGTCGATGAGCTCAGCCCGGCGGGTGACATCCGCCACCACGAAATCCACGCGGGGATCAGCGAGCCACGCCACCACCTGGCGGGCGGCTTCCGCATTGATATCCGCCACAGTAATCCGGGTGGCAGCGGAGTTTTTGACAAGATCCAGTATCGCTTCGCGACAAATACGACCCGCGCCACCGAGACAGAATATTTTCATAATTTTTAAGATTAATGGCGGAACACACCGGCCGGGATGAATCACCAGCCGCAGCCAAAACAACGGAGGTTAGCTTGGGCCGATTGGCCAACGGTGGCAATCGCCTGTTTAGGCGGTCATGGCAGGCTGCCCGGGGGGCCGGGGAGGCAGATTACCGGGGGCAAAAGTCAATTACGTTACAACCTGGAAACAGAATAATGGAAAAGTCGTTTACGGTTGCGCCGTCCACAGGGCGGCGCGGCGCGGTGCCGCGTGGGCGCGGGAGCAGGAGGCTTAACCCTCAGGGGAGCTGGCGCGCGATGCACTATTAGCTTTTTTGCGGCGTGAAAACCGGCCAAAGTATGGCCGTTTGATGGATTAGCGGCTGGGTTTTACGGCAGTGAAATAAATGTCAACATGGCATCCGTATTAACGACAATCACCTGATGACGTCCCAAAGCGAACCAGGATCCCGCCAGGCGCGCGCTGGCCAAAGCGCGCGGCCGGTAAAAACAAGGCGGCCGGCCAGTCCGGCCCGCTTGCCAACGGCCATGCTAGATTACTGGCAAGGACGGATGACCTGCCTGAGTTACACCGCCCCGGCGCGGCCAGGTTCGGAAAAAGAATTGTTCGCGGGCATTAAATACGATGGGCGAACGGTTTATTTTCCCTTGGACAGCCACCGTCCCGAAACAGCTGCCGTGCGTGCCAGTGAGATCTATCGCACCCTCACCGAGGAGGGCTGGCAGGCCGTGCGGCAGCGTTATGTGCGCCAAATCACTTGGGTGGTTTATTGGTTCACCGAACCGCTGGCCTGCACCTATGCCACCCTATTCACAGTGACCGGGCCACCCGGGGGAGCCGGCAAGCCCATCCCGCCAGCCGGGTCAGCCTTGGCGGTGGCGGTGGTTGAGGCGGATGCGGAGGTGCGGCGCGCACTGGAACAAGCCATCCAGCAGATGCCGGGTTACACCTGTGTGGCAACGACCGCCAGCGCGAGGGCGCTCCTCCAGCCAGCCGGGTCACCGGCTGGCCGGCCCCAATTGGTGTTATACAACCAACGCACGCTCGATCTGGGCGTGATGACCTTGCGCAAGCAACTCGAAAGCCGCTGGCCGGGCATTATAATGCTGGCTTTTGACATCTTTGGTCATAGCGATGAGGCGTTTATGAGCCTGACCGGCATGGAGCGCGGTTATTTCCTGCGCCGCCGGCTGCCGATGCGAATGCTCGAGCCGCTGGAAGCCTGCCGGCCCATGGAGGAGGCGGGCAGGAAGCAACTGCGGCCGAAGCTGGCCACGTACTTTCAAAAGCTCTTCTCCAGCCCGGACCACGACCGCGCCGGGCAGACGGAAACAGCGGGCACGTTATCCGAGCGAGAAATGGAAGTTCTGCGGTGCCTCTGTGCAGGCCATACGGATAAGAGCCTGGCGGCATTCCTCGGCATCAGCGTTTGGACGGCGCACGCACACATCAAGAAAATTTTCACAAAACTGGGTGTCCATACGCGGGCGGAAGCCGTCACCCACTATTTGCAAAGGTAAAGCGCGCCAGGTGAGAGGGAATAAGGGCGAGCCGTCAAGGACCGAAGCTGGTTGATTTTGGCAAAAGGGCCGGTTTTTATTCGCGCTACGGTTCAAAATTGGTTAGATTGTAACACAAATGGCACGCAAAGCGGATCAGTCGAGCGATGGCGCCGGGCAGCCCGAGCGTTTTGGGCGTTTTTATTTGCAGGAATTGCTGAACAGCGGCGGCATGGCGGACATCTGGTTTGTGACGGATGGCAATGGCAAGCCGTTCGCCTTGCGCAAATTAAAGCGGGAATATCGCTTCAATTTCACCGCCCGGCGCAATTTTGCCCGGGGCTGCGAAATTCTTTCCAAGCTGAACGAGAGCGAGTTCATTGTGGGGTATGTGGAGCACGGCAAGATTGAGGGCTCGCATTACATGCTGATGGATTATGTGGAGGCGGCGAATTTGAAGGAATTGTATGCGCGCCAGGATCCCATTCTCACGGAAAATGTGGCCCAAATCCTGATCGACATGGCGGTGGGCTTGAGCCACGTGCACGAAAGCGGGTACATGCATTTGGATTTCAAGCCGGAGAACGTGCTGGTGACGCGAAATGGGCGGGTGCGGCTGATTGATTTTGATTTGTCGCAGGAGATTCCAGAAAACCCCAAGAAAATGTCCAAATATCCGGGCACGCCGAGTTACATGGCCCCGGAGCAATTGCAACGTGAGGCGTTCGACGCCCGGGCGGATATTTTTGCGTACGGAGTGGCGGCGTATGAGTTGTTGACGAACCAAAAGCCGTTTCCGGGGGAGACTCCGGCGGATATTTTGGCGGCGCAACTGGAGCCGGGTGGTCCGGTGCGGCCGCGCCAGCATAATCCAGCCATCCCGCCGGCCATGGAGAATGTGATTCTCAAATGCATTGCCCGCGAACCGGACCGGCGCTACCCGTTTTCCGGGGTGCTGGTGCGGGATTTGGAAAGTGCCCTGTACGTCTGAATAGCAGTCGTCCGGACCCGCATTTTAGGGCTAAGGCAAACTGTCGGCCAGAAATTCGCCCGCGCTGGCCAAGTGCCGGTTCAAGCTTTGAGATTCGGCCGTAAGGGGTGACAAAACGGCGGCGGGGGCCGCACTCACCAATCCACTTCCCAGATCCAGAATTGAACCCGCCAGGGCCAGCGAAGGCGGGGGTTCCACTGTTGGTAGCGCAGTCTTCAGGCCGTCTGCCGGCCGGAACCAGAAAAAAGCCAGGAGCAACACCCCAGCAAACCCACCGGCGAGTTGCCACCCAGGAACCCAGGTGCGGGACGGCTGGGGGGTGAGACGAGTCGAGGCACGGACAGCGCGCATGATGTCGGCATGCAGCGAGGCGGGGCGGGCGACGGTGGGGAGCGGGCTTTTCAGGGCTTCGGCCAGAGTTTGACACTGGGCAGCGAACTGACTGGTGGGGTCGGCTGGACGGTCCTTGACGCGAGCGGTCACCGGCAGTGGGCGGTGCTCATTCAGGGCGTTGGAAATGTTAAATTTTTGGAACCAGGTTTTCATGATGGGCGAAGGTGGTCAATTGGTTTGGTGGCCGCACGGGAAGCGGCGAACCGGCGGAGGAGTGCATGCCGAGAACGGCAGCGGCAACCGGCTGGCCGGGGCGCACGTGCCGGGCGAGCATCTGACGGGCCCGGAAGAGGAGCACTTTGACGTGCACCCGGGTTTTGCCCATGACCTGGGCGATCTGCGCCACGTCCAGATCTTCCACGTAATGCAGCCACAGTGCCTCGTACTGGCTGGGCCCGAGCTGCCGCCGGGCGAGTTGCCAGAGAGCGTGGCGGTCTTCCTGCCGGGCGATTAATTCGGCCGGATCGGCCTCCTCGATTTTTTCGGGCTCGGACTCAACCAACCGGCGGGTGGCGGCGCGATGGCGGTCGATGCACTGCCGGCGGGCAATGGTGAAAAGCCAGGCGGCGAAATGGCGGCGGGGGTCAAACTGACCGAGGCATTGGAAGGCTTTGACAAAGGTGTCCTGGGTGATTTCCGCCGCATCAGCCCGGTGGTGGCAGGCCTGGAAGACGAAGGCGTGAACACGATGTTCGTAACGGTATACCAACTCTTCAAAGGCGGCCGGGGAGCCCGCCCGGGCCTGGGCGGCCAGCGCTTCATCGGTGGCAATGGGCGGAATGGGCTCCATGGATGGCGACTCCCCGGGGCGTTCGAACGGCGGTCAGGGGTTGGCAGCCGGGGCGGCGGCGGCAGCAGCGGCTTTGCGGGCGGCGTCGGCCTGAATGATTTTCACCAAATCCGCGGCGGGAAGGGCGAGGTGGCCCACCACACTGGCGCCATCCTGCTGGAGGGTGACGGCATTGGCGAGCTGGACAGATTCCGGCTTGCTGATTTGCAATTTTGCAAGGGCGAGCAGGCCTTGGGCAATGGCCACCACGTGGGTGGCGACGTCGGGATTATCGGTGAGCAGAGTGACGGTGCCAAGACACTGTTGCTGTTGTTCCCCCACCTGGAGCTGGATGCTTTGGGCGAGTTTCATGAGGGCGGCATTGGGGTCGCCATCCGGGAGGTTCAACTTGCCAGCGGCCGCTTCGACGACATTGGGAGTGCCCGGGAGCCCCAGGCTGGGGAACAACCGGCCGGCTGCCAGATTGGGGGTGGCGCCATCCAGCACATCCAGGGCGGCAGCCAGTCGGTCCTCCCGCTGGGCAAAGATAACCCGGTGGCCTTGAAGGGCGGCAAACACCCGGGGCTTAAGGCCATTTTTAGCAGGTTTCTTATCATCCAACCAGCTATGGATGACGTGCTGGTGATAAGGGTGCGAGTGATATTCTTTGGCTGCCCGGGCGAGGAGCAAGAGGCGGTCGGCATTGACATCCGCATAAACCATCAAGACACCGTCGTCCGGCGCGGGGGAACTGCCGTAGAGGGTGACGCCATGCAATTGGGTGCGCAGATCAAAATCGAAGATGCCTTGAAAGGCGGCCAGCTTGGCTTTGGCCTCGGGTTTGTCCATTTCGGTGAGAATATACTGGCCGACCGCAGTGGTGCGGAGGCGGTCACAGTCCAGATGGAGGAGCCAGGCCGGGGTGGCGATGACGTCCGCACGTTGCAACGGAGCGGCTTGGGCGAGCCAGCCAGTGGCGCACAGAGAGGCCAGTCCCAGGGCGAGTTTTAGCAATACAGGTTTCATCATTTTAAGGGAGGGGGAAATTCATTTTCCCATCTCAATCAAGCATACGCCGGGGCGGGCACCCGGGTTACAATTCTTTTATGAATTACACCGGGCGCGGGCGGGTGGCGGCGGCGACAGTCTGTTCGGCGAAGGCGATGGCCTTGCGACACAAGGGGACCCAGTCCAGCTCGGCTTTGACCCGTTCGGCGGAGGCGCGGGCCTGGGTTTCATCGATGGGTTCGTCGAGCCGGCGCACGATGGCGCGGCCAAAATCCTCGCCATCAAACGTGGCAAAGCGCAGCATGGGATCCCGGGCGAAATAGGTTTGGATGCTTTTCAACGGGGTGCTGACGGCGGGCAGGCCCACGGCGACGTATTCCACCGATTTGGCCACAAAGGCGCAATGCGTGCCAGCGGATTCCTCATAGGGAATGATGCCCAGACGGGCATCGGCGAGGTATTGCGCGACGGAGGAGTAGGAGGCGAAGCCGGGGGCTTCAAACTTGAACCCGGGGATTTCCCGGCGGGCGCGGTCGAGAAAATTCTCGAGGGTGGCCGTGCGGTGGGCCACGAACCGAAAGATGGTGCCGGGCCGTTCCCGGGTGACATGACGGATGGCGGCAAAGGCGATGGGGCCCAGATGATGCACATCGAGCGAGCCGTGCATGACCACGATGGCGGGGCCGGTGCCGAGGGGCGGGCGGGGCTGAAAGGGAAAATACTGGGAGGCATAGCCAAAATAAATCGGCAGCAGGCGCTGGCGGTCATAACCACGGGCGACAAATAGCTCCACCAACCGGTCGGAAATGGCGAGCACACCATCCACCCCGTAGCGCACGGGGAGGTTGACCTCAAAGCGCATCAAGGCCTGCACGACCGGACGGGGCATGACATAGCTGGGCCAGGTTTCCATGAAACCGGTGAGCAGGTCGGGGAAATTCATCACCACGGGCAGACCCAGCTGGCGCTTCAGTTTCCCGGCGGCCACCGCGGAAATGGCGTGCTGTGAAAAAATCAGGTCGAACGGCTGCGTCCGGGCGGCGTGGGCCACCATGCGCCGCAGGAAAAATGGATAGGCGAGGTATTTTAGATTACGAGCTTTGGCGTAGCGGCCCATGACCCAGCGGCGAAATAAATGAAACACGACGCCGGTCTGGCGGGCGAGATTCTCCGCTTCAGGAAAGTCCGGGCAAAAGACGTGGACCACATGACCGCGCCGGCGCATTTCCTCGACCAAAAAGACGGCCTCCGCGGATCCGCCCCCGGAGGGGGGATAGAACGGCTCATGTGTTAAAAAGGCAATGCGCAAACCAGCACGTGAATCAGGCACCCGCAGACGCTAAGCGATTCGCCCCCTGCCCTTCAATCCTAAAGCAGCGGTGGCCCGCGGTCGCCGCTTGCCTTTTCAACCCGCTGGCATACCGTTTACGGCATGACAAAACCGGTTCTGCCGAAACCCACGCCCTTCAGCCAGGGACTGATGGCCGCCGCGCAGGCATTGTCCACCCAGGTGGACCGCCTGCGGTTTGCCGAGCCGGTCACGCATGTTTACAATCCGCTCGATTATGCCTGGGCGGCGCATGAACAGTATTTGCGCCGGTTTGGGCACACCCGGAAGCGGGTGATTTTTCTCGGCATGAATCCCGGTCCGTTTGGCATGACCCAAACGGGGGTGCCGTTTGGCGAAATCGCGGTGGTGCGCGACTGGCTGCAAATCCAGGCCCCGATTGCGCAGCCAGCCGGGGCGCATCCGAAGCGGCCGGTGCAGGGCTTTGACTGTCCGCGCTCGGAAGTCAGCGGGCGCCGGCTCTGGGGGCTGTTCGCGGAGCGCCATGGGACACCGTCCGCGTTTTTTGCGGATCATTTCGTGGTGAACTACTGTCCGCTGGTGTTTTGCGAGGCCGGCGGTAAAAACCGCACGCCGGACAAACTGCCGCCGGAGGAGCAGGCGCGCTTATTTGCCGTGTGCGATGATCATCTGCGCCGGGTGTTGGAAGTGCTGGAACCGGAATGGCTGATTGGTGTGGGGGGGTTTGCGGAAGCCCGGGGTGAGGTGGTGGCACACGGCCTGCCGGTGAAATTAGGGCGCATTTTGCATCCCAGCCCGGCGAGTCCGGCGGCCAATCGCGGCTGGTCGGCGGCGGCCACGAAACAGCTCGTCGAGCTGGGCATCTGGCATTAACCCACGGCAAATCGTTATGAAATACCGACCCGCCAGACTGACCGACTGTCCGGTTCTGGCCGAAATGAATTACCAACTGATTCAAGACGAGGGGCATCGCAATGTGCAGACCGTGGCTGAGCTGGCGGAGCGCATGCGCAACTGGCTGACGACCAAATATGTGGCGGTGCTGTTCATGCAGGGGGCGGAAACGGTGGGGTATGCCATGTATTGGGAACAACCGCAGGACGTCTATCTGCGCCACTTCTTTGTGGTCAGGCATCGCCGCCGGCAAGGTTTGGGCCGGGGCGGCATGGAGTTGCTGCGCACCCGCATCTGGCCGCCGGGAAAGCGGTTGACGGTGGAAGTGCTGGTGCGCAACACGGCGGCCGTGGCATTTTGGCGGGCGGTGGGGTACCAGGACTATTCACTGAAAATGGAAATTAGACCGTCCTAATTAAATAATATGAAACCGACCACGATTTGGGTCCCCTCGAAGTTGCTGGGAGGCAAAGCTGAACGGCTGCGGGAGCTGTCACTCACCCGCTGGATGTCGCGCGACCTCACCCAGGCAGCGGTGGATTTTAGCCGGAACCTGGGCCTGCTGCCGGTGTACTGCGAATGCTCGCCGGAGCAACGGACGCGTTACCTGTTCTGGCGGCTGCCGG
The DNA here is from genome assembly GCA_903936645.1 of uncultured Verrucomicrobia subdivision 3 bacterium. GTDB lineage: Bacteria > Verrucomicrobiota > Verrucomicrobiia > Limisphaerales > UBA11358 > UBA11358. The sequence goes on from CAIZWI010000051.1 coordinate 48,323, forward strand.
AAGGGGCGCAAATAGAGGTGCGCTCCGGCCGGACGAAGGAAGCATTTGCGGAATTTGACCGGGTGAACCGGGAAAAGCAATGGCGGCTGCTCTCCCTGCACATCCATGAGAGCGATATATATTCCGCTGTGTGGATTTCACCCGATCATTTTGCGACCGCCAAGGCTTTTCTGGCGGCCCATGGGATCCAGCCGGCGGGCCGGCGATCCGGATGAACCAGCCGACCAGCGGCGGCGGAAGGCGGGAAGCTGGGACATTCGGCCGCCGGGATGGGAGTTCAGGTTAAACCGTCGGGGATACGGTTGGACGGAACGGAGCCGAGCGACGCCAAAGCCGGGCCAGGCCCCGCGCGAGCCAGAGCACAAAACCGGCGGAGAGTCCCAGGCGGTTGCGCCGTTGCAATGAGGCACCATGCGCAATTAGTTGTTCCACCACGCGGGAGTGGCCGAACAGCGCCGCCAGCATAAGCGGAGTCAGGCCCAGGCCATTATCCGCGTCGACCTCGGCCCCCTGCGCCAGCAGCAGGGTTACCATGTCGGCATGGCCCTTGCAGGCGGCGGCGCCCAACGGGGTTTGACCCCGCCGATTGCGGCGGTCCACCGCCGCACCATAGCACAAGAGCATGCGGGCGGTATCCCCATTTTGCTGGTAACACGCGAGCATCAGGAGGGTGTTGCCCCGGTCATCGGCCAGATTCATGGAAAGCCCGCGATCGATCATGCGGGCGAGGGCGGCGGTTTCGCCGTGGCGGGCGTAGTCCAGCGCGAGTGATCGCCATTCGGCAGCACGCCATTCCCCGGCGTCGGAGGTGGGGATTTCCACGCTTCCGTTCACCGCGAATTTTTGGTGTGGTGAGCGTCCGCCGGCAGATGTGGGAAGAGAATATAGGTTGCCGAGCAAGGGAAGGCGGCCCGTGATGGTGCGGGTGAGTGACTGGTGGCGCATAATTGTATTAACACTGATCAACAAACTAGACCCGCTGCCACGATTGTTGAAATACTTAGTTCCTTTGACTATGATAGGCGCAGCCTATGGAAATGCACCAGCTTCGTTATATGGTCGCCGTGGCCCAGAAGGGCAATTTTTCGCGGGCGGCCGAGCAATGTCACGTGGCCCAACCCTCCCTGAGCCAGCAGATTCAGAAACTCGAGGAGGAACTGGGCGAGCGCTTGTTCGACCGGATGAAAACTGCGGTAAAATTGACCGCGCACGGGGAGCTCTTCCTCCGGCGGGCCCAGCGGATTCTGGACGAGGCGGAAGCCGCCCGGCGGGAGGCGGCGGAGGCCAAAGGCTTGTTGCGCGGCACGGTCACCCTGGGAGTTTTGCCCACGATCGCGCCGTATCTGCTGCCCCCCGTGCTGGCCACCTTCACGGCCCAATACCCGGGCGTGGAGCTGATCGTGGTGGAGGACACCACCGCGCGGTTGCTAAAAAGCTGCCTGGGATGTGAAATAGACTGGGTGCTGGCCAGCCACCCCATCCAGGACGAGCGTCTGGAATTGTGCGAGTTACGCAGCGAAGAACTGCTCCTCGCCCTGCCCGCCCAGCATCCCCTCACCCGCCGCCGCACCATCGGCCCGGCCGATTTGGACGGGGAAAACCTGATCGTAATGAAGGAGGGCCATTGCCTGGGCGAGCAGGTGCTGCGCTTCTGCGACTTGCGCGACCTCCAGCCGCGCATCAGTTTTCGCAGCGCGCAGTTGGAGACGGTGCAGGCGCTCGTCAGTGCCGGGCTGGGTCTCTCCCTCGTTCCCGCGATGGCCTGCAAACCAGCCCAGCCGGGTGCTCCCGTGTACCGTTCGCTGGTGGCACCCCGCCCGGAGCGCAAGATTGTGGCGGCCTGGCCCAAACAGCGCCCGCCAAGTCGCGCGGCGGCGGAACTGTTAAACGCCTTTGGTCCGGCCCCGGCCAGCGGCTTGAATCAGGCGGCCACCCGCTCGACCCGGCCGACGACCAAGAGGTAAGAAAGCGCGCCGGTCAGGGCGAGGGCGGCCACGGAGAGATTACTGCGGTCCAAATAATTGATGACCACCGTTACGAACAGCATCCCCAACACGCCGTGGCGCACGCGCGTGGGCGGTCCGCCGGCGCCGGGATGGCGGGCACTGGTCATTCCGGGCTGAGTGGAAAGGGAATTGCTTTGCGATCGCGGTTGGCCCGGTAGACGGCCGTGAACAATTCCACGGTGCGCCGGCCGTCCTCACCGGTGATCGCGGGGGGGCGCTGTTCCATAATGGCCTGGAGAAAATCTTGAATCTGCAACCGGTGAAAATATTCCATGGGATTCACCCGCTGGAAAAGTTCGGCGTCCGCCGCCTTCCAGACGGGCAAAGAGCCTTCCTCGCCCGGGACGGTCCAGAGATCATTGTAGGGTGCCTCGGTGATGGCCGACACGCCGGGCACAAACATCACTCCGCCGTCGGTCTGCACGCCGGCCGAAACCCCGTTGCTCCCATGCACGGCCACCCGGGCGTTGATCGCGGGATTCTGGCTGTTGCTGAGCACCAGGCTGCCCAGGGCCCCGCTTTTGAACCGGATCACGGCCACCGCCGTGTCTTCCACTTCGATATACGGATGGTTCTGGTTTGCCCAGTAGCCAAACACTTCGGCAATCTCGCCGAAGTACCAGATCATCAAGTCCAACTGGTGCGGTGCCTGGTTCACCAGCACACCGCCACCCTCCGTGGCCCACTGGCCGCGCCAGGCATCACTCTTGTAATAGGCCTCGTCGCGCCAGCCCAGCATTGTCGCCGTGCCCAGGATGGGCCGGCCAAGCTTGCCGGCCTGGATGGCCTGGTGAATGCGCTGGCAGGGCGGATAAAACCGCCGCTGACAGACGGTGCCCAGGATGGTGTGGTGTTCCCGCGCGGCGGCCAGCATGGCATCGCAATCCGCCAGGGAGGACGCGAGCGGCTTCTCCACGAGCACATGCACCCCGAGCCGGGCGGCGGTGAGGGTGGGCCCGACATGTTCCGGGTGGGGCGTGCAGAGGCAAATGGCCTCGACCCGCGCCTGCCGGATCATTTCGGCGACGTCCGTGAAGGCGGCGACGCCGTATTTCTGCGCAAAGGCCCCGGCCCGCGCGGGCGACCGCGAGCAGGCCGCGACCAATTCGGATTCCGGCAGGCTCTGGAGCGCGGCCGCATGCAGGTGACCCACTTTGCCGCACCCGACGACGGCAGTTCTTAATTTTCGCATAAATTAAAGAGAGCAGTTAAGGCTTGAGCAATACTTTCATCAATCCCGGCTCGCCCGCGTGGAGCCGGGCAAACCATTGTGCGCCCTCCGCCAGCGGTGGCGTGGCGCTGATGAAGGCGGTCACATTAATTTTCCCGCTCGCGATCAAAGCCAGACATTCCGGATATTCGCCCGCCGAGGCGCGTATTCGCTGCGGCACGGCCACGAATTCGGCGAAGGCCCCGTGCCGGCGGTATTCCCCGCAGGAAATTCCCAGCACCCGGCGGTGTTCGCACAAATTGACCTGACCGCGCCGGCAAAACCAGCATTCCCCGCAATACACCGTGGAATCAAACGTCACCCGGTCGCCCGGCTGCCAGGCGATTACGGCCGGGCCTACCCCGGCAATTTCCCCCGCCGACTCATGCCCCATGATCAGCGGTGGAATGCGGCGGCCGGTGCGGCCATCCAGTCCATGCACATCACTGCCGCAAATCCCGCA
>CAIZWI010000052.1 GCA_903936645.1 uncultured Verrucomicrobia subdivision 3 bacterium
GTTGAATTTTGTCCCACGCGCCAGGGAAAACGGTGCGGGGACGCCGTGTGCGCCGCCGGGCGCGCCGCTGGTTGGCGGCGCGGTCCCGGTGCGCCAAAAGTAGCGGTTACCCAGTGCGGGTGATCGTGGTGCCAAAAAGGGGGTTGCCCGTCCGCCTTTGGTTTTGGTTGCGGTTTTGCTTGGCCGGGCGGTCAACCTGCGCCCACGAACGGCGGTGGTGCGGAACCGCCCGCGGCGGGATAAAATAATTTCTCAGCTTGAATGCCACCGGGGCACCTGATAATTTAAGGTGTGCGTTTCATCCCCCGATGGCGCGCGCAAGTTCGGTCTGTCCCATGGTGTAATGGTAACACAGCGCCCTTTGGAGGCGTTATTCATGGTTCGAATCCATGTGGGACAGCCACTTTCCCGCCGACCAGCTGCGGGCTTTGGGAAACAAGGTCAGGCAATGCATTCATTCGTGGAAAAACTTATTGGGAAGGGTCGTACCCTGGCCGGGCTGGGTGGGGGACTGTTCCTGCTGATCCTGGGCCCGCTGGCGGGCATGGGGCAGGATGCCTTCAGCCATTTTATTGGCCTGACGAATTTTGCCGGGTTCACCCAAACGACGAATGCCGACGGCACGGCTGTGTGGCTCTCGCCGGTCTTGAAAAGCCCCGCGCCGTGGAATGAACTGATTGTTTCCTGGAATGCCGAGGCGCCGGCGGGGACCTGGCTGAAAATCGAGGCGAGCGCCCGCTGGCCCAGCCACACGACGAAGTTTTATGTGATGGGATTATGGACCCGGGACAACCTGCCCTTTCCCCGCGCGAGTGTGCCGGGCCAGCGGGATGCGGACGGTGATGTGCGGGTGGATACGCTGGCGCTACAGGCATTGGCGACGGCCGCCCAGGTGCGGATCACGCTCGGGGGCACGAATGGCGGGGTGCCGCGCTTGAAATTTCTCGGCCTGGCGGGCTGCAATACCAACCTGACGCCGGTCGCCCGGCCGCCGCATCCGGCGGCGTGGGGCAAAATCATTCCCACGCCGGAACGTTCGCAACAATCGTATCCCGGCGGCAGTGGCTGGTGCAGTCCCACCTCGCTCTCGATGGTGCTGGCCCGCTGGGGCGCGGTGGCGAACCGGCCGGAATGGTTGGTGGACGCCCCCGAAACCGCTGCCGGCGTGTTTGATCACGGCTTTTATCATCCCACGGGCAACTGGCCTTTTAACACCGCTTTCGCCGGCAGCCTCCCGGGTATGCGCGCGTATGTGACGCGGCTGGCGGATATGACGGAGCTGGAAGACTGGATTGCCGCCGGGATTCCGGTGATTATTTCGGCCCGGTATGATTTGTTGCAGGATGGCCGGCCACCGGATCTCAATGGCCACCTGACGGTGTGCCGGGGATTTACGGAGAACGGGGATGTGGTGATTAATGATCCCTGGACGGATCCCAAGGTGGAGAGCATCCGCCACATTTACAAGCGGGCCAATGTGCTCAAGGCGTGGGATACCTCACACCACACGGTTTATTTGGTGTATCCCGAAAACTGGCCGGTGCCCGTGGACCGGCTGGGGCATTGGTGAGCGGCCGGGGTTAATTCCCGTGGCCGCCGCAGCAACCACCACCGCCGCCGCCGGTCGCACACGCACCGGCATCGCCCCCGCCGGTGCCGGTGCCGGTGCCGGCCTCGGCAAAGACGGAAAACTTCTTGGCGAGCTGGGTCGAGCCGCAATGCGGGCACTGGGTGCCCTGCCATGCGCTGGAGCGGACGAGGAGTTCGCTGTCGTTCGTGCAGGAGTTGCAATGAAATTCGTAAATCGGCATGCGCTCAAATTACTCGCTTCCCCCAAAAATTCAAGCGGGCGCATTCCGGCTTTTCTTTTGCGGTTGAGGGCGTATGGTGGCGGCTGGCAGCGTTAACCACCACTCAACTTTTAACCACTTCCCCACACCATGGCTGTACCCCGGCAACTTAACACATCGGTCGCCAATGAAACTTTTGGCGGCGTCACTTATCACATTGAGGGCCAATTGGTGCCCGTTCTGCACCTGGAATTGTCCCACACCCCGGTATATTTCGAGCATCATATACTACTGTGGAAGGATCCTCAGGTGGCGATTGAACTCAAACCGATGCGCGGGGCCCTGAAGCGGATGCTGGCGGGCATGCCGATTTTCATGACGGCGGCGCGCGGGCCCGGCCGGATTGCCTTCAGCCGGGATGGCACGGGCCAGGTATTCGCGCTGCATTTGCGTCCGGGAGAGGCGGTGGATGTGCGCGAGCACCAGTTTCTGGCGGCGACGGACGGGGTGGAATTCACTTTTAACCGGGTGCGGGGGATGGCGAACATGCTGCTGGGCGGCACGGGTTTCTTTGTGGACACCTTTACCGCTGCCGGCACCGAGGGGATCTTGTGGCTGCACGGCTACGGCAACGTTTTCGAGGTGGAATTGCGGCCGGGCGAGCAAATTGATATTGAGCCCGGCGGCTGGATTTACAAATCCCCCACGGTGGTCATGGAGACGGTGTTGCAGCGCCTGGCCACCGGCCTGTTCGCCAGCGGCGGCCAGATTGCGTGGAACCGGTTTACCGGGCCGGGCAAAATCGCCCTGCAATCGATGTACCTGCACCTGGCCACGGAGGAATGACCGGACGCGGGCAGCGCGCCGGGCATTTTAAAAAGTTTAAAAAAACCGTTGACTTGCCGCCGCATTCCGCCCATATTGACGACATAACAAGTCGTTATTATATAAGTTTGAAAAAGCACATTTAATCGCAATAAAACAATTAATATTGAACTATTTGTTAAATACACAATTTGACAAGTAGTCATTCTAAGCGCCAACCGGACCACTGGAGGTGATGATGAAAAACCACTCATACATATGCCTTCATTGCGCCATTCCGATCCGGGCGAATCGTTCGTGCTGCGGGCTAAGGTGAACCACCTGCGCTTGCTGTGCCGGTTTGATTTCCGGCAAAAGGCATGGGCGCTGCCCGGCTGGGAAAGCTGGTCCAAGCGTCCCGCCTGGCTCGTGGATTGCGCCACGGCGCTGGCCGCCTCCATCGCCCCCGAATCCCCTGACTTTTCCGACCCTACCAAGGGAGGCAACCCCCACCCGGGAACGCCACGCCGCCGGACTGGTTTCCGGCGCGCACTCCCGCGCTCCCGGACAAACAACTCAACTACCAACCTAAGAACATGAAATTGAATACTGCCTCCCTCGCCGCCCTCTCGGTGGCCACCCTCACTTCCCTGGTGTCCACCGCATCCGCGGATGTCATCACGGATTGGAACCTGATCACCGTGAACGCCACCAAGACTGCCGGGCTGAACAGCAACCTGGGCTCGCGCATTGATGCGATTGAAGCGATTGCCGTGTATGACGCGGTGAATTCCATCCGGCAATTTGGCACCCCGTACCATTATTTCTCGGCCAGCGCCGGCTCGGCACAGGCGGCGGCGGCGCAGGCGGCGCATGATGTGCTGGTGAATTATTTCCCCGCCCAGAAGGCGGCGCTGGACACGGCCCTGGCGAACAGCCTGGCGGCCATTACCGACGGCCCCCTGGGAAACGGACCCGCCACCGGCTCCGCCTCGGCGGCGAGCATCATCGCCCTGCGCGCCACGGATGGGGCCACGCCCAATGTGACTTATCCCGGGCCGGCAACGATTGTTCCCGGCGCGTACCAACTCACGCCGAACATCCCCACCGCGACCACCCCGCCTTATACGTTCGGCGCGGGCATTAACGAGCAATGGGGCACGGTGACGCCTTTTGTGCTGGCCGCGACCAACCAATTCCGCCCGGGTCCGCCACCGGCCTTGACCAGCGCGCAATACAGCAATGACCTGGCACAAGTGCAATCGCTGGGCGCGCTCAACAGCACCGCCCGCACGCCGGACCAAACCCATATCGCCCAGTTCTATAAACAGGATGCGGAACTAACCGTCAATGAGGCCGCACGGCAGCTGTCGCTGGCCAACGGGATTTCGCTGGAACAAAACGCCCTGCTGTTTGTGCTGACGGACATCGCGGTGGCGGACGCCCGCATTGCGGTGTGGGATGCGAAGTACACTTACCTGAACTGGCGGCCCATCACGGCCCTAAACGCGAACCCCGACGGGACGGTGACGAATAATTATACGGCCTGGCAGCCACTCATCGTCACGCCGAACCATCCGGAGTATCCCAGTGGCCATGGCGGCACGGTTAATGCGGGTTTTGAGGTGATCAAAGCCTTTTTTGGCGACCAAAACACCCTCCAATTGCATACCACCACGGCGGGGGAACCGGCGCGGTTGATTCAGTCGTTGACCAAGGGGGAGACCGAAAACGTGCTGGCGCGGATTTATGACGGGGTGCATTTCTGGTTCTCGGACACGGCGGGCCAGACGATCGGCAACCAGGTGGCCGCGTATGTGCTGGCACACGGTCCGACCTACCTCCAAGCATCCAGCGCCAGCGCCCCCGCGCAAGTGGGCATTGCCAGCTACCCGGCGATCACCCTGACCGGGACGGTGGGCCAGTCGTACCGGATTGACTACGCCACGACCCTGGTGCCCGCCACGAACTGGACCACCCTCAAGTTTGTGACGCTCCCGACGTCCCTGCCGTATCCGGTTTTGGACACGACCCCGTTCAGTGCCAATGCGCAGCGCTACTACCGCGCCGTGAGTCTCTCGAACTAACGGAGGTCGTAGAATTTACCTGACCCGGAAGTTCCGGGTTCAGGTCAAATGGGGTTTCCGGTGCTGAAAGTTTGGAGGTGCGCCGGAAACCCCATGCCATTATTTTGAAAATACTTGTGTCCACACCGCTAATGAAACGTGAATCCTCCCAGGGTAACGGGCTTGCCGCCGCCGCGGCCGGGCCACGCCCACCCGCCGTGCCGCCCGCGCCGGAAAAGCCCTACGACCAATTCGTGCCCGACTTGCTGGCCTCGTATGCCACCGTTGGCGGGCTGAACCACCGCGATGCGCACAACATGCCCTCCACGCGGGCCGTCGGGCAGATTTGCGAGGGGCTGTTGCAATTGCTTTTTCCGGGATTCCACGATGACGACGCCGTGCACCATGGCACCCTGGCGGAACTGACCAGTGAACGCCTCACCCAGGTGGCCCTCGGCCTGGAGGATCAGGTGCGGAAAAGTGTGCGCATTGGCGACCCCAAAAAGCCCACGGGCCGCACCCCGCCGATTCTCCGGCAGTTTTTCCAATCCCTGCCGGATGTGCGGGAACTCTTGCGCACGGATATTGAAGCGGCCTATGAAGGCGATCCCGCCGTGCATTTCAGCGAGGAGATTATTTTATCGTACCCCTTTATCACCGCCATCGCGATTCAGCGCCTGGCCCATATTCTGTATATTGCGGGGGCGCCGATCATTCCCCGCATGATGACGGAGTGGGCGCACAGCCGCACGGGCATCGACATTCATCCGGGGGCCCGCATCGGCTCGCACTTTTTCATTGATCACGGCACGGGGGTGGTGGTGGGCGAGACCTGCCGGCTGGGCCGGCACGTGAAGCTGTATCATGGCGTGACGCTGGGCGCGCGGAGTTTTGTGAAGGACGAGGCGGGCCACATCGTGAAGGGTGGGAAGCGGCATCCGGACGTGGGAGACCATGTGACCATTTACCCGAACTCCACCATTCTGGGCGGCGAAACGGTGATTGGGGCGAATTCCACGATCGGGGCGAATGTGTTTCTGATGCACAGCATTCCGGCGGATTCCCTGGTGGTGTACGAGGAGAAGCAGCTGGTCATCCGCGACAAGTCCGCCCGCAAAAAAGAAGCCGCCCCGGACTGGATGATTTGAGGTTTTGGAATCGGCGGCAAAAGCCGAATCCGCATGGCCATCCCCGGCCCATGGGTAGCGCGGCCGTCCTCGACTGCGGGTTAGCGCACCGTCTCGGTGCGTGTTCCTTTGGCTTCTTCAACTGGCGGCGAGCGCATTTGGACCGGGATTCGTCGGGGAGCATTTGTGTGATTTACCGCCGGGCGGGTTGGGGGGAACTATTTGGCAACTGTTTATTTGTTATTGCGGACCCGGCCCAGACCCAACGGGGCTGAGCCCGCTAGCCCAGGGTTGAGAGGAACGAGCTACCCTGGGTGAATGAACATTAAAAGTCGACAACCCCAACGGGGTTGTGCCCAGTGATTTCTCAATCCCATAAATATTTCTCGTCCCAGGCGATTTCGTGTTTACGCAGCAATGCCCGCAGCTCGTCCTGAAAACTCAGCTTCCGGTGATGCTCCTCCTGTCCCGTGATATAGTGTTTTACTTGTTCCAGGTTTGACAGGCTTACCCCAAAGTCCGCGTAGCCGCCCTGCCATTCGAAGTCGGCATAATCCCGATTTTGCTCTTTTAACCAGCCGTTCGATGCGCGTTTTAATTCCTTGACCCAATCAGCCTGGGTAATGGTGCGACCCAGACGTGCAAGGATATGAACGTGGTCTTCCACTCCCCCACCCAAAGTGGGGGGACACTCCAACGTTTTGGAAATGCCACCGAGTTGAGAATGCAGCGCTTTACGCACGGCCAGATCGCGGAGAAACGGACGGCGGTCTTTGGTGGAGAAGACCCGGTGGATGTATACGGCAGAGAAAGATTGCGGCATAGGTCAAGCTAACGGGCTCAACCCCGTTGGGGTTGCCACTGGCTTTGGCTTCTGACCCAGGGTAGCTCGTTCCTCGCAACCCTGGGCTACGAGTCGATGCCCCGTTGGGGCATGCCCACGGCAGGGCTCCCGAGGATTTAATTTCAGGATGGCCAGCATTGAACCGAAGATTGATTTTTTCGACGCAAACAATCAATGCCAAATGTTTCCGCCGGCAATCGCCAGATCAGAACCCCTTTCCGGGTCGCGGTTGCCCACCATGGACTGCATTGGCAAATCACGCTCTGCGGGAGGCGACCCCGCCTTGGGTGGAGCGGAGCGCTGAGGCCAACCATCTGAGCTCAATGTTGGCTTGGGGATCAACTTGCCCCCTCCGCCTGCGGTTTTTCCTGGCTCAATATTCATCGGCAGAACAGAATTAACCAATCTTGACAAGCATGAAAGTCCGAAATA
>CAIZWI010000053.1 GCA_903936645.1 uncultured Verrucomicrobia subdivision 3 bacterium
CGGGGTGGGTGGGTGGGGATGGTGACCGGGGGTGTCACTTTGTTCAACCCCCGGCTACAGGCTGGCAACCCTCTGGGTTGAGCAGGCAGGCAGGCATGAGTTGGGGCGGTGTGGAGTCGTGGTAAGGTTATTTCACAAGGTTTGCGCTAAGCGTGTGAGAATCATCCGGCGGCGCTGAAGCGATGGGGCGGACCTTCCGGTCTGAAAGTGATATCGGATGGTTTACCTGGGCCGATGAGACCAGGCTGGTATGGGGTTGGGTCGGACAGGCAATGATTGGCCGTGGAGCGGAGGGAGTCAACAAAGGCACGGCGAAAACACTGGCATCTCCAGTGCATGAGCACCGGCAAGAAGCTTTTCAACCGGCGGGCCGATGGTAGACTGGGGCATGCAACGGATTGGCAATTTATTGTGGGCGCTGGCGCTGCTGGCCCTGTTTGGCGCGGGGTTGCTGCTCGGGGTGGTGGGGACGCACTGGCTGAAACGGCCGGCGGGCCTGCAACTCCTCGGCACGGCCACGGTGGTGCAACGGGTGCAAACGCTGGCGGATCTGGTGACGGTGAAATATGTGCTGGAAAAAGTCGTGATTCTGGACGCGCCGCCGCAAACGACCCTGGGTGAGTATGTCCAGGGCGACAACCGGGTCATGTTGCTCGCACATGGCATTGTGAAAGCCGGGATCAATTTGCAGGAGATTGGCGCGGGGGACGTGCAGGTGTCCGGCAAAAACATCACGGTCCGCCTCCCGGCGGCGCATATCACCGACTGTTATCTGGACGAGCAAAAAACACAGGTCATTGATTGGAAGCTGGGCTTTCTAAGGGCGTTCGACAAGGATTTGGAACAGACGGCCCGGCGGCAGGCCGTGGCGGAAGTGCGGAGCGCGGCCCTGAGCACCGGAATTTTACGGGATGCCAGTGAACGGGCGCAGTGGCAACTGGCGGCCTTTTTGCACGAAGCGGGCTATGACCACGTGGAATTCGTGGGCGAAGGGGTGGTCAAAGCCACCGGGAAGCCGAGGGACGTGAAGCAGCAATTTTGAGCCGAATTAGCGTTGCAAAGTCACCGCCATGAGGCCAATGACAACCTCGTTGGCCAGGGTGTGCAAGGTCAGTGATTTCAGCGGTTTGGCCGGGTCCAGGGGCAATTCAAGGACGGTGGCGGCTCCCCCGGGCACCCGCCCGCCATGACCTTTGAACGCCGCCAGGTCCAGCAGGCGCACCCGGCCGGTGGCCAGGTCCACGCGCGGCGGCAGGGCTTCGGGCCGGCGGAAGGCGTAGTCATCGATCAGATAATCCTGTTCAATGGGCCACCAGTTGGTGGGATTCCGCAGCACCAGGCGCGCCATCGAACCATCGGCGTAGGTGACCATGACCTCGCCATTATCAAACTGGCTTTGCATGGGGAGGGCGGAACCGGCGAGGAGCAGGAAGGCATGCCGGGCCGAACCGGTGAGCGGCAGGGTGACCTGGCGGGGATAATTGTCCCATTGGGAAGTGAAGGCGATGTTTTTGGCCGCGGGTTCCCCGGGGGTGGCAAAAGGGATGCCGTTGGGCAGCTGGAAGCGGCCGCCGTGGCGCGCGGCCGCCGCCCGCAGGCCGGCGTCATCGACGGTGAATTCCGTTTTGATGTCGCACCAGCCCCCCAGGCCTTGTTTGGGCAGCGCCAGCGAACAGAAGGGCGAACGGGGGGAACGATATTCCTGGCGAAAGATCTGGCTGACCTGGTCATTGAATATCGGGGCCAGATTGACGGTGGCAAAGTCGGCGGGCGGGGCCACGGGAGTGTGCCAGTCGAAAGCGGCCGGCGCGGGCGTGGCCGGGCGGATATCCAGGCTCACGGGCTGCCACCAGAGCTGGTCCCCCTGGCTCAGGCGGGCGAACAGGGTGCGCTGGCCCACGGTCCCGGTGGCCAGACCTTGGAGACCGAAACGGCCAGTGGTTAAGTGCGTCACGGCACCCTGCGGATCGGCGATGGTGAGTACTCGGGCCGGCTCAAAACGGTTCGTAAATTCGCCGCCTTGCGGAATGGTAATGGCCGGACTGGCCAGGGCGGGCGGTGCCCCGGACCATTTGATGACGACTTGAACCGGCACCCCCGCCGGGCCCGCCACGAGGATCCGCGGCTGGCCAATGGCCTCGGGCCAGGGTGACCAATCGGCGGATTGACCGTTGACGGTGAGGCTGTCCACGCGGTCGCGGAGGGCGGGCACTTGCAGGAGCAAGGTCAGTGGGCGCGAGAATCGGGGGGTAATGTCATACGTTTCGGTGAGCCCGGTGCGTTGAAAGGCGAGGGTAACATCGGGGTGTTGAATGCGAGCGTGATCCCAGCCGGCGGGCCAGCCGGGGGTGATGCGCAGGGTTCCCTGCAAGGCATCGGGATGCAGGCCGAACAGGCCCTCGACCAGGGCCCGGGAGACGGAACCGCAGGCGTCGGCAAAATCCCGCTGGGCCTCGCCACGGGCGACATCGAAGGCCGTCAGGCAGCCGAGGTTGCCGGGGCAAAGCCCCATATACATGCTGTCGAGCAAGGCCCCCTTAAAGGTCGGGAAGGCCACGTCGGGACGGGCTGCTTCCCAGTACCCCAGGGAGGTGTGGGCGACCTCCGCCATGACGACATTATTGACCGACCATTGGTACGGCATCCAACTGGTTTCCGGCAGGGTAAAGAGGCCCTCCGCCGGCACGTTCGGGCCGTGGATGGGGATATGGGCGATCTGGGTATCCACATAACGCGTCATCTGCCAGGCCTCGAAGGGGGTGGCGGCCGCGGAATCGACGGTGTGATAAAAGGTCCACAGGCCGGCGCTGGGATGCGGGAGTTGGCGGCCGAGGTAATCCTTGAATTCCGCATACCAGCCGAGGTCGGCGAGCCAGAGGTTTTGGTGCATGGACCGGGCGATGAGACTGGCCTCGGTTTCGTAAGGCGTGGCGTCCACGCCCAGTAAATGAGCGACCCGGGCGGCCATTTGGTTATGCCAGTAATTATAGGCCGTGGCATGCGTGGCCCCGCCGCCATTATATTGAAGATTGTCGCTGGCCCAGATGCAGCAATAGGCCTCGTACAAGGGCAATTTTTCCGCGCCAAATTCACGGCGGAAGAGGCGGCGTTCCCAGGCCAGGTGGCGTTCAATGACCGGCCATTGCTGGCGGGCATAGGTGAGATCGCCCGTCCACAACAGATGGCGGAAGAAGGCGTCCACGCCCGCCAGATTCATGTCATAGTGGGCTTTGGTGAGGTCGCCATTGGAATGCAAGGCGGCTTCGCTGCGGGCGAGATTGGCCGCCTCGTCTGCCGGCGGGAGGGCGGCGGGAATGGGCTGGGTATTTTGCTGGCGGGCAAACCCGGCGAAGTGGGCGGCCGTGCGGTCGTGCCAGCCGAGGGCGTCCCCGGTGTAGGAGCCGCGCCAGCCGAGCAGCCGGGTGCGCCAGGCAACGGCACCGTGCATGTAGGATTGCAGTTTTTCATCCCAGACGGCATCCCCGGCAACGCAGAGGGCGGCGGCGGCGGCATTGATAAAGGGATCCGGGGTGGCGACGCTCACGCGGCCGGCAATGGACTGGCGGCGGGTTTCCGCGGCGGCGAATTGTTGGGGCAGGTCCAGCACGGGACCGGCGGTCGCGCGGGTCGCGCCGGGCGCACTGGCTGCGTTGGCCTCGGGATACTCAGGACCGCCCGCCGCCGGGGTGCCCAAGGATTGCAAGGCGAGGAATACGGGTTGCCCGGGCGGCACGTCAAAACGGGCGGTGAGCACGGGCAGCCGGGCGGCGGACCCGGTGGTGGCAAGCAGGCCGGCGGGCGAGGACCATTGCGCCGCGTCGGCCAGGGCGAGTTGCGCCGCCGGGGGCAGGATGCCGAAGAGGGTGATATTTTTATGGGTGAGGGTAAACGTGTTGCGGGCGATGACAAAGTGGTTGTCAGCGCACTGGCCGGGTTGTAATTGGAAAAACTCGGACACCGGCTCGCGCTCGCAACCGATGTCGCCATCCCGTGAGCCGCGGGCACCATTGGCCCCGCCAAACGCGCACATTAACGGCAGGGCGGCGGGGCCGGACCAGACGGCCTGCAGGATTCCGCCTTTGACGCTGGCCAGCGGGAGGAGGGTCAGTTGCAGTTCGCCGTCGCCCAGCCATGGGTCACGCAGGGTGTAAACCAAGGAACCGGGGCGATAGCGGGTGATAATTTGGCGGGCATCCTGCAACCATTTCGCCCCGGCGGCCGTTTGGATGCCCAGTCGCAAATTCCCGCCCCGACCGGGGAGATAGAGCGCGAATTCGGGTTTGTCGCCGCCATCCAGCCGGCAGGCAGTATTGAGGCAATACAAGGGACGATTAAAAAACTCCGGTCCGTTGGTGATGACGAAATCCGTGCCTTGCGGCCAATAGCGCAACGGGCGGAAGGTGTTGCCTTCCAAGACCGGCCCACGGCGCCAGCCGTTCTCCCGGGCCACGGGGCTGGCCACCGGCCGGGCGGGTTGGGCCGGGAGCGTCAGGGCCGCGAGGACGATTGATAAAAGGATGGTGCGGGCTTTCAAAGCAAGTTTGAGCTGCGTCAGCCGACGTGGTGCTGGTCGCGAGGTTTCGCTGGTGTGCCCACCCATTGGGGGTCTGGCCGGCGGGCCAGGGCAACGTTCGTGGGGTATCATGATAAGACACCATGTAGCCCGGTTCGGGGGCGGAAAGCAATCGGATGTTCATGGGAGACGGCGCCAGCGACCGGCTGGCAAAAATCATAAACGTTTTGTATTCATTTTTGCCGGGGAATTTGGAATGCTACGCCATCCTATTTGAAATATGAAATCGAATGCCACCGCCGACCAATCGGTATCCCAAGCTTTTGAACTCGCCCGGGAGCGCTATGCCAGCCTCGGAGTGAACGTGGACCGCGCCCTGAAAGCGCTGGCGACCATTCCCATTTCCCTCCATTGCTGGCAGGGCGATGACGTGGGTGGCTTTGAAAACTTCGGCGGCGCGCTGAGTGGCGGACTGGTGGCCACGGGGAATCACCCGGGCAAGGCCCGCACCCCGGATGAACTGCGCGCGGATCTGGAAAAAGCTTATGCGCTGATTCCCGGGAAACACCGGCTGAACCTGCATGCCTTCTACGGGGAATTTGGCGGTAAAAAAGTGGATCGCGACGCCATCGCCCCGGAACATTTCAAGAACTGGATTGCCTGGGCCAAGCAGAACGGTTTGGGCCTGGATTTCAACCCCACCTGCTTCTCGCACCCCAAATCCGCCGACGGCTTCACGCTGTCCAACCGGAACAAAGGGATTCGTGAATTTTGGATTGAGCATTGCCTCCGCGCGCGTGAAATCGGCGCGGCGATGGGCAAGGCCCTGGGCAAAACCTGCGTGACCAATGTGTGGATTCCGGACGGCATGAAGGACACGCCGGCCGACCGCCAGGGGCCTCGCTCGCGGCTGGCGGAATCGCTGGATGCGGTTTTTGCCAGGACGATCAACCCCAAATGGAACCTGGATGCGGTGGAACCCAAGCTGTTTGGGATTGGCAGTGAGAGTTATGTGGTGGGTTCCCATGAGTTTTACCTGGGCTACGCGCTGAGCCGGAACAAAATGCTGACGCTGGATGCCGGGCATTATCATCCCACCGAAGGCATTGCCGACAAGCTGACGAGTGTGCTGGAATTCATGCCGGAAATTTTGTTGCACGTCAGCCGCGGCGTGCGCTGGGACAGCGACCATGTGGTGGTGCTCAACGACGATTTGCTGGCGATTGCCCGGGAGATTGTGGCGAATGATTTTACCGACCGCGTGCACATTGGGCTGGATTATTTCGATGCCAGCATCAATCGCGTGGCGGCGTGGACGATTGGCACCCGCAACATGGTGCGCGCGCTGCTCATCGCCTTGCTGGAGCCGACCGACCGCTTGCGCACCGCCGAGGCGGCGGGGGATTTCACCACGCGCCTGGCGTTGCAGGAAGAAACCCGCACGCTGCCGTTTGGCGCGGTTTGGGATTACTATTGTGCGAGCCAGGGCGTGCCGGTGGGCGAGGCCTGGCTGGCGGAAGTGAAAACTTACGAAAAAGAAGTCTTGTCCAAGCGGCCGTAAATTCCCATTCTCATCGCCCAATACCAATAAATCACCATGCAACCAAATCCATTACTCGGCGTCGTGTTCCACTGGCTGGGGGGCCTGGCCTCCGGTAGCTTTTATGTGCCGTACAAGGGCGTCCGCAAATGGTCGTGGGAAACCTTCTGGCTGGCGGGCGGTTTGTTTAGCTGGTTGATTTGCCCCTGGATCGGCGCGCTGGCGTTGTCCAAGGATCTGTTCGCGGTCCTGCACGAAACGCCGTCCGAGACTTTTTGGATGACCTATCTGATGGGCGTTTTGTGGGGGCTGGGCGGCCTGACCTTTGGCCTGACAATGCGGTATCTCGGGATGTCCCTGGGCATGGCGGTGGCGCTGGGGTATTGCGCGGCGTTTGGCACGCTGGTGCCGCCGATTGTGAAGGGCGAATTTGCGGACAAACTGCTGAACCATTCCGGCACCAGCGCCGGCGGGCCGATTGTTTTGGTCGGGGTGATTGTGTGTTTGGTGGGCATTGCCCTCGGGGGCATCGCCGGCTTGCGCAAGGAAAAGGATCTGGGCAATGATGGCAAATCGTCCGCGATTGCGGAATTCAGCCTGTGGAAAGGCCTGGCCATTGCGACGTTTTCCGGCGTGATGAGCTCTTGTTTTTCTTATGGGTTTCAGTTTGGCGATCCCATCACAAAAATTTCCGCGAGCCATGGGACCGGTCCTTTTTGGGTGGGCCTGCCGGTGATCGTGGTGATTTTGCTGGGCGGTTTGACCACGAACTTTATTTGGTGCGTGCTGTTGAATATTAAGAACCGCACCGGTTATCAATACCTGGCCTCCCATGTGCGGGCGGAACACGCGCACCATGGGGGCACGGGCAGCGGCGAACATGGTCCGGCGGCCACCAGCGCCGGCAGCGGCGCGCCGACCGACCTAAAAATCCCCGTGCTCGGCAACTGGTTTTTTTGCGCCCTGGCGGGAACTTTTTGGTACTTCCAGTTTTTCTTTTACCAGATGGGCGAAAGCCAGATGGGTAATTACAAGTTTTCCAGCTGGACGCTCCACATGGCGAGCATCATTATCTTCAGCACCCTCTGGGGCATTTTCTTCAAGGAATGGCGCGGCGCTTCAGCGAAGACCCGCGGTTTGGTGGCCCTGATGCTGGCGCTTTTGATTGGTTCCACCGTGATCATTGGCTTCGGCAACAAAATCTCGGCCGACCAGGACGATGCGAAGGCTGCGGCCGCCGCGCAGTCCCAACAAAAATAAGTGCCGGGGATAACGCACCTTCCGGCCTTGAATTTGGTTCTGAGAGCGGTCCAGGGACTGCCTTGAGTAGGCACTTTCAGTCAAACAAGCGCAGTGGCAGGAGGCGGGTCAAGCCGGCCGCAATGGTCGGTTCCGCACTTTTATTTAGCTTTCGCACCCAAGCATAGTTTCGGGCCGCCCACCATTGATCCTGACTCAGGCAGGGATCAAAGTTTCCTGGCCAGTAGTTGGATTGGAACCATCGCCAGGCGGTTTAGTCTGGGCCGGCAAAGGTGCGATCTGGGCGGCGTAAAAACCAGGGAATGACCCGTCTGTGCAGTCATTTTCTTCAATAAGAATTCACTTTCCCCACGGGCAAACCAATCTGGGCTGACAGATGGGGGTAACACCCCATGGCTGGCAGTTCTAGCTCCCGGCATGCTTGCTCCTGCCAGCAATGCCGACTTAACCATCCGTCTGGGTTGGGAATTGGATTGGGGTTGAGGGAGGCAAAGCAGCCGGGCATTGGCCCGGGCTGCCAGCGCTTCCTGCGGGAGGATGGTCAAGCAGAGTGCTTGCGAAAACAACTACGGACGGAAATCAGCCCCTCATGGAGAAACTGCCATTGCGCATTCAGAACTGGGTTACGGGACATTTACACACGCGGCTTGCTGCCGCTGAACCACCCTTGCGGACCGAGTTGTTCAGTGTGGACCAACTCGCGCGGCACGCCCGGGTGCTGGCCGCCCAACAACCGGTGGTGACGCGCAAGGGGGCCAATCAGCTGCTCGTCCGGCTGGACCAAAACGAGGAGGTGCTCCGCGCCTTTAACCGCTCGACCCTGGCGGTGGATCCCGCCCGTTCCATCGTGCCCGCCGCTGAGTGGTTGCTGGACAATTTTTATCTGATTGAGGAACAAATTCAACTGGCCCGCCGACATCTGCCCCGGAGTTACAGCCGGGAATTGCCCCGTCTGGTGCAAGGCCGGGCGGCGGGTTTGCCCCGGGTTTATGACCTGGTTCTGGAATTGATCTCCCATGTGGATGCGCAGATTGATGCCGAGCCGCTCCGTGCTTTTATCGCGGCCTATCAAACCGTCGCGTCCCTCAAGCTGGGTGAATTGTGGGCCATCCCGATCATGGTGCGGTTGGGCCTGATTGAAAACCTCCAGCGGATTGCCACGCGCCTGGCCCTCGCGCGGGTAGACCGTGATCTGGCGGCCCAGTGGATGGATCGCTTGCAGGCCACGGCGGAAAAAAACCCGTCACGGCTGGTGGTGGTGGTCGCTGACATGGCGAAATCGGACCTGCCGTGGTCGAGTTCGTTTGTGGCGGAATTTTGCCAGCGCCTTTCCCGCCAAAGCCCGGTGCTGCATCTGGCGCGAAGCTGGTTGGAACAACGCCTGGTGGAACAGGGATTGTCCATCGAACTGCTGGTGCAGCAAGAAAGTCAAAACCAGGCGGCGGACCAGGTTTCCGTCAGCCACAGCATTACCAGCCTGCGTTTGCTGAGCGCCTTGGATTGGAAGGATTTTGTCGAAAGTTTGAGCCTGGTGGAAACAACGTTGCAAAACGATCCGGCCGGGGTTTACCGGCGGATGGATTTTACCACCCGGGACCGTTATCGCCATGCGGTGGAATTCATGGCACGGCACAGCGGCTGCGCGGAGGGTGAGGTGGCGGCCCTGGCCGTGGCCACGGCCCTGGCCGCCGCAGAAACGCGGGGCCGCCACGACCGCACCGCCCACGTGGGGTATTATTTAATCGACCAGGGACAGGCCGCTTTGGGACGGCAGTTGAACCTGCACCATCCCTGGCAGAGCTTTAGTGAGCGGGCCATCCATCAATTTCCCGCCACGTTCTATATGGGGGGCATTGGCGGGATCACGCTGGTGACCACCTTAATGGGTTCGGTGGAATTAATGAAATTCGGGGTTTCGCCCGGGAAACTGTGGTTTTTTACGCTGCTGTTCCTGGTGTGCGCCAGTCAATTGGGGGTGGCTCTGATGAACTGGCTGGGAATGCTGCTGGTGAAACCCCGGCTGCTGCCGCGCCTGGATTTTTCCGCTGGCATCAGCGGGCCCTGCCGCACCATGGTGGTGGTGCCCACGATGCTGAAAAGTTTGGCTGAAGTGGATCGCTTGTTAGAGAGCCTGGAAATTCATCATCTGGCCAATCAGGACCACCGGCTGCATTTCGCCTTGCTTAGCGATTTCCGCGATGCCGTGCAGGAACATTTGCCGGAGGATGCCGCTTTGGTCCAGCGGGCGCGGGACGGCATTGCCCGGCTCAACCGCAAATACTTGTCCGATGGACCCGGTTTGTTTTTTTTGCTGCATCGGCCCCGCCGCTGGAACCCCGGGGAGAACCGGTGGATGGGTTATGAACGGAAGCGCGGCAAACTGATGCAGTTCAATGCCCTGCTCCGCGGGGGAGCCATGGACAGTTTCTCGGAAATCACCGGTGACACCACTATTTTGCAGGACATCAAATATGTCATTACCCTGGATACGGACACGCAATTGCCCCGGGAGTCCGCCCGCCGCCTGGTGGGAACGATGGCCCATCCGTTGAATCATCCGGTCTTTGCGGCCGGCCGGCGGGTCGTAACTGCCGGCTACAGCATTCTCCAACCCCGCGTGGGCGTGAGCCTGCCGGGTTCCCGGCGGTCCTGGTTTGTGCGCTTATTTGCCGGTGACGCGGGCATTGATCCGTATACCCGGGAAGTCTCGGATGTTTACCAGGATATTTTTCAGGAAGGGTCTTTTGTCGGCAAAGGGATTTACGATGTGGACGCCTTTGAGCGCGCCATGCAGGGGCGGTGTCCGGAGAACACCGTGCTAAGTCATGATTTACTGGAGGCCTGCCATGCGCGTTCCGCCCTGGTGAGCGATGTGGAATTCTTCGAAGAATATCCCTCCCGCTATAATGTGGACATGGACCGCCGGCACCGCTGGATACGGGGTGACTGGCAGATTGTGCAATGGCTGCTGCCACACGTTCCCGGCGCGGACGCGCACCGGCGGGCTAATCCACTGTCCCTGTTGTCCCAATGGAAAATTTTTGACAACCTGCGCCGCAGTCTGGTCCCAGTGGCACTACTCGGTCTGCTGTTAGGCGCTTGGACATGGGTGCCGGCCTTGAGTCCCCTGGCCCCTTGGCTGATGATATTATTGATTACCCTGCCGGGCGCGCTGGCGCTCAGTGTGGATTTGGGACACAAACCCACGGACTTGTTCTGGACCATGCATTTGCGGGCACTGGCCGTTTCCGCTGGCCGCCAAACAGCCCAAATCTTTCTGACACTGGCGTTTCTGCCCTACGACGCATTTGTCAGCCTGGACGCCATCGGGCGGACGATCACACGCTTGCTGGTAACTCACCGGCATTTGCTGGAGTGGCAGACGTCCAGCGATGCGGAACGCGGGGCGCAGGCGGGACGAGTCGCTTTTTACGCCAAAATGTGGGCCGCGCCGGTCGTGGCGTTCATCGTGTTGATTTTTATGGCTTGGGGACAGCCCGCCGAATTGACGGGTGCCCTGCCGGTTTTGGTCCTCTGGCTGGCCGCCCCCTGGATTGCCTGGCGGATCAGCCAGCCATTTGAAATTGCCCCGCTGGAATTAACAGCCGAGCAAAAACAGTTTCTGAGGCATACGGCCCGCCACACCTGGCACTATTTTGAGACCTTGGTGAACGCCCGGGAGAACTGGCTGCCCCCGGATAATTTTCAAGAAATACCCGAACCCC
>CAIZWI010000054.1 GCA_903936645.1 uncultured Verrucomicrobia subdivision 3 bacterium
ACCCCGCCCCTCCCCGCCTGGTGAAAACCCGGAACCTGCCAACCCACGCCCCCTGCCCTTGCTGCCGGGCCCCTTGAACCAGCGTTCGCGATTAAATCCAGGTGAATCGTACCCAATCGTGCCTTTCAAGATGTTGGCCTTGGGCCTAAGACTTGGGACGTGGGACGTCTCCCGTCCAGCGCCGTCAACCCCCCTCCGGGCCCTAAAGTCGAAGCAAGTCATTGAAATTAAATCAATTGCATCAAATCCAGGAAAAATCCCGTCGAGCCCCGTAAAGCCCCCCCCCACGGAGGTCTACCCAGCCATCCTGTCCGCCATCCCGTCCGCCGTAGCCCCCAAGGGCGAAGGCGGAAGCTTTTTGGACCCTCGAATCCCCCTTTCTCACTTTATTGAAAGCTTCCCTCCGGAGTTCCGCCCGGATTGCAACGATGATTGCGGTTGCAGCCCGTTCGCGGGTTGGTTTATAATGCAAGGGTCAGCGAAACGGGCAAAACCTGCCGTTTCCCTGATGATAAGTCCGCCTATGAGTAACAATAACGTGCCAGCCATCCTGCGCTCGCTGATCATCTATTCGATCATCGTGCCGCTGGCGATTTTTGTCGGTTATTCACTGGCGAACCCCCTGGATTTGGACACGCTGGGTTTTTACGGCGTTTTGGGCATCCTGCTGATCTCGCCCATCATTCTCCGCTGGCACATGGAAATCCTCGTGTTTAGCTGGTCTTGCAGCGTGGCGGTGTTCATTTTACCCGGCCGACCAGGGCTATGGCTCGTGATGGTGGTGATGAGTCTGACCATTTCAACGTTGGAGCGGATCATCAACAGCAAAATGCACTTTATCCGCGTGCCCGAGATCACCTGGCCCCTCCTGGCATTCATGGCCGTGGTTTATGCCACCGCCGAGTTGACGGGCGGGATTGGCCTGAAAGCGTTTGGGGGATCGGTTTATGGCGGGAAAAAGTACATCTATTTGCTGATCAGCGTGTTGAGTTATTTTGCCATCACCGCCCGCCCGATTCCCCCGCAGAAAGCCAAATTATACGTTGCCCTCTTTTTTCTGGGGCAATTGACGGCGTTTGTGGGCAATACTTACATTTTCGCACCCAGTTGGATGGGGCTGATCTATTTGATGTTTCCCCCCTCCCTGGACGACAGCTCGACGTTTGAATTTGGCGTGACCCGCCTGGCCGGATTTTCCACGGCGGCCACCGGGGTGTATTGTTACATGCTGGCGCGGTATGGGTTGCGGGGCATTTTCTTTGAAGGCAAACTCTGGCGGCCCGCGATTCTCTTCCTCGCCTTGCTGGTCATTTTGCTGGGTGGTTTTCGTTCCACGCTGATGATGGTGATGGCAACCTTTATCATGATGTTTTTGCTGGAGAAACTGCATCGCACCCCGGCCATCATGGTCTTGATATTGATGGGCGGACTCGCCGTCACCGCTGTCATCCCGCTGGCCCACCGGTTGCCCTTCACCTTTCAACGCGCCCTGGCCTTCTTGCCCCTGGATTTGGACTACGACGCCGTGCTCTCGGCGCAAAGCAGCACCGAATGGCGGTTGACCATGTGGACCGCCCTGTTGCCGCAAATTCCACCCCACTTGCTCCTGGGCAAAGGCCTGGCGTTTTCCTCCTCCGATTACGATGAAATGATGACGGGCAATGAACTGCTCCAAGGCGCGGCGGAACATTTTGACGCCAGCCAGGGCTCCCTGGCGCTGGCCAACGATTTTCATAACGGCATGTTGTCCCTCATTATTCCCTTTGGGATTTGGGGGGTGCTCACGGTCTTATGGTTTTTGTTTGCCGGCCTGCGGATCATGTGGCGCAACGTTAAATATTGCCGGCCGGATTTGACACTGCCCTGCACGTTTCTCTTCGTGATGTATTTTTGGGAGATGTTGAACTTTGTTTCCTGCCTGGGCGGTTTGCAAATCGCCACCGAACTGGCAAATTTTTGCGGTTTTCTGGGCATGAGCATTGCCCTCAATAACGGGGTGTGCCGGCCGGCAGTGGAGCAAGTGGAAGAACGGACCGCACAGGTGCCCTTCCGGGCGATGCCCCGGCCGCGCCCAGCCTTCCAACGATGAGTGTGCCACCGCTGCAACAGGGCGGGCGCACCCAAGCACCCGGCAAACCCGGCTTGCTGGTGGTCGAACTCTGGGGAATGGGCGATTTGGTCATCGCAACGCCTTTTCTGCGGGCGGCAGTGGAAAAGTATGAGGTAACCTTGCTCGCCAAACCCTATGCCAAGGGTTTGCAAGAGCGTCTCTGGCCGGGCATCAAGATCGTCACCTTCAATGCCCCGTGGACGGCCTTCGAGCATAAGTATCAATTTTGGCGCTGGCCACTGGGGGAAATGTGGGGACTTTGGCGGAGTCTGGGCGGCGGGCGTTTTGACTGTGGTGTTTCCAGCCGGTGGGACCCGCGCGATCATGCCGTGCTGAAATGGTTGGGCACCCGTCAACGCCTGGGGTTTCCTCGCTACCGCAGCGGTTGGTTTCTGACCCAGCCACTCCCCCAACCCGAACCCGTCGCCCACCGTTATGAATACTGGCGGGTCGCCGGCCAGGCGTTGGGCTTGAGCCTGCCTAGTCGGGAAAACCTGCCCGTGACGCGGCGGGGTCCCGGCCAGCCCGTGCTGGTGCACAGTGGGGCCCGGCTGGCCGTGCGGGTCTGGCCATTGGAACGTTATCTCGCCCTGGTCCAGCGATTGCGCACCCAGGGATATGAGGTGCAAGTGGTTTGCGACTTGGAGCAAGTGGACTGGTGGCAAAAGGCTGGCGAGACCTTTGTGGTTTGTCCCCGCACCGTGGAAGCCTTGCTGACCATCCTGGATCAGGCCGGCGTCTTTGTGGGGAACGACTCCGGGCCGGGACACCTGGCCGCCATGTTGGGCCTGCCCACCTTTACTATTTTCGGCCCGCAATTACCGGAATGGTTTGCCCCATTACATCCCCTCGCCGAATGGGTGGGCGGCAAATCATGCCCCTTCAAACCCTGCTCCGATTATTGCCGCATGCCCACGCCGGAATGCCTGTGGCAGGTCAGCGCGGACGAGGTCGGCGAACGGGTGGACAGGTTCGTGCAAAAACATTTGTCCCCCGCCGCCCGGGGGAGTTGATTAATCCGGATTGCGGGACCGGCCGAATTTCAAAATCGGCGGGGAAAACCACCGGTACACCACGGCGGCGAGTGCCAGACTGGCCACGAGCGGAACGCCAATAACGAGGAAATATTTACCAATGCCACCGTTGGTGGGACCAAAAAATCCCCGCGAGAAATAAATCAAGGGCTGGTGGAACAAATAACATTCATAGCTGATAATGCCACACCACCGCAGCCATGGTGTGCACAGCCACCGCGCCCGCGGATTTTCCGGCTGCACCGCGTAAAACAACAGGCTGGCGGACCCGAGATTAAAAACCCACTCAAATAAGTGACCCGTCACCGGGGCGTGCCCGGCCGGATTGACGAGTACCCAGGCCGACCCCAGCAAGCCCACCAGCACCAGCAACCAGCCAGCATCCGCCACCCAGTACCAGCGTTTGCTCCATAGCTTCAGGGCATCCAAACCCGCCACCGTCACGCCCAAACAAAAGGAACTCAGGCCGGTAAAATACGGATCCTCGATTTGGGGCGCATGAACCGGGGCGAGGCCAGTCAGAGCCTGAATCAAGACGGGTACGGCAAAGAGCAGCAGGCCAATGACCGCCAGACAGGTTTTGGCAGACATCTGCCGGGTCAGCAAAAACAGCAACGGCAACACCGCATAAAAATGAATTTCCACCACCAAACTCCACATGACCGGGTTTAATTTTCCACTCACGGGCACGATAAATGCGATCCCCAGCAACCACTGCACGGCCGTGACCACCAACAGCCGCGCCTCGCCCTGCCACATGATGAACACCGGCGTGAGCATCAGGATGGAAAGGGCCAGCGCCGGATAAATCTTCCAGAACCGGCGCCGGGCATAACCGGCCGGTATTAAGGTGTCCGCATGCCTGGCTTTACGTTTCCAAAAGGGCCAGGAAATCAGAAAGCCAGACAGGGTGAAGAATAATGACACCCCGAAAGCCAGCCGCCCCACCAGGGCATGCACGAATTGATTGGCAAACGTGGGATGTTCTTTGAAATAAAGGTAATGACACCCCATGACCATCAGGAGCGCCAGCCCGCGCAAGCCATCGATGAATTCGTAATCCCGGTTGGCACTGGGTTTCACGTGCCACGCATCCAGCCAGTGGCGCAGAGGGGTCTCCGCCGGAGGCGGGGCCAATGGGGCTTTGGGGATGGCAGAGTTCACGCTGATAGCGCAGGCGAAAGGGTGGCGGCTCGCCAGGTCGAATCTCGGGGCGGCGCCTGATCGCCGGTTTAATCCTCGGGATCGAGTGGGAGTTGTTCTTGGTTGGGGTCAACCGGAGCCTTGGACGCAGCCGGGGCGGCATCCCGGGCGTCGCGCAGGCGAACGAGCACCGGCCGGATCATTTTACCCTGGTATTTAAAGCCGGTCCCAACGGTTTCGGCCACCAGCGCGCCGGCGGGAGGGGCTTCTTTGGCCCCCATGGCTTGATGCCGTTCTGGATGGAAAGGTTCTTCCGGCTCGGCGGCAAAGGGCACCAGCCCCACCCGCCGCGCGGCATCGTGACAGGCCATTTGAAACTGGCCGATTTGGGCGGCAAGCCGGGGCTGGCCGGAATGCTCCGCGGCAGAGTAGAGGGAAAAAACTTGATCCAGAATCCGGACCAGAACTTGCAACCATTCCCCCTCCGTGCGCCGGAGTTTCTCGACCTCCAGGCGCAACGCGGCTTTTTCGCCATCATTCATGCGGTTCAGGAGTTCGCCGAACTGCCGGACCTCCTCGCCCATGCGGCCAGTGAGGTCCCGCGCGACCGTGGCGGTTTTTTCGGCCTGGGTTTGGGCGGTGGTCCAGTTGTTCGTACAGGCGGCAATCTGGCTGGCCACCACATCTAGCTGGGCGATTTTTTCGGTGACGGTTTGAAGGCCGTTGACTTCAATGAGCCGGGCGGTGGCCTGGTATTCCAGGATAAAAGGCCAGATGGCGAGCCCGGCGCCAATGGCCACACAGACAGCGGCGGTCACGATTACCCAGACGCCAATGGGATGCGGCGCTTGCCAGGTCAGGTACCCGGCGGCCAGGAGCAAAACCGCATCGCCCAACAAAAACGGCCATTTGGGCACCGTCCACTCAGTGACATTGGTCATACCTTGCCAGTTTCCGAAAAATCCAGAGCCGGCGCAATGGCAAGTTACAGGTCAGCGACCATGGTTTCTCCTCGACTAATGCCCGGGGAACCACAAAATTCCGGTCGCTTGCGAACATGTGTCATCTTCAATCCGGCGGCGCGGGGTAACAAGGCGCGCCATTTTCGGCGGCATCTGGACGAGATTGCCGCGCAAGGGGCATTGAAGGCCACTTCGGGCCCGGGGGATGCGCGCCGGCTGGCCGCCCAGGCGGTGGCGGATGGTTTTGATTTGATTGTGGCGGCCGGGGGGGATGGCACGGTGAATGAAACGCTCAATGGCCTCGGGGACGCACCCGATGGTTTCGCCCGTGCCCGCCTGGGAGTGCTGCCCCTGGGCACGGTCAATGTCTTTGCCCGCGAATTAAATATTCCCTTAAAAATCCCGCAGGCGTGGGCCGTCTTGCAACGGGACCGGGAGTTGAAGATTGATTTGCCGTGGGCGGAATTTTCGGCCGACGGCGGGCGCAAAAAACAGTATTTCATCCAATTGGCGGGCGGCGGGGTGGATGCCCGGGCGATTGAACTGGTCAGTTGGTCCATGAAAAAGCGCTTCGGTCCCCTGGCTTATTTACTGGCGGGGTTGCAAGCCCTCCGCGAAACGAAGCCGGTCATTACGGTGCAAGCCGGCGACAAGACCATCGCCGGGGAACTGGTGTTGATCGGCAATGGCCGGCTTTATGGTGGCAATTTTGCCGTTTTCCCCGCGGCGAGTCTGAGCAATGGGCGATTCGAAGTGTGCGCGCTGCCCCGCATGAACTGGGGAACGCTTTGGGGCTGCGCCCCGCACTTACTCCTGCGTGGCCAACTGCCTGAACCAGCCGTGGCCCGGCTGCAAGCCGGCCGGTTCACCCTCTCCAGCCCCCAGCCGGCCAGGTTCGAGCTGGATGGCGAGTGGGCGGGTCATTTGCCCGTGGAATTTGGCCTGGACCCGCAGCGGTTGCGCGTCGCGGTTCCTTGAAACTTGGCCGAGGGCATCTGCGTCTGAAGAACCGATTCACATGATCATCAAATTTTTCCACGCTTGGGGCCTCGGTCTGATGGTGCTGCTCGTGGCCGGACAGCTGAACGCGGCCATCATCGGCACCAATGTGCCCGCCCGCCCGCTGACCCGCGAGCGTATCGCCACCCTCCCCCCGGAACAGCAACCCGCCTGGCTGGCTTATCTCGCCCGGTCGGAGGCCCAAAGGCGGGCGGATCAAGCCGTCCTGCGCGCCGAACTGAAAGCCCTCGGCACCAATCAACCCGTGGTCCCGCAGGCCAGCCATTCGGCGGCGGACTTGAAATTGGATCTGCCGGCGGCATGGTACGGCAGCGCCGAGGCCCGGCGCATGGCCGATTGTGTGGTCTCCTACCAAACCGCGGCGGGCGGCTGGAGCAAAAACCTGAACATGTCCACCCACCCCCGCGCCCCGGGCGAGGCCTTTGGCACGGATGATAACAACCACTATGCTTCGCCCGGTGATTTTGACCAGGCCATGGATTTGAAATGGCATTATATCGGCACCTTTGACAACGGCGCGACCATCACCCAGCTGAAGTTTCTGGCCCGGGTCATTGCCGCCGGGAAAACCGGCAGCGAGCGCTGGCAGGCGGCGTTTCTGCGGGGCCTGGATTATATTTTTAATGCCCAATATCCCAATGGCGGCTGGCCCCAGGTCTGGCCGCTGGAAGGCGGTTATCACGACGCCATCACCCTCAACGATGATGCGTTCCTGCATGTGCTGGCCTTGCTGGACGACCTCGCCGAAGGGGAGGCCGAATTTGCCTGGCTGCCGGCGGCCACCCGCGCGCGGGCCCGCCAGAGTTATCAGCACGGCATGGACTGCCTGCTCGCCGCGCAAATCCATGACCGGACCGGAAAACTCACGGTCTGGTGCCAGCAGCATGATATGCTGGATCTGCGGCCCGCCTCCGCGCGGAATTATGAGATGCCATCCGCGACCTCCGCCGAAAGCGCCACCATTGTGCTGTTCCTCCTGCAATTGCCCGACCCCGATGCCCGGCAGCAAGCCGCCATCCGCGCGGCGGTGGCCTGGTTTGATAAAACCAAAATCATGGATGTGGCCTTTAAAAGCACCGGCGCCGGTGGCCGGCAAATCATCTCCGCTCCCGGCAAGGGCCCGCTTTGGGCCCGCTATTATGAGTTGGAAACCGACCGGCCCATCTTCGGCGACCGCGATAAAACCATTCACGACAACGTCAATGACCTGTCCAAGGAGCGGCGCAATGGTTATGGCTGGTATCGGGACACCCCCAAACGGGTCCTGGAACATTTTAAACGCTGGAACCGCGACCACCCGGTCTGAGATAATCTACAATTGGGTAAATTCAACAACTAATTCAATCGCCCACCACTTCTTTCAAATGCTTTTGGGCAAGATGATTTGAAGTGAATTCATCGGAGGACACCAAGGCTTAGCTGGGTAATTTCTCCTGCATGTCCATTACGCTTGGCAATTCCGTTAGTCGCATTTTGTTCCACGTCTTCATTCCCCCATTGTTGCCAGTTCTTTCTTTTAAACCGCGCGAACAGCTCCAAATAGGGGCCGGGCGAACATTTTTCAATGATATCGTAAATTTCATCCGGCTTTCGACTGTGTTCGCGCTTCCGACTCACGATGATATTGGTCTGTGTCCTGCCAGGAGTTAATGTCCGGTTATTTTTTCCCCTAACGCCGAATAGGACAATCTCCGTTACGTTACGAAAATAAAACCCGACTCCACGGCCATCTGGTCCGCCATCTTTGCGGACTTTGTACCAAGTCAAAATGGATTTGAATTCAAATCCCCATGCGGAAACAACATCCAGACCCCAAGGCAGCAGAGCATTCGGAACCCAAAGATAAAGGTGTGCCTTTTCCAACGCCAGTTTCGAAACCGGCAACGCTTTGATTTCCTCGATCGACATCGTCGGATATCGCAGCAACCTCTTGTGCTCTGGTGCCATTTTACCGGTTCGGTTTTGAAACCGCCACGGCGGGTCAGCCAATATCGTGGCGTGACGGCCTTGTACACTCTGAATTAAATCATCCACAGCGGGATGTTTTTCGGACTCAACAATTCGGATCATACAAGGAACTTTTTATGCCAAATACAAGCAGTGGACATCCTGCGCCGCCGCCGCCTTGGATGCGAGGCAAAAGTTTTCCCATATGGGTGGTGGAATTGCCATAGGAGGATCCCCTGCCAAGTTGATTGAATATTGCCTGCAATTCGTCACAGCGAGTTAGGATGATTCCAACTGATATTGCACGCAAGTCGAACAAAAGCCGAAAATTATTAAGGTCTCGGTCGTAAAAAGGATCCTTATTATTCCACTCAAGTTCAAGGGCAATTCTATTCTTAAAACAATCAATTTCGTGCGTGGGAGATTCAACTACGGCTCCATCGACACTGATTTTTGTATCAAAATTTTTTGGCGACCAACCTTTTTTACCAAGCTCTGCGTCAAGCCATATGGCAAGCTTGCTCTTGTTACCACCGCCCACTTCGATCCAGCTTTTGCGAAGGCGGAGGGAGGTCAGGACTTCGATTACATCAGCATATTCGTTTGGAAAGTCATTCTTAAGAATCGCAACAGCATGGCGCCATTCCTGAACTTCATAATTTTCAAGAATGAACTTGGGCAACTCGTGAATCGGCATGCAGGGAGCATACGGAAGCAGTTGAACAAGATCTAGTTGGAACCGTTTACAAAATACCAGCGCGCCCGAATTTCCCAATTTTAGCGGAAGTCATCACTTCCGTCCAAATAGGCGTTCCAGGGTTTCCCGCCGGTATTTGAAAATTCTCGCCACATCCCGCCGCACGAACAGGGCGTTGATCAAATGCCCGCCCCACACGGCATAATCCACGCGGTCCAGGCAGAGCGTCCCGCCATCTTTCTCGATGAATTCATGGGTGTGAATCCATTGCCGGTAGGGACCGCTCACCTGCTCGTCGCGGAACCGCAAGGGCGGCTCCCAGAGCGTAATATCCGTCTTCCAGCGCACCGGCACGCCATGAATGCGGATTTGATATTCAATCTTCGTGCCCGCGTGCATCGCAATCGGCAGGGGCGTGAGGATTTTAAAATTCACCCAGGCCGGAGTGATGGCCTCCAAATTCGCGGCGTCGGCAAAGAAGGGGAATATTTCCGCCCGGGCGCGCGGCAGCCAGAGTTCGTCCTTAAAGGTATGAATCGTCATGGGTAAAAGCCTCAGTGCCCGGGCGGACCCAGCCAGTGGCGGGCCACCAGTTCGCCCAAGTCCGCGTAAAACGGCTCGGCCACGGTGGCGTAATCGTACTGGTCACTGTTCAGGATGCCCCGGGAATTGGTATAAATCGCGGCAGCCACGAAAACGGCCCGGCCATTGGCCGGGTTGGACACATAGGAATTTTCAATCGTGAAACCGTAGGCCTGGCCGATCTTGGCCGTGATCTGAATGCGTTCAGCGGGGGCCGTGGCCGGGAAAACGCGGCGGATGCCGGGCAGCAGGAATTTGCAGTAGTCATCCGGATATTCCGTGACGGCATAGACCGGGTTGGTGGATTCGCGCGGATATTCGGTCATGGCCCGCAGCAGCCAGGCGCGATGGGCGGACGACAAATTCAAGGCGGGCGTGCCCAGATCGATGTCCGGCCGCGCCAGTTTGATGAGCAGGGCCTGGAGATCGGTCAGGGCGATGCCGTTGCCGTGGGTAAAGTCCATGGGTTCATTCACCAGCTGGCCACTCCGGATAAACCCCCGGCCCACTTGCAAACGGCGGGCGCGGTTGGTGAAGGTCAGGGTGCTGTGGCGTTCCGGAATCTCCACGGCAGCCGCCCCGGGGGGATGGAACGTCACTGCCGCGGCCGCCTGGCCCCCGGGAACCGACCGGGATTCCGACAAGCGATGGTTGATCACCACGGACGCCAGCCCAAGCTGGTGCAGGTTTACATTCAGGTGCTCATGCCCCACCAGGTCAAACAGCCGGTTGAAGGCGTCGTTGTCCGAGACCAGGGCCAGCTTGCGCAATTCCTGCGCCAGCGTGATATAACCGCCCGCGAGATTCGAGGGATCATTGGTTTGGGCCGGATCGCCCGGGAACAGCGGGGCGATGGTCAGCGGGGCTGCCAATAAATCCGGCGAGTGCTGCTCCGCTTGGAGGGCTTCAATGGTTTGCAGAGCGGTGACGGCCGCGCCCAGTTTGATGGCACTGGCGGGATAAAAATACTCGGCCCCCACGCGATAACCCCATTGCCGGAGGCTGGGCTGGCCAGCGGCATTGGTGGTGACTTCCGCAATCAAAATCTGCAACCGGTACGTCTCCGGGTCGGCCAGCCAGCGGCCAAATGTTTCCGGCCGGGCCTGCAACAAGGGAGTCAAATCCGCCGGCGCGGGCAGGGCCGCCCGGCCCGGCATCGCCAGCAGGCAGATGGCTAAACAAGCTAAGTACTTCAACACGCGGACAATGATAGCACAACCTTGGCCGCGGGGCTAGGTTCGGCGCGGGTGGTTACGGCACCGGCGGCAGTGGCGCTTTTACCACCACCCCCAGCACATCCGCCACGGACCGTTCTTTGGCATCGGAGGGCGAATTCAGCACGCGGAGCTGGGCCGTGGTCGGATCCCGATAGACCAGTTCGGTAGAACCGCCGCCATCCAGGTTGATGGCACTGTCACACCCCAGGGCGATCATTTCCCGGGACAATTCCGCCAGGGTCATGCCGATGGAAAGCGCCGGCTGCCGGCCATCCACCACGAACAAGGTCAGGCGCTGCCCGGTGCGGTCCTGCCCCACCACGGTGCGCGGATGCCGGGCGGTGGCAAAGAAATTGGTATAAGTGACCGCCTGGCCGGCGCGCACAATGATCTGGCCGCCCCCGACAATTTCCCGCGCATTGGCCTCCGGCACGTCCCCGCGCCGGCCGGCCACCAGGCGGGCATGGCGATCGGCTGTGATTTCCAGATACGGCCGGGGCAGTTCGGTCCGGTGCCACAGGTGGCCGGCAGTCATCGCCGGACCGACGGGAAATGCCGGTTTGCCCCGCACATAACCGGTATTCCGTCCCTCGATGTCCCGCGTGGAAAGCGCATCAAAAAAATCGCCGTTGATGGCAATGTCGAAGTGTTCGCGCCGGGCAATTTCACTAGGCGGCAGCAGGGTCGTGACCCAGGGCGCGCCGTTGGTGGGAGCCGGGCCGCCGGGGGCCACCCGCACCGTCACGCGCGGATCGGCCAGATCGACCGTGACCACATGAATGGAAAAATTGGGAGAATGGCGGACGATGTGCTGGCACGTGACCGCGCCATCGCCGGTCAAGTGCGAGGTCTGGGTCACGGCGCAACCCGCGAGCAGCAGGCCAAGCCAGCCCCCGAGCAGCCCGGTCATTAGGTTCCCGTTCCGTGGTAATGTCATGCGCATAACGATAGCTGGTTAGAGAGCGGAAATTTCCGGCCATAGCGCGGCCAAATCCGGATCGCCCTGGGCGGACCGGCGCCAGGAGCTGGCATTTTTCCGGCTGAATAGTTTGCCCAGCCAGTAGCGGGCGAGGTCGAGATTGCCCAGGCGGCATTCGTAGCAAGCCAGATTGTAAGGCAGAATTTCCTCCTCGGGAAACCGGCTGAGGGCAGGCAGCAACAGGTCGCGGGCCTCCGCGGTGCGCTGCAACTCGTGCAGCGCAAAAGAGCGGTGGATGTAACCGTTGGGCAGCTCGGGATGCAACGCCA
The DNA here is from genome assembly GCA_903936645.1 of uncultured Verrucomicrobia subdivision 3 bacterium. GTDB lineage: Bacteria > Verrucomicrobiota > Verrucomicrobiia > Limisphaerales > UBA11358 > UBA11358. The sequence continues at coordinate 11,961 of CAIZWI010000054.1, forward strand.
CCAGGCGGACGGCCAGTTCCAGGCAGACGTCCCACTGGCGGCGATTGGCGTTGATCTGCCAGTTCAGTTCGAGCACCGCCGGGTGGGCGGACCATTCGGGGGCCAGCGCCGCCAGCTCCGCCGCCGCCTCGGCCGGATTGCCCAGTTCCAGCCAGCCTTCGGCGGCGGAAACATGATGGCTGGCGGGCGGTTCGAGCGGCGCGATCATGAGCAAAGCTTGGTCCGGAGCCCGGCTTAGGATTCGATGCCCAGCAGCTCGACCTCAAAAATCAGCGTGGAATTCGGCGGGATGGCCCCGGGATAACCGGCCCGGCCGTAGGCCAGTTCCGGGGGGATGGTGAGCTTCACCTTGTCGCCCACCACCATCGTGGCCACGCCCGCATCCCAACCCGCGATCACCTGGCCCAAGCCAAGGGCGAAGGAGAACGGTTCCTTGCGGTCCACCGAACTGTC
>CAIZWI010000055.1 GCA_903936645.1 uncultured Verrucomicrobia subdivision 3 bacterium
CCGTGTCTGATATCAAACGTGTTGTCTTAAATGAGGAAACCCTCACCAATTTTGCTCTGGCCGTCGCCAACATCCGTAACGTATCCGAACAGGCCCAAGCCACCGTAAACGGGCTCAACCACCTGGTCGCCACCAATGGCGAACAGGTGAACCTGGCCATCAGCAACGTCGTCGCTTTCTCGCAGCAATTGAATCGCTTGGGAGATTCCGCCGACAGCTTGCTGGCCTCCAACGGCGTGCAAATTGCCGTGGCCACCCGCAATCTCGCCGCCTCCTCGGAGACGTTGAAAAATGTCCTGGGCGATGTCCAGGCCGGCAAAGGTCTCGCGGGCGCGATTTTACAAAATCAGGAACTCGCCACAAATGTCCAGGCCATTGCCAGCAACCTGGCCATGACCACCAGCAATTTGAATCAAGTGGGTTTGTGGGGCGTCCTCTGGGCGCCCAAACATCACCATCCCAGCGACTCGGTGCCGGTCAACTCCAACCATCCCCAAAAATAAAATTTATGGACTTCGTCACCGTCTACAAAGCCGTAACCGCCGCACAGTCACAAATTGTTCGGTCGCGCTTGGAAGCTGCCGAATTCCACCCGTTTGTGCCGGATGACCTGTCCCCCTTTGGTTCCGATCCCCTCGCCCTAGGGTCCGGGGGCATTCGCATTCAAGTCCCCGCCGAGGAAGCCGAGGAGGCCAAAGCCTTCCTGGCCAGCGAACCGCCGGTTGAACCCGCAAACTAATCCTTGTGACGCCCGCCCAACTTAAGTCCTTGCGCCGGCTGGAAAAACTACTACCCGGCGAAATCACCCTGGACCCAGCCACCCTCGCCAACTACGCCGGCGACAAGTGGTTCGCCACGCACCAACCGGATGCCGTCGCCCTGCCCCGTTCGACCGCTTCCGTCTCCAAAATTCTCAAGTTCGCCAACCGGCTGAAAATCCCCGTCACCCCGCGCGGCGGCGGGCATGGCTACGTGGGCGGCTGTGTGCCCATGCGCGGCGGCATTGTGCTTTCGCTGGAACGCTTGAATCAATTGCTGGAAATCAACGGTCGCGATTTCGTCACCGTGGTTCAGCCGGCGGTGATCACCGAGCAGTTGCAAATCGCCGTGGAAAAGCAGGGCTTGTTTTACCCCCCTGACCCCGCCAGCCGCGCCAACAATTTTATTGGCGGGAATATCGCCACCAACGCCGGCGGCCCGCGCTGCCTGAAATATGGTGTCACCCGCGATTACGTGCTCGGCTTGGAAGTGGTGCTCGCCAATGGTGACATTGTCCGCCTCGGCAGTCGCACCCACAAAAACAAAACCGGCTTCGACCTGTACCGCCTCTTCGTGGGTTCGGAGGGTCTGCTGGGCATCGTCACCGAGGCCACGCTCAAATTGATACCCCTGCCCCCGTACCGGGCCAATCTGGCCATCGGCTTTGGCTCCATGAGCGATGCGGCGCGCGCCCTGCAAGCCATTTTGGCCGCTGGTTTCCTCCCCTGCGCCATGGAACTTGCAGATGCATTTACCCTCGCCGCCGCCGCCAAACGCACCCAAAGTGCCCGCCTGCTCGACTGCCGCGCAATGCTGATTGTCGAACTCGATGGCCAGACGGCCTCGGTAACCGGGGAAATCCAGGAACTCGAACGCATTGTCACCGCCCACCAACCGCTCTTCATTGATCGCGGCCTCGGCGCCGCCCAGTGTGAGGAAGTCTGGAAAATCCGCCGCGAATTTTCCTACGCCCTGCGCGACACCGGCCTCACCAAGTTGAATGAGGACATCGTCGTCCCGCGCGGCCGGCTCGAAGCGCTATTTCAGTTCACCGCCCAGCTCCAAAAAAAGCACGGCCTGCCCCTGGCCTGTTTCGGCCACGCCGGGGATGGCAACATTCATTGCAACGTCATGGTGGATTACACGCAACCGGGCGCGAAAGCCCGGAGCGAAGCCGCCTTGGACGACCTGTTCAAACAAGTCATCGCCTGGGGCGGTGCCATCAGCGGCGAGCACGGCATTGGCCTGGCCAAAAAACGCTGGTTCCCCCTGGCTGTGCCTCCCACTGCCCGCAAACTCCATCGCACGATCAAACATGCCCTGGACCCCAATGGCATCCTGAATCCGGGAAAATTTGTCTGAAGCCAGATTATGAAGAACGAAAACGTCACCCGCTTCAGCATCTCGCTGCCCCCGTCGCTTTTGCTGCAACTGGACCAGATGTCCACCGAGAAAGGTTACGCCAACCGCTCGCTGGCCGTGGCTGACATGATTCGCAACCAGCTCGTCGAGCACCGCCAGAAAACCGGCACGGAAGACATCGCCGGCACCATCACCCTGGTCTACGACCATCACAAACCCCACTTACAGTCGACGCTCACCGACATCCAGCACGACCATCACAATGTCATTTTGTCCACGGTGCACGTGCACTTGGATCATCATAACTGTTTGGAAGTCCTCCTCGTCCGCGGCCCCGGCAAGGTCATCCGCAAAATCGCCGACGCACTCATCACCGCCAAAGGCGTGAAGCACGGTAAACTCACTGTGACCACCACCGGCAAGGAATTTGCGGCGTAAGCCGGCTGCTTAATCAGGATACCCGTTTGGATGCTTCACGTGCCAAGCCCAGGCCGTGGATACAATGTCCTCCAACTTGGGAAACTGCGGTTTCCAGCCCAACTCGGTGATGGCTTTTCCCGCCGAGGCCACCAGCCGGGGCGGGTCACCCGCGCGTCGTGGTTTTTCCACCGTGGGAATTTTCTTCCCCGTGATCTTCTCACACGTATCAATGACCTGGCGCACCGAATATCCATCGCCATTGCCCAGATTGTAAAAACCTGACTTGCCAGGTTCCAGCCCGAGCATATGCGCTTGCGCCAAATCACGAATGTGAATGTAATCCCGGATGCAGGTGCCGTCCGGCGTGGGATAATCCGTCCCAAAAATCTCGCAATGGGTTCTCTGCCCCAGCGCCACCATCAAAACGCTTGGAATCAAATGCGTCTCAATCCGGTGATGCTCGCCGAACGTTGCGCTCGCCCCGGCGGCGTTAAAATACCGAAAGGCAATAAAATCCAGCTTGTAAATCTGCTGGTACCAGATCAACACCTTCTCAAACATCAGCTTGGCTTCACCATAAGGACTAATCGGCCGCTGCGGCAAATCTTCGGTCATCGGCACCCGGTCCGGCGGGCCATAAGTGGCGCAGGTGGAACTAAAGACAAATTTCTTTACCCCACACTCCACCGCCGCATCGGCCAGTTTGAGGGCATTAACCAGGTTGTTATGAAAATACTTCTTGGGATTTGTCATCGACTCGCCCACCTGCGCACTCGCGGCAAAATGCATGATGGCATCAGGCTTGGCCTGCTTGACGGCGTTTAAAATATTCCCCTCCAATTCCGGTTCCGCGAAAATGAACGCGGCCCGGGGATCCACTGCCGAGCGATGGCCCTCGGTAAGATTGTCATAAACGGTTACTGAATGGCCTGCATTCAGGAGCTCCTCCGTGCAAATGGATCCAATGTAACCTGCTCCGCCAGTAACAAATACGTGCATGCGGGAATGCTACCTGCCTTCCCGCCTGCTGAAAAGTGTAAAAAGAGACCAGCCAAAGATGGCGAACAGACTCCGTCTAACCGCCATCAAATGGGCGTAAAACGGAGGGCAGGCCTACCCGCAGCCAAATATTTGGCCTACCAGACCGAATTACTGGCTTTCGCGGGCGACTTTTAAAAGGTACTCAAAAGAAAAAATCCCGGTGTTGTGCCCGTCGGCCCAAACGGGCTGGATGCCATAACCGCCCACCGAGTCCATGCGCACTAGTTTGAAGGCGACACTGGAAAAAGGCTTCGGCGGGTTTTTGTAAACGTTGCCCAGAATATCGGTCTCCCCGGAGCAACCGGCACAGGGACAACAGCGACGCAATTTTTCGAGCGGGATAAAATCCTCCAGGCCATTTTCCCATTTGATGGCCAGCTCAGTGCCAATATGTTGTATGTCAGTCGCACGCATGCCGGAATTGTGCCGGGAAAGGGTTGCCAGTTCAAACTGCAAACGCCGGGGCTTTGACTTGCTGGACTTCCCCATGCATACCCCCCGCCGTGCGCCAAAAGTAACTGTTACCCGTCAGGGTGATTCGTTGTGCCAAAAGGGGTGTTACCAGATGGCTTATTTGTTTTGGTTTAATTTTGCTTTGCTTTGTCAGCTTACTCCGTCTGTCAAATCGGTGCGCTTACCA
>CAIZWI010000056.1 GCA_903936645.1 uncultured Verrucomicrobia subdivision 3 bacterium
CACAACCTCCAAAAAACTTCCGGCAAATAATGCCCCGACGGTCTGGGAGAACTCCTCACTCATTCACCCACGGTCACCCATCGCATGTTCAACGCATTATCGTTTTCGAGTTCGGGCGGGCTGGGGATTATTTTAAGTGTGTCATGTTCCAAATCCCCCATAAAAAACCGGCTGCAATGGGGACCCTGCCACCATTTAACTAAAAACCGCTTTTTGTCCGCCGCGAAGGCCACTTTCATGGCGTCCCAAACTTGGGGGGCAGTGAAAGACACCTCCTTATGCTTTAGAAATGCCAGCGCCAAATCCTGCTCCGAGTCCATCCGAACCTGAACCTGCCCCAAGCAGGTGGGAACGCAATAGCCAGCCAGCTTGTCCGGTTCCGGGTGCAGGTCGCCGACCAGGCTCTCCTCCCGGCGGCCGCTGGTTAAATCTATCGTTGTCTCGGTTATCTTCTGAAATCCCAGCATGGTGGGAATTCCCGACTGGAACTTCAAAGTATCCGGGCGGGGAAACCAAAGTCGGAAATGAGGGGGACGAAACAACCCGACTCCCCGGACAAACTCCACATAAACTGCGCTGGGATACTCCCGCACCGCGTCCGTTTTGAGGTCATGGATAAAGACCCTCGTCGTTAGGATACCCGGGTGATCATGCGGCTGTGGGTCGGGCATTTGCACATACGCAAGGTAGTGGTGATTTGGGCTTAACGTCAGTTGGTAATGCCACCAACGTGCCTGCGTGGCATCCCCAAAATGCAACTTGGGTCCAAATTGATTCGCCGCCGGCTCAAACATCCGCATTTCTGTGGGCGGAGCACCCTCCATATGGACCAGCCAGGTTGAGTCGTCCCGGTTGTTGAAATCCCCTTCATACGCAAAGGGAGGTTCCGCCTGAATCGCACTCGTCGGCCGTTGCAGTCGTAGCACCTGGTCAGTCGTCCACAGGTAAATATTCTGACCGCCCATGGCATAATCCCTCACCCAGGTGTTTGACATAATCACCGCCACGTCCCAAGTCCGAAAATTAACCCGGTAGAGATTCATGGAGCCATTCTGGGCGAGTTCCAAATATTCGTCGGCCTGGTGCGGCTTAATAAACGGAAGAAAATCCGGGCTGCTGCCGGAATGTTTGAAAACCACCCGTTTGGTCATCGGTTTTTGCGGTTGCGACGGTAGGAACTCCCACGCGCAGGCCAGGAAATCCCAAGTGCCCGGTCCGCCAACGTCCTCCCGGCTTAAAAGAATCACCTTTTCTTTGGCCGTCAAACTATCCTCCCCCGGGCCGGGCCGGAAAATAGTTTGCAGTGGCGGCTGCAAACGGGGGATGACATCGACAGGCTGAGGTAAACTGGCCCGGGCTTTTGCCGAGGCCAAGCTGGCGATGAGCAGGCCCAGGGCCAGCCATCGACCCCATCCCCAGGCGCTCTGCGCCCGCATTTGCCGCCGCTTGTAATGAGCGTTCACATGAAATGCCTGCCGCGATTCCCATCCATGACCAGCGAAAAATCCAATCATCAAAACCGCCACTGCTGCCATTCTAAAAGGGGCCAAACCAGAACCAAGCACCAATTAGCGCCCACGAAAATCTCAGCTCACCCCGCCCGAGCGGCTGGCCATCGCCGCTGGCCAAGCCGCTGCCCCAATGCCCTGCCGCCTCAGCCGGAACCATGCCGTAGCCATGCCAGTGGTGGCGCCATGGATGTTTGCGCCGACCTTCGTCCCGGAGCGCCCCCAGATCCGTAACGAACCGGCTGCTTTTTGCCTTGTATAAAATTCATAAATACTTAATGTGCAAATGCTTACACGAATTTATTCCTGCCGCCCAGGGTCGTTGGTCATGAGTCACCCGGCCGGCCACCCCAAGCGCGATGTGCGTCCAATCCGGCCTATTCCAGCCCCCCCGCTCGCACCCCAACGATGCCCGGCTCGGGACAATATCATCGAAAAACGGGCAATTTCATGATCTTTATCGCTATTTAATGGTTTTGCCATCCCGCGGCTCCGCCTGGGGTCTTGGCTTGGGAACCTAGGAAGCATCCCGCCCCTCTCTCCAATTCTCCCAAATAAACCACTGGCCATCCGCCGCCGGGTCTGTTATAAAGACACTCCGCTTTGTAATGAGGCGGTCAACGTTAACCCGATCACATACATTATATGTCACAGCACCGCAGCCTGCGCGCAGCGTCCACCTTGGGCGGCAAACGCAACGTTCTCAAGCGTTTCGAACGCACCGAACTCCTCAAGAAACGCGGCCAGCGCAAAGACGGCGACCGCATTACCGGTCTCCGGAAGACCAAACCCGAAGCCTAAGTCGTTGTCTGGTTGCTGATGGCCCCGCCGGCCTCCGCTGGCGGTGCTCCTGGCAGTTGGACGACGGCCATTCTCGTGGTTCGCCTTCAAAAATATCTGGCCGATGCCGGGGTGGCTTCGCGCCGGGCCGGTGAGGGACTGATCCTGGAAGGCCGGGTCTCCGTCAATGGCCATGTCATCCGCGTCCTGGGCAGCAAAGTGGACCCCGTCCACGACCGGGTGCTCCTCGACGGCAAGCCCGTTCGCGAGCGCAAAAAAATCTATCTGGCCCTGCACAAGCCCGCCGGCTGCGTTTGTTCCCATCAGGACGAACTCGGCCGTCCCACCATTTACGAGCTCGTTCCCAAAGAATGGCAGATCGTCAATACCGTCGGCCGGCTCGATTTTAACAGCGAAGGATTGATTTTTCTCACCAATGACGGACAATTCGCCTTGCACTTGACGCATCCGCGTTTTGGCATCCGGAAAAAGTACGTGGTGACCACCGAAGGCCCCGTTACCCCCGAGATGCTGGCTTTGTTCACGCGCGGCGTGTTTACCGGTGGGGAGAAGCTCAAGGCGGAAAAAGCCCGCCTCATGGGCACCAGCCGCTCCAAGAGCATCGTGGAATTGGAGCTGAGCGAAGGCAAAAACCGCGAGGTGCGCCGGATGTTTGAGTCGCAAAATGTAGTGGTGCGCCGGTTGCAACGGGTGCAAATTGGCAAAATCAAGCTGGGCGAGCTGAAACCCGGCAAATGGCGGGCATTGACAGCCGCCGAGATTAAAACTTTACTAGCGGAAACATGAAAACGAATTCTTGGTTATTGATGGGCCTGATGATTGCCACCAGCGCGGTGGCTCAGAGCAATACAAACACCCCGCCGGCCACCCCGGCACCTGCCACGCCGACTCCGGTCATCGTGGCCCCGGTGCCCGCAGCCACCGCTGTGACCAATGAGCCAGTGAAGCTCAAGAAAAAGAAGGTGGCCAAGCACAAGAAAGCCCCCGCCGCCGAGCCCAAGCGTGTTGCCATTCAAGAACCCACCGTCACCCTCGCCCCCGGTGCCGCCGAAGTCGCCGCTGACAATGTCAATGTGCGAGGCCAGGCCGGACTCAAAGGCGAATTCGTCACCCACCTCAACAAAGGGGACGCCGTGGTCGTGTTGAGCCAGATCAATTTGGACAAGCATCAAATCGACGAACCCGCCCAATGGGCCAAGATCGCTTTCCCCACCAACGCCCACGTTTGGGTGAGTACGGCTTTCATTGATGCCACGAATAAAACCGTGCTGCCCAAGAAGCTCAATCTCCGCGCCGGTCCTGGTGAAAATTACAGTGTGCTCGGCGTCGTGGAACGCGGCACGCCCGTCAATCCCGGCACGGTCCGCGGTGAGTGGACCCAAATCGATCCGCCCACTACCGCCTACGCGTTCATCGCGGCGATGTATTTGAAACAGGAAGCCACCGGCAACCTCGCCGCCAATCCGGCTCCTTCCACCGAAACCCAACCGGTCGCCCCCGTGGCGCCGGTGGAACCCCAACCGGCTCCGGCTCCCACGCCCGCCCCCGTCCCGGCTCCTGAACCCGCTCCGGCCCCGGCTCCCACGCCGACCCCGGTCCCCGAACCGCAACCCATTGTGGCCGAGGCGACCAATGCGCCGGCTCCCGCGCCTGCGCCCAACCCGGTGCCCCCTCCAGTGGCCCCCGTCGCGACGACTCCCGCTCCGGCTCCGACCCCGGACACGACCGCTCCCGCTCCGTTGCCTGCTCAAGTTGTAACGAATGACGTCGGCACGGTGTCCACCAACCCGCCGCCCCCGCGCATCGTCACCCACGAAGGCGTCGTCAGGCACGTCACCAGCATCATCGAGCCGACCGCCTACGAATTGTACGATCCGAAGACTGGCACCGACATTAATTATCTCTATACCACCTCCACCAACCTGGACGTGAGCGTTTACAAGGGCCTGCGCATTATTGTCACCGGTGAGGAAAAGCTGGCCGACCGCTGGCCGCACACGCCCGTGCTGACCGTGGAGCGCATTCAAGTCGTCAAATAATGCCGCTGGACAACCTCATTGACGGCCGTGCCATTGCCGCCCAGATCCAGCAAGAGCTGGCGGGTCGCGTGGCCGGCCTGAAGCAACGAGGCGTAACCCCGGGACTGGCCTTTGTTCGGGTGGGTGAGGATCCCGCCTCCAAGGTGTATGTGGGGCGCAAGGAAAAATGTTGTGCCGAAGTGGGCATGCTTTCCGAAACCCACGTGCTGCCGGAGGCCACCACTGAGGCGGAATTACTGGCCCTGCTGGCCCGGCTCAATGCCCACCCGCATGTCCACGGCATTCTCGTCCAAGCCCCCCTGCCCAAACACATCCGCGAATCCGTCATTTTTTCCTTTGTCGCGCCGGCCAAGGATGTCGACGGTTTTAATCCGGTCAACGTGGGCAAGTTGATGCTGGGGGACCCCACCGGGTTCCGTCCCTGCACCCCCGCCGGCATCATGGAATTGCTCGCCCGTTCCCAAGTCAACACCAGCGGCGCGGAAGTGGTCGTGCTGGGGCGGGGGAACATTGTGGGCAAACCCATGGCGGCCATGCTCTGCCAGAAAGGTGCCGGGGCCAATGCCACCGTTACTTTGTGCCATTCCGCCACGCGCGACATCGCCGCCCATTGCCGCCGGGCCGATATTCTGATTGCCGCCCTGGGCGTGCCTGAATTTGTCAAAGCGGATTTTGTGAAGCCGGATTCCGTGGTTATTGATGTCGGCGTCAATCGCGTGCCCGACGCCACCGCCAAAACCGGCACCAAACTGGTCGGTGATGTCGCCTTTGCCGCCGTGCAGCCGCTCGTCCGTCTGATCACCCCGAATCCCGGCGGCGTCGGCCCCATGACCATTGCCATGCTCATGCAAAACACCGTGCGCGCCGCCGAAATGGCCGCCAGTTAATTGCCAACTCTTTCCCCGCTCAGCTCCCTTTCCATCAACCACTGTTTGTTTTAATTTAAAATAATCAATCTATGCAAGCCACCCGAATTCTCCCTGATCTCCAATGCTCGCTTCTGTGTGAGGAAGTCCGGCAGGAAGCCAATGGCAACCTGTTCCTCATCGGTGTGATCACCCTCATCCGCGTGCCCGAACTCCCCATTGTGGCGGGCCGCCTTTGCCTCTTCAACCGCTGGACCGCTGGCGTCGGTCAGTTTACCGAAAGCGTCCGCCTCGTCGCCCCCGACCAAACCACCGTCATCAGCCGCGGTGAATCCAAATTTGAATTGCGCGACCCCGCCGTCTCCGCCACCAACGTCATGGTCTTCACCCAGGTGGAATTCAAAACCGCCGGCGTCTACTACGTGGAAGTGCTCGTCGATGAAGTCATGAAACTCCGTTACCCCCTGCCGCTCATCCACACCCCGCTGCCCAACCAAACTCCCGGCACCCCCACCAGCGCCCGCACCGCCTGAGTCCATTTCCTGGCCGGGGATGGCGCACCGCGCCGTCCCCTCCCCAGGCCCAAAGGGCCGCGATTCCTTAGCCCAGCCCAGCGGGCTGGGAAATTGCCCCCCAAAATCCGGCCGCCCGAAAGGACGCGCTACCCGAAACAATCCCCGCCGGGAATTTGCCATTCTCGCAATGGCTGCCACCGGCTCCCCTGCAACGCTGCCGCCCCCGGCTGCGGGTTCGTGCACCGTCAAAGGGGTCACCCATAACCTGGTTCGTTTTTCGTCACCTGCTTGCCTCGGCCAGTCTGGCGTTCGGGCCGGTTCTGCCGCTGCCTTTATGCATTCGCACAGCCGGATATTCGCGCTTTTGGACAAGCCCAGGTGAATCTGGCAGGCTTGGGCTGGCTGGCCATAAAGTGAGGGCTTTGGCTCCCCTCTTTGGGGCTAGTCCGTCAATTTAAACTGCACGGGCACTTCAATTTGTGATTCGACCGCCACTGCGCCCTTCCGGGCTGGCTTGAATTCCCATCCCCGCACGGCCTTTAATGCAGCATCATCTAAAATTGAGAATCCTGAAGAATTTTTGAGTGCCACTCGCACCACTTTGCCCTGTGCCGAAACCACCACGGAAACCACCACCGAGCCTTCCTGATGCCGGCGCCGGGCCGTGAGTGGATAATCCAATTCGGGATTCGTCAGGTATTCCGGCGTGGCCCTGCTTTCCGGTTCATTGGTCTCAGTGGTGATGATCGCTTGGGGCGCAGGTGAAGCGACCTCCGTAGTCGCCATCATGATTGCAGGCGGTGGAATCGGTGCCGCCACCGCTTTCGCAGGCAGGGCCGCTGGCACCGCTATTTTTTCTGCGGGTGGCGCCTGCCGGGGCTCGATTTCTGGAATGACGGACGGCTTGGGCAGCGGCGGCACCGCTCGCGGTTCGGAACGGACCACCGGCTTGGCCACCACCGGAGCCGGCGCGGCGACCAGTCTGACTTCCAAGGCCGGGTGGCTCACCCGTCGCACTGGCTGGCTCGTCCGGACGGGGATGCCATAAAGGAGGGCCAGATGAAATATGATCGCCCCGGCCAGACTGAGTTGCCAATCGCGGCTCACGGCTTTGGGGTGGTTTCAATGGCTATTTTGCTGATGCCTGACTGGCGGATCGCGTCAAGCACCGCCACCGCGCTCCCCAGTTCCGCTTTGGCATCCCCATTGAGGAATATTTTCGGGTCCGGCCCGTCCGCTTTGAGCTTTTCCAACCGCCCGGGCAGTTCGGCCAGCGTGGTCTTTTCCTGGTCCCAGAAAATCTCCTCTTTTGCGGTGACGCTGATGGTGACAAAATCCTTTCGATCTTCGGCCGCGCTGGTGGTGGCCACCGGGAGATTTACCGGAATGCCTTTGTTTTTAACCATGGAAAGCGACACCATGATAAACGTCGCCAGCAGGAAAAAGATGATGTCGATCAAGGGGATGATTTCGATCCGCGCCTTTTTTCTCGCTCGTGGAGAGGGAATTTCCATGGCGGTCTAATCCTTGGTCGGGGGCGATTTGGCCAGGAGCAGTTCCAGATGGGTGGCCGCGTCCTGGATTTCCAATCGCGCTTCCTCCAGCCGGGCATTCAGATAATTAAAGGGGATGAGCGCGGTAATCGCAATGCCCAGGCCGAAAGCGGTCGCAATCAGCGCCTCCGCCACCCCGCCGGTAATGGCCACAGGTGAATCCAGTTGACCGCCGATGAGGCCAAAGGCATGG
>CAIZWI010000057.1 GCA_903936645.1 uncultured Verrucomicrobia subdivision 3 bacterium
CGGACGTTTTGCGGGTAGGTCAACGAGGACCAGGCGGGTGGGGCGAATGGACTTGGGGTATAGCAGACCAGCAAGTCTGTGAGGCGGGGTTGGGCGGGTTCGGAGTGGGGTACGCGCGCTCACTTGAGCCTCGCTTGGGAGATGCAGGCAGGGGGCCAGTGTTGCCGCGCTGGGCGAAAGTATTCCCGGTTTATTCCGTGGTGGCGAGCTTGCTTTCGGCGGCTTCCCATTCGGGGGTGAGAACTTCCAGGCGGTGCTGGAGGTCGGCGAGCTCGCGGTTGAGCTGGCCGGCGCGGCCGGGTTTCTCGTAGGTGCCCGGGCTTTCCAATTCAGCGGTCAATTCTTTCTGGCGGGCTTCCAGTTTTTGAATTTCTTTTTCCAGTTCGTGGACCTTTTGTTGCGCGGCCTTGCGTTCGCCGGAACGGGCCTGGCGTTGCAGAGCCTCGATACGCTTTTGCTCTTTGCGGTCCACCTGGGGGCGCGGGGCGGCGGCGGCTTTGACGGGGGCAGCCCCGGCACCGGTGCCGCCGGAGGTCAGCGCGGCGCGGGCGGAGCTGGCCTTGGTTTTGTCGAGGTAGTATTGGTAATCGCCGGCGTAGTGGGTGAGTTTGCCAGCGTTCACGTGCACGACCAGATTACCTAGGGCGCGGATGAAGTAGACATCGTGACTGATGAAGATGAGGGTGCCTTCAAACTGGCTGAGGGCATAGACGAGGGCATCGATGCTGGCCATGTCCAAGTGGGTGGTGGGCTCGTCCATGAGCAGCAGGTTCGGCGGATCAAGCAGCAATTTGACGAGGGCAAGCCGGCTCTTTTCCCCACCGCTCAGCACATCCACTTTCTTGAAAACGTCGTCGCCGCGGAAAAGGAAGCTGCCGAGAAGGGTGCGGACGAATTGCTCGGTGACGCGCGAGGGGGTGTCGAGGCCTTCCTCGAGCACGCTGCGCTTGGGGTCGAGCATTTCCACACGGTACTGGGAGTAATAGCCGGCCTTGACGTTGTGGCCGAGGGTGCGCTCGCCCTGCTGGGGCACCAGCACGCCGGCGAGGATCTTCAGGAGGGTGGATTTGCCGGCGCCGTTGGGGCCGACGAGCACGATGCGCTGGCCGCGTTCGGCTTTGAAATCCATGCCGCTGTAGACCACGTTTGGGCCATAGGCCTGGTGGATGTTTTCGAGAGTGATGACCTTTTGGCCGCTGCGCTGGGGCTGGGGAAAGGAAAAGCCGATTTTGGTTTCGTCGTTGACGGGCGCCTCGAGCTTCTCCATGCGGTCGATTTGCTTGAGTTTGCTCTGGGCCTGGGCGGCTTTGCTGGCCTTGGCGCGGAAACGGTCGGCGAATTCCTGCAGGCGGTCGATTTCGCGCTGCTGGCTTTTGTAGGCCGCGAGCAACTGCACCTCGGCGGCTTCGCGCTGGACGAGGAAATCATCGTAATCACCCCGGTAACGGTTGAGCTTGCCCTGGCGGATTTCGACGATGCCGCTGACGATGTGGTTGAGAAATTCGCGATCGTGGGAAATGACGATGATGCCGCCGGCGTAGAATTTCAGGTAATCCTGAAACCAGAGGAGGGCTTCGAGATCCAAATGGTTGGTCGGTTCGTCCAGCAGCAGCAAATCGGGTTCCAGCACGAGGAGCCGGGCCAGGTGGGCGCGCATGACCCAGCCCCCGCTCAGTTCGCGGGCTTTTTTCTCAAAGGCAGCCTCCTTGAAGCCGAGACCGTGGAGAATCTGCTTGGCCTTGGCATCGAGCTGGTAACCGCCGAGTTCATGAAAGCGGTTGTGGGCGTCGTCGTGGATTTCCTCGAGATGGGAGACATCGACATGGTGGTCGGAATCCCAGGCGAGGATGAGTTTGCGGAGCTGGGTAAATTCAGGGGAGATGGCGGTGGCGAGTTCGAGGACCGTTTCATCGGCGATGGGGGCGCTTTCCTGGGGGAGATAGCCAAACTTGACGTTGCGCTCTTTCATGACCTTGCCGGAGTCAGCGGATTCCTCGCCGAGGATGATGCCGAAGAGCGTGGACTTGCCCGCGCCATTGGGCCCGACGAGACCGATGCGGTCCTCGCGGTTCACCTGCAAGGTGGCCTCATTAAAAAGCACTTTGCCACCGTAAGCTTTGCTGATTTCAGAAAGAGTCAACATACAAGACGGCAGCCTACCTTGAATCCGGGCGCAAAACAATGAGAAGTGCGGGGAAAGTGCAAAGACCGCAGGGAACCGGCGGACGGTGGAATGCCGAAACTGCGGAAATTAAAACGGCCAGTTGATGCCGACGGAGAGGTATAATTGCCCGCTCAAATCGAGCTGACCGGAGCGACCGCCGCCGCTGATGGTGACATTTTCCATGGGCATGTACTGGACGCCCAGGTAAAGGTCGCCGTTCTCCACCAAATGGTACATCAACGCGGCATTGACATAGGCGCCGTAGGTAAATTGGGTGTCGGCGAGGCGGCCATGGTTCAGTGAACTGACCCCGTTGACCACGATGGTCTCAGAATACGTGTAAGTCCCATCGACCAGGCCGAGGGCGGGGCCGGCCCCAAAGGAGAGGCTGGTGCGTTCAGTGAGATCCCAATAAATGGAAGGGCCGAGCCGCAGCATGTACAAGTCCTCGTCCAAGGTGCGGGCACCGGTGATGGTACCGGTCGTGGTGCTGGTGCTGGTGGGATTAAAGCCACTGGCCGAGGGATAGGGGATGAGCGGGCCATTACCCGATGGATCCCCCTGATAGGGGGCCCGGGGCACCTGGATGGAACCGGTGCTGAACGTGTAGGTGCTTTGGGTGATCGCGGCGGTCTGGGATTGCGTGGCACTAATATTTACGGGGAGCCAGTCAAAGCCCATTTCCCACCCCACCCGGGCATGCTTCCAGTACCACAGGTTGCCCCCATAGGCCAGATCGAGCCCGGGCTGAAAACCGCCGTCCGCGTCGCCGCCCCCGGCAGTCGCAAAGGCGGAGGTGGCATGCATGGTCAGGGCATTACCAGACAGTTGGGAGGCGCTATTATAGCCCCAATTGGCCGTGTAAGCCGTGTCGCCACTGGCATCCTTCAAAATATAACCATCATCAAAGACCCCGTTGGCGGGATTGTTGCCGGAGATGCCGAAATTATTGCCGCTGATGCCAAACTTGGCCTTGAGATTCAGGCCGGCCAGGGCGCCGAGGCGAAAGTGGCGGGTCCAATCATCCGTATTTTCCGGAATACGAATGAGGGCACTGGTGGAGGGATCGCCGCCGAAGGTATCCAACTGGGCGCGGGCCGGGAGGGCCATCCCCGCGGCCCACAGGGAGAGGCAACCGGCATACCAGCGGGCGAAGCGCGCGGCGCGCATGAGGCGTGATGGAAATGGCCGGGGGCGAATCATGGGTTCAAAATGACGCGGTAGTAACGTGTGCCGGAGGGAAAACTCGTGGTGGCGGGCGGGCCGTAATCCAGCCATTGGATGCGATTGGCACCTGATTTGACCGCCGGGGGGGAAATCCGGGCATGGTTAAATTGGGCATTATCCGCGTAGATGACGGTATAAGTGCCCCCTAGATTGGTAAATTCCAGCAACATATCGCCACTGCCGGCGAGTTTGGTGAGCAAATAGTAGCCGAAATTCGTGCTGACCAGCACCGGGGGCGGGGTGTCATTCAAGACATTGGCCGGCACCTCATAAGCCTGCAACTGACCATGGGCCAAGGGAAAGGGCAGGCGGGGAGAAAACTGCAAGCGCAAGGCCACATTGCCGCCCGCCGGGAGAGCGAGCGGGTAGACCACAAACGGCTGGAGGCCATTGGTGGCACTGGCATTAAACAGTTGATTGGTCAGACCGGTGACCACCACGCGCACGGCCTGGACGGGGGTGGCCCCCGTATTCACCACATTGACTGTTTGTTCGATCAAGCCGTTCTGGGGATTGACGATTTGGCCCGAGTTGGTGGCGACGGAAAGCGTCCCCGCCAGATAATTAGTGGCGAACAGCAGGTTGGTGGCCTGATTATTCAGCGGGTTGGAATCATATACCCCCGAGGCCAGGCTCACGAAGGTTTTGAGGGGGAAATAGCCGGTGTTGGTGGGGGCCACCGTGAAAGGGATATTCGTGCTCGCCCCGGCCGCCAGCGTGCCGGTGAACAGGCTGAAAACATTGGCATTGGTGCCGGTGACAGTGGAGTTGTTGACCGAAATGAGCTTCACCCCAGCGGGCAGGTTGCCGAGCAAGGGCAGATTATTGACCGTACCGGGACCCAAATTGGTCACGTACGCACGGTAATTCACCCAGTCATTGGTGATCACCCAATTTTGATTGGTGATGTAGGCCTGGGAGACGAGGGACAGCCCCACCGCCAGATCGGCCTGGGATGAATAGACGGGGTTGGTGACGGTCAGCACGGCCGTATTGGTCAGGTCGGACGTGGCCACCACAATGGTGTTCGTCAGCACCCCATAGGTCAGCGGCTGCCAGGTGAAACTAAACTGGGCCACGCTGTTGTTGGTGAAGAGTTGAAAACTGAAGGTGACAGTGGTGTCGTTCGTGAGGGCGGTGTAATTGGTGCGGTAGGTATTGTCCACGTACAACCCCACCGACTGGTAGGAAACCGCGGAGGAATAGCTGTTCGTCAGGTACAAATTGGTGAGGGTCGATCCGGTCTGATTGGTCACCGTGATGCTGTTGGTGATGGTTACACCCGCGAAATAAAGATTGGTGGAGGTCGTTGCCGACAAGGTGAAATAAGGGGTGGGGACCGCCGCCGCGCGAAACCCGCCGCTGACCAGCAGCAAGGCCAGCAGAGCGCCCAGACGGAAGTTGGCGAAAAATTTCATTCCGGGATAAGGGTGGCCCTGCATTTCATGTTCGGGGGCAATTTGGTATTTGGGCGGCGCAAATGCAATCCTCAAATGGCCATCCTCAAATGGCCATGGGCCAGCGACGCAAACCGCTGGTTGCCCGCTCTTTTTACCCGCTGCCACTATATCATCGTCCTTAAACACCAGGGACGGGCGCTGGTTGCGCCGGGTGGGCATCCAACTGCGGGCCGGGCTGACAGGCGTGCTAAAGACCGTTGCGAGCCGGTTTTTACGGCTGGGGGGCAACGGCGGTTTCCAAGAACCCAATAAACATTTCATTAAAAGATTGTTCGCCCCACGCCACGCGTTGGGCGGGGTTGGGATTGGCCGGATTCTGGGGTGAGTTATCGAAGCCACCGGTGCAGAGCAACCAGGTGCCCGCCGGCAAGCGCTTGGGCGACAGCAGCGAATAGGTGGTTTGCCAGTTAAAATCGTAATGGGGCACGGACAGGAGGGTTTCCCGCTGGCCATTGGGATAGAGCGCCTCATAGCGCATCCACGAGCCCCGCAAGTGCATGTGGGGGGACATGGCATAAAGCAGGGTATCCCGCCGGAAGCCAATGGTGGCGGCCACATTGGCTTCGGCCGCGCCCGGGGCCAGGGAGAAATCCAGATTGTAGGCGCCCTGATTCCGAAGCACCGATTTGGGCGGGGCGGCGAGTTTATAGAGGCCGATTTGGGTGTCGTCCGTTTGCGCGCGGCCCATGGTGGTATAATGCAATTCGAGGTCAAGGACCGAGCCTTTGGGGAGCAGGCGGCCGGTGCCGGCGGGGAATGCTTGGGACTCAATGCCGGGGGCCCAGCCTTGGAGCCAGGTCCCGAGCCCGGTACCGTCATCCTCGCCCTTGGCCGATTGCACGCGGACGATGCAATGGTGAATGACTTTGCGATTGCCGGGCTTGATGGCGACGGCGGCCAGCCAGGTGTCTGCCGCGAACGGGGTGGGGATTTTCACATGCCGGTACTCCAGCACGCCGGTGGCCGGGACGGATTCCGGAGCGGACATTTTCACAATGCCATCGGGCGGCCCCAGCGGCCAGGCTGGCGCAGGCGGGACGGGAAAGGTGGGCAGCGGATCCGCGCCCTCGCCCCGCGGGGAACCCTGCGCGATCCAACCGAGCAAGGTGCGGGTTTCAGCCAGTGTCAGCGCGCGCTCGTGCTGGTAATGACCGATTTCCGGATCGGCCGACCAGGGCGGCATGCGGTGGCTCAACACCACCTCCTGAATCATGGCTGACCGGGCTTTCACACGGCTAAAATCAGGCAGGGCAAAAGGGCCGATGTTGCCGGGACTATGGCAGGGAAGGCAATGTTGCTCCAGGATGGGGGCCACGTCGCGCGCGTAGGAAAGACCGGCGCTGGTATATTGGGGAGCAAAATCCAGCAAACAGCCATGGGCTTCGGTCACCGGCTGCTTGATGCGCTGGCCCTTGAGGAAGGCGTGCAAGGCGACGGCCAGGTACTTTTTGGTGGCCGCCGGGCGGGCCGTGCCCTCGCTGAGTTGGTCATCGAGTGCGCCATGATAAAAGACGTGGCCGTCCCGGGCGGAAATGGCCACAACGGTGGCACTGCGGGTGACCCCCAGCAATTGGGCGAGGCCCTGGGAATCGTCACGCAGAAACGGGAAGGTGTGGGCCAGCCCTAATTCCTGGGCTTCTTGCAACAGGCTGGCACGGTCGTCAGCGGGATTGGAATCCACCGCCCAAATGGCCACGTCGCTTTCGGGAAATTCATCGCGAATGACCTGGAGCTGGTGCAAATACTGCCGGGCAATGGGACATCCGTTCTCGGTGAAGAAGAGGACCAGGGCGCGGGAACTGGTGCGGTGAAATTCGTAATATTGACCACGCATGTCCAGCAGGCTGAAATTAGGTACCTCATCCGGCCAGTTGCGGGCGGTGGCCGGCAGGGTGGCCAGCCCCAAAATGCCGGCGATGGCAGCAATCAGGGCCAGGAC
>CAIZWI010000058.1 GCA_903936645.1 uncultured Verrucomicrobia subdivision 3 bacterium
ATGTCCTTGAGGGCGTTGAGGTATTCGTAAGCCATGTCGGCGCTGGTGATGTCGGGCTCGGACACAATTTCCATGAGCGGCACGCCGGCGCGGTTGAAATCCACGCCGCTGTTGCGGTCGAAGTGGAAACTCTTGCCGACGTCCTCCTCGAGGTGCGCGCGGGTGATGCGGACGCGGGCGAGGCCGCCCTGAAATTCAAATTCCACCCAGCCGTTGGCGGTGGAGGGTTTGTCGTACTGGGTGAGCTGGTAGTTTTTCGGGGCGTCGGGATAGAAATAGTTCTTCCGGTCGAATTTGGCGAACCGGGGGATTTTGCAATTCAGGAGGTAGCCGGTGAGGATGGTTTTGCGCAGGGCTTCCTCGTTGGGCACGGGGAGGACGCCGGGCAGGCCGAGGCAAACGGGGCAGACCTGGGTGTTGGGCGCGGCGCCGTAGGCATTGGCGCAACCGCACCACATTTTCGATTTGGTATTGAGCTGGACGTGCGTTTCCAGGCCGATGACTGCTTCGTATTGCATGATAAAAATAAATTAGGCGAGGGTGCCGGGTTTTTCGCGATGCCAGGGGGTGCTTTGCTCGTAGGCGTGGGCCAGTTTCAGCAGGGTGGCTTCGCCGAAGGGCTGGCCGAGCAGTTGCAGGCCGATGGGCAGCTTGGGATTGGTGGTGAACCCGCACGGCAGGCTGATGCCGCTGATGCCGGCGAGGTTGCAGGAAATCGTGAAGATGTCGGACAAATACATTTGCAGGGGATCGCCGGATTTCTCGCCGATCTTGAACGCAGCGGTCGGGGTGGTGGGGGTGATAATGGCGTCCACCTGCTTGAAGGCCGCCAGAAAGTCATTGCGGATGAGGGTGCGGACTTTTTGAGCGCGCAAATAATAGGCGTCGTAGTAACCACTGCTCAGGACATAGGTGCCGAGGATGATGCGGCGTTTGACTTCCGCGCCAAAACCGGCGCCCCGGGTGCGGGTGTAGAGTTCCAGGGGGTCCGCGCCGTCCACGCGCTGGCCGTAGCGAATGCCGTCGAACCGGGCGAGATTGGCGGAGGCTTCGGCAGTGGCCACGATATAATAGGTGGCGACTGCGTAATCGGTATGGGGCAGGGAAATGTCCACGATTTCCGCGCCGAGGGCGAGGTACTGCTGGATGGCGGCATCCACGGAGGCCTTGACCTCCGGGTCCAATCCGCCGATGAGATATTCTTTGGGCACCCCCAATTTGAGGCCGCGGATATTGCCATCCAGGGCGGCCACGTAGTCGGGCACGGGCACGTCCACGCTGGTGGAGTCCCGGGGGTCGAGACCGCTGATGACACCGAGGAGGCGGGCAGAATCTGCAATATTCTTGGTGAACGGGCCAATTTGGTCCAGGGACGAGGCAAAGGCAGTGAGCCCGTAACGGGAAACCCGGCCGTAGGTGGGTTTCAGGCCCACGCAACCGCACAGGGCGGCGGGCTGGCGGATGGAGCCGCCGGTATCGGTGCCGAGGGTGGCAATGGCTTCATCTGCGGCCACGGCGGCGGCGGAGCCACCGGAGGAACCGCCGGGAATGCGGGCGGGGTCCCAGGGATTGCGGGTGATGCCAAAGGCGGAGGTTTCGGTGCTGCTGCCCATGGCGAATTCATCCATGTTCAACCGGCCAAAAATCACCGCTCCGGCGGCCCGCATTTTTTCAATGACGGTGGCGTCGTAAGGGGAGACGAATTTGCCCAGAATTTTGGATCCGCAATTCAGCGGATGATCCTTCACGGCCAGCACGTCCTTGATGGCGATGGGGATGCCGAGCAGGGGTTTTTGGGCGATCGTGACCCCGGCGGCCAGATCGCGGTCGGCCGCATCGGCCTGGGCGAGGGCGTCGGCGGGATCATGGCTGATGAAGGCGTGCACCGTGCCGTCCACGCGGGCGATCTGGTCCAGGCAGGCCTGGGTGATTTCGCGGGCGGAAATTTCCCGGCGGGCGAGCCGGCCGGTGAGTTCGGAGATGCTCAATTGATTGAGCGATAATGCGTTGGGCATGGGAATTATTCGACGATCTTGGGTACAAGGAACAGTCCGTTGGCCTGGGCGGGGGCATTGGCCAGGGCGGCTTCATGGGGCAGGGAGGGGCGCACCACGTCCGGGCGCAGGACGTTGACCATGGGCACGGCGTGGGCGGTGGGTTCCACGCCGGTCACGTCGAGTTCCTTCAATTTTTCAATGTAGCCGAGAATGCCCGCCAGACGGGCGGACATAGTTGCTTCCTCATCGGGGGTGAGCCCGATGCGCGCCAGGTGGGCGACATATTTCACATCAATATCAGTGGCAGCCATGCGCTCAGATTAAAGTCCGCGGGGCTGAGTTCAAAGTGTAAAGTTGAGGAACCGATAACCCCCCCCGAAGGGGGGGAAGCTCCAAATTCCAAACTCCAAGCTCCAAGAGCCAATGAAGCTGCCAGCGCCAGACTTCAACAGTGGGACTGCTCGTCAGGGAGTGGCGGGATGGTAGTCCTGCCAGAGCCATTCGAGGGCTTCGGGGAGGGTTTGCTGTTTGACGGCGTGGTCGGTATGGCCGGCGTTGCGGGCGAAGAGAAACTGGTAATGGTAGCCCTTGGCGGCCAGCACGCTGGCCATGTTTTCATTGGCCACGACCCAGTCGTGCATGTTGTCGCGCATGATATTGGGGTTATAAAGGTCGCGGTCGCCGACTTCGAGCCAGAGGCGGAGGGGTTTGACGGGGCTTTCGGGGATTAAGTGTTGATGGAATTCCCAGGCCCCACCGGGGGTGGCGGGAGCGTAAGGCCATTGCTGATTCACAAAGGTGCCGGAATAGGTGAGCACCCGATGGTACAATTCGGGATGATACCAGGCCATGATCAGGGCGCAGGAACCGCCGGAGCTGCCGCCCATGGTGGCCCGGGCCGCGGGGTCCTTGGTGAGGGTGACGTGGCATTGCTTTTCCACGAGGGGCAGCACTTCGGCTTCGACGAATTCGGCATATTTGCCGGACATGGTGTCGTATTCGAGGCCGCGCTCGCTGCCTTGGGCATCGCCACTGCCATTCCCGATGGAGATGGCCACCATGGCGGGCACCCGGTGCTGGGCGATGAGGTTGTCTAAAGCGGTGAACAAGGCATGGTCGGGGCCGTCGGCCCCAACGATAAAGGGGGCGGGGGTGCCGGCGACGTACTGGGCGGGCACATACACGGCCACTTTGCGGGTATAAGGGGCCGGGTGGCTGGTGGTGACGATGAGTTTGCCGGGTTCTCCGGGCAACGTGGTGCCGAAGGTGCCGGGTTCACGGGCGATGCCGGGGTAATAGTTGCTGTCGGCCGAACGCAGGGTAAGGTTGTAGACCTTGCCTTGGGGCACATTGGTGGAGGTGGTCATTTCCGGGGCGGGTGGGTGGGTGGGACCCAGAACGAAATTACCCTCCGCCGTGACGGATGGAAGGGTGCCGTCGGGCAAATCGGTGGCCGTGACGTAACCGGGGGTGTGAGCATCGCGCGCAGGCGGAGCCGGGCGCGGCGGGCGTGACGGGGCGACCATGGCCGGTTGGGCGATGACCGGGGAGGTTAACACGGTGCCGAGGAGGGCGGCGAGCAGGGCTGACTTGGCCATATTCATAGGGCAATTATTGCGAGATGACGCGGTAGAATTGCCCGACATTAACCGGGGATTGGGGCGCGGAAAAGGATAATCCACCGGTTGCGTTGGTGGCCAGCGGGACAGCGATGGTGGCCCAATCCACAAGATTGCTGCTGCTTTGGACCAGAAAACTGGGGATGTCCTGAGTCGTGAGGAGGCTGCCATCTTCATCTTTGAAACTAACGCGCAGTTGATGGCTGGTAGTTTCCCAAGCGGAAGATAAAATTTGGGGCACAGCAATATGCATTTGGACGCTGCGGGTGAAGGTGCCCGCATCCGTGGTAATGCTGACCCAATAGATTCCGGCCGCCGGGCGGTGCAGTTCGGGCAGGTACAGGAAAAAATTAGTTTGGCCGGGCAGGCTGGTGGCATCTTTGAACCATTGATAACTGACCGGGCCAAAGTCTGAATTGAAGGTGTTGGTGGTCAGCAATAATGTGCTGGTGCCGGCCGGAACCGTCAGGTTGGTGATTAAGGTTTCGAGAGTGAACAGGACAGGCGGGGTGGCAGTCGCGATGGGACCGACCGGGCCGGTGGTGATGGTGCTGCCGGCGAGGCTGGCTCCGTCGGTAACGGTGACAGTGCCCCCGGTTGGGGATGATGACACGGGGCTGCTTCCTAAAACGATTTGCTGGCCGGCCGAGAGGCTGATGGTCCAATTGGCACCGGAATGGAGGACGGTGCCGGCTTGAACGACAATATTGCTGCCGGCCTGGGCCGACAGGTGGCCATTGATTCCGGTGGGGAGTTCGGGCAAATACAAGTCGCCGCCGGAGAAAATGAGGTTGCCTGTGACTTGGAGTTCGATGTTGGTTTGCCCGGCGTACGCCGAGAACGAATTGATGACCAGATCATCGGCCAAAGTACGGGTATGGACCATTACGATTAGAGTTAAAAGCCGGATGCCGGCCAAAAAACCTGGCTGATTCATGAATATTCTTTATACGGATTTTGGCGACGATGTAAAGATGGCGACTGTTACATTATGAAGTCCGAGAATTATGAGGAAGGAAACAGCCAGACCCAATCGCCGCCTTTGTCGTGGCTAAAATAGTTTTCAAAATTTCGGTCGTCCGGAGGCAAACCGCCATCATCGCGGTTATTCCAGCCGATGGAATAAAGTAAGAATTTATCCGAGGCGGTCCGGCGATAATGCAAGGGCTGGCCGTTGATGACGTCATGCGGGAGCGGGTCGGGGAAATAGGAGGCCACGGCGTCCAGACTTTCGGGATAATTGCCATGCACTTGCCGGTAGTGTTCCAAAGCGCAGGCGATGCGCGCGCAATCGACACTGGTTTGCACCCGGGCAATTTGATCGAGGGGATGAAAGGGAAACAACGAACGCAAGTAGATGCTCCACGGGGCTCTTTGATTCAAGGCGTAATTGGCCGCCATCGCCAGCCGGGAATAGTTTGTCGGATTTACCAAGCGTTGTGTCAGATCAATGGCGGGCAGAATGGCCGTCTCGGTAATACGTGCATACGCCAGCTTGCCCAAGGCATACCAGCCATCGGGGAAGGAGTGGTAATACACCAACTGGAGCCGCGTTTGGAAATCGATATCGTCAGGCACCTCGTTACCAAATCCCGGAACAACAAGGCCATTGTGGTTGAGGCGGCAATTTTCAATTGTCTGGAGGCGGGTCGCACAATCCGCGCGCTCGATCTGACAAATGTCCGTCAGAAAATCCAACCGGGCCAGTTCGCCGGCCAAGTCGCTCAATTCGGGGTCGGTCCACTGATGGTGCACCTGTCCTTCCCAAACGGGCTGGAGGACCTGGTTGACCATGCTTTTGCGCGTATTCAGGGAAATCCAGAAGGGTTCGGAATGTAGGGACTCGACGAGACGCAGGGCTAGTTTGATATCTGTTAATGCCTGATCCGACTGGCCTTCGGCGAGTTCGGCGCAAGCCCGCAGTTGCAATACTTGAACGCAGGATTTGAGCGGGGCCAGGTGCGGAAGAATGATGGTGAACGGGTCGGCATCGTCGTAATCCAAGGGGAACCGGGAATCGGGCAGCCGGGCGGCCACGCGCAGGGCGGCAATCGTGGGCTTAAATTTGCTCAAGGCCAGCAGGACATCGGCGGCGGGGGATTGGGGGACGGGGGCGACCGGGAATTCATTGGTGGCCAGCGGTTCAGATTCCTGCGTGTCCGCCATTTCAGAACCTCGACCCGGATCTTGGACCGGTGTGGCAACCAGGCTTTGATAAAATTCTCCGGACACATTCGTGGTGTTCTGCGCCCGAAAATAATACTGCCAGGCTTGGAGATCCATTACGCCGCCATTTTGCCACCGGTTGGTCACCATGGCAGGGTTCATGCTTACCTCTTGGGCATGCCCGGCATAATGACGCATCAAGCCCATCTGCATATGGTTCACCAGATTTGTTCGCCCAGGCTTGAGCTTGCGGCCGGCATTATCCATCACGCCATTGTAGGCGCTGGCCACGATGGGGGTGAGGGCAAAATTTTGGGCGTCTGGCACCGGGGGCGGAACGAAGTGGGCGAAGTCAAAGTGCTCGCCTTGGGCGGTCCAGGTTTTTTGGAAGTGATCCCAAGCGCGATTGCCCCGCCAGTCTTCTTCCAGATAAAAGAGGCAGAGCAGGAGGATCAGGCAGGCCACCATGGCAAGCAGGCGTTGGAAACTGCGCCGGGTGAACAGACGGGTCCGCAGCCATTGCAAACAATTTCTGAGGTGGTGGCGTTTGATTTGGCAGAGGAACACGACCGACCAGAGGGCGGCGAAAGTCAGGCTGCAAAATAGAAGGTCGAGCAGAGCCAGGTGGGCCAGGTCGAAATCATTATTGTTCGGGTAGGTGATGCCTGCCACATAGCAGATCAGGACACCGGTGCCGACGAGAATCGCCAGGATCGTCAGGCGCAATCCAAAATGCCGGGGTTGGTTCATGGTAATGCTGGTTCATGGCGGGCGGAAAGACCGCCAGCCAGACGATCAGGCTCCAAAGGCTTTCGCGCTGAGCTTGGCAAGAAGGCTGGTGGGTGGCAACCAGGATTTTTCGCATGGCGGGATGCTTTTGGAAAGCCAAAGGGGGATGTGCCACGTTTGCAATGTCTGATGACGAGGGCGGAAACTTCTTAATCCAGGGAAACTTCACTCTGGAATGGACCAAGTTCAAGGCGTGCGGGGTTGAAAATGCTTGGTTATGATTGGTTTAAGTAGCTGAACCGCCCGGCCTTGTCGTAAAAACCTTTTTGACGGCGGGGGGATTGCGTTTAAAGTGGGGGCGTGCAAAAGGGTCTGGCCAAATTGTTTGAGCATGCGAATGTGGATTTTCTCCGCAGCATTCCCCAGCCAAAGTCGTTCACCGACATTTTGGGCCGGAAGTTATTCCTTTTTTTGCTGAGCTTACAGGGCATTGGCGCCTTTGCCCTGATCACACTGGGGGTCATGCTGCGCCAGCGGCGGGTGGCGGTGAAGGTGATGCACCCCCGCATCCGGCAGGAAATCCGGCGGTCCGGGGTGGCGCTGCTGCCCATGTTTTTGCTGATGGCGTTGGGCATGGGGTTTTTGGTGGTGGGCCAGACAGTCGCGGCGCTGGCGAAAGTGGGGGCCATCAAGTATTTGGGTTCCACCATGGTGATTGTGGTGGTGCGGGAATTGGGACCACTGCTGACGGCGATGCTCCTGCTGGCACGGGTGGGGACTGCCCACGTGATAGAACTGGGCACGGCGCGGGCGCTGGGCGAGGTGGAAGTGCTGGAAACGCTGGGGATTGATCCGGTGCATTACTTGATCGTGCCACGGGTGATCGGAATGATGGCGGGCATGTTTTCGCTGGCGGTTTACCTGATCATTGGCTCCTTGCTGGCGGGTTATTTGTGCGCTTTCATCCAGGATGTGCCGCTGACGCCGGGGGATTATTTCAAGGAACTGACCAGTGCGCTCACCGGGCTGGATTTTGTCATGCTGGGCCTGAAGACAGTTATTTTTGGCTTCTGCATTGCCATGGTGGCTTGTTATCACGGTCTGGCCCAACCGTTGCGACTGGAAGACGTGTCCCGGGTGGCGATTCGGGCGGTTACGCAGGGGGTGGTGGTGTGTGTGCTGGTTGACCTGGCTTTCATCGTGGTGTATACGCTGGCATGAGCATTCCAAACCCATTGCCAACTCCGGAGATACGGATGCAGGACGTGCAAGTGGGGGCTTACCTGGACATGCACGTGCCGGTGCTGACAGGCGTGAACTGGACGGTCGTGCCGGGTGAATTTTGGGTGGTGGCGGGGCTGCCCGGGGCGGGCAAAACGGATTTGCTGAGGCTGGCGGCGGGGCTGATGCCGCCGCTGGCGGGCAGTTACCGTTTGTTTGGTCGGGAAACGCGGGACTATGGGGAGGCTGACATAGTGGAGCGGTTGAAGGTGGTCCTGGTGCCGGAGCAGGGGCAGATGTTCAGTCAGTTGACCATCGCCGAGAACATTGCCCTGCCGTTGCGGTACCAGCGTAATTTGGACGCGGAGGAGGCGGTGCGGGAGATTCTCGGTTTGCTCGAATTACTGGAATTGCGGCCATTTGCCGACGCCTCGCCGGCCAGTTTGAGCCGGGACTGGCTCAAGCGCGCCGCCCTCGCCCGCGCGCTGGTGCTGCGACCGCGCTTGCTCTTGTGCGACCATCCGCTCAGCGGCCTGGGCACCCGGCACCGGCAGTGGTGGCTGCGGTTTCTGAACCAGCTTGGGCAGGGGCATGAATATTTTGGCGGAAAACCGGTGACCATGGTGGTGACCACGGCGGATCTGGCCCCGTGGCACCACCACGGGACCCAGTTTGCACTGCTCCGGGGCGGGCAGTTTTTACCCCTGGGCGCCTGGGCTGAGGTCATCCAGTCCACCGACCCGACCGTGGGTGAGTTACTCGCATCCGCGCGAGCGGCAACCTCTTAAACCAAAGAAATGATATGGCATTGCAAGATTTAACACCGCAATTACGCACCCAGCTGAACCGCACGGAACGGGCCGTGGGCTGGTTTGTATTCCTGGCCGTCGCCCTGCTGCTGCTGGGGTTTGGCTGTTATATCTACGAAACCGCGCAGGAACGCGGCTGGTTTGTGATCAAGGCCAAATTTCACACCTATGTGGTCAGCTCCGCCGGGCTGGCGGTGGGTGACCCGGTTTTCATGATGGGGTTCCGGGTCGGCAACATCACCCAGGTAAAACCCAAGCCGCCCGGCAACGCGCACAATGTGGAGCTGGAATTTGAGGTGCAGGACGATTATTTCCGCTACATCTGGCAGCGTGGCTCCGTGGTGCTGGTCAATTCCGCCGGCTTCATCGGCGCCCGGCAACTGGAGGTCACGCGCGGCACCAATGGCTACGCAATATGCGTCACCCAGCCGGTTTTTGATAAAACCATCCCGGAGATCGAAACCGACGTCGCCGAGGAGCCCGGGCACTGGCAGCTTGCCCAGGATGTGTTTGATGCCAGTTCCAACATTGTATATAATGCATTCACCTTCCTGGACGCGACCAATGTGCCGCTGATGGCCGGCCTGTACACAGTGGTGGGGGGGACCAATCTGGCGCGCGTGGCCGATTTACCCTCGCCCGACAACACGTTGTGCGTTTACAACAACACCATCAACCGCAACCGGATTGTTGCCTCCTGGCATGACCGCCAGCATAAATACATCAATTTCACCCCCGAGAAGGATTCCGCCTGGTTGCAATCGGTGGAACCCGTGGGGGTGGGCGACCGGCTGGCCCAGGTGGTGACCCAGGTGCAGCAGGCGCTGCCCGGTTTTTTTGCGCTTACCAACCAACTGGCCCGCATTCTGGATAACACCGCCAACCTGACCTCCAACCTGAATGCCACCGTGGTGGACGTGCGCCCGGCCATGACCAACATTGTCCAGTTGACGGCGCTACTGCACCAGCCCGGCGGGGTGGGCACGATGGCGCTGGGTACCAATGGCCCGGCGCAGCTCGCCGAGGCCTTGGAAAAGGTTAATCTGCTGCTCGCCAGTTCGAACACCAACCTGGATGCGCTGGTGGAGGCGCTCTTGCCGACGCTGGAGCATGTTTCGGAGATTACCAGCAATCTCAGCGTGCAGGTTCACAACAGCCCCACCCTGCTGCCGGGCATGGCCAAGACGATCACGGACACAGACGACATGATTCAGGGGCTCAAGCGCCACTGGCTGCTCCGTTCGGCGTTTAAGAAAAAAGCCGGGGAAACCAACAGCGTGGCGCCTTGAAAGCCACTATATTTTGCCCGCGGTAATCCAGGCGGCAAAGCGCTCAATGCCGCTTTCGATCTTCACTTGAGGATCGTAGCCGAGCATTTTGCGGGCCTTGTCGATGTTGGCGTAAGTGAGATGCACATCGCCGGGTTGCAGTGGCTGGCGGTCGATAATGGCTTTTTTACCCAGGGCCGCTTCGAGCAGCTCGATCATGCGGCTCAGGGTCACGACTTGGGATTCCCCGAGGTTGAACACTTCAAACCCCAGCTCCCGTTGGGTACAGGCCAGAATGCCGTCCACGGTGTCCGTGACAAAGGTATAATCGCGCGCGGCGCTGCCATCGCCAAAGACGGGGATGGGTTTGCCGGCGAGAATGAGTTTGGCGAATTTATAAATGGCGAGGTCGGGTCGCTGGCGGGGGCCGTAAACAGTGAAAAAGCGGAGCATGGCAATATCCATGCCATACAGGTGATGCCAGACATGGCCCAGGGATTCGCAGGCCAGTTTGCTGGCCGCGTAGGGGGACACGGGCGTGGTCACGACATCCGCCTCGGAAAACGGCGAGCGGGAGTTCAGTCCATACACTGAGGAGGAGGAAGCAATCGTGACTTTCTTAACCCCGTGGGTGCGGGCGGCTTCGAGGACATTGACGGTGCCTTCCACGTTCACGCGCTGGTAGAGGGCGGGGTCGGCCAGGCTGGGACGCACCCCAGCGCGGGCGGCCAGGTGGATGACCTGGTCAAAACGAACGCTGGTGAACAGGTCGTCCAGAGCGGCGCGATCCGTGATGTCGCCGTGGCAGAACTCAAAGGGCTTCGCCAGGGCCTGCAAATCCCGGAGATTGTTGCGCTTGAATTGCGGGTCGTAAAAATTATTCAGGTCGTCAAACGCCCAAACCGAATGACCTTGCTGTAACAGGCGCTCGCTAAGATGTGAGCCGATGAAA
>CAIZWI010000059.1 GCA_903936645.1 uncultured Verrucomicrobia subdivision 3 bacterium
ATCAGTCCGAAAATCTCCCATCCCGACATCGTCATGACAAATATTATTGCGGCATAACCGGTTTGAAAAGCTCCAAGCACCGGCCGGCACAATGGCTGGCCTTTCCCAACGCCAAATGCGCAGCCAGTGGTGCGGGCAATGGGTTTGCTTTTGCGGGTGGCTTTTGGCAGGTTCATGGTTCGCTTGCCGACGTGTCATGGTTCGCTCGCCGACGCGGCCAGGCTGGCGCAGAATTTTTTATGGAATCACCAAAATATGGCATTGCCTGGTCACAAGGCCTGGGGGTGGCCGCCGTGGCCACGGTGGCCTTGTGGTTGCCGGTGGCTCTGGTTGTGAACCATCACTTTGCGGAGGCGTGGTGGTATGATTACGCCCTCGCTATGATTCTTTTGGCTGCCTTGGCCACGCTGGCCGGGGTGACGTGCACGGTTTCCGCCTACCTGGAGCGGCAACGCAAGCAGGACTCAATTTAAATTCCCCTTTAACGCAGGGGCGGTTCCTCCGGGTAACCCAATTGGTGGCGGACTTCCGCATGGCATTTCTGCAAAAAATTTAACAACGTTGGCCGCCAATAGGCCCAGAGGATGGCCAGGCACAGGCAGTAGAGCGCCAGGTCCATGACCCCGCCCACGGCGGCGCTTTGCAAGGGCGGACCGTCGCCGCCGGCGGAAATTTGACAGGTGGCAATGATGGTGTAAGCCAGCGTGAAGGCATTCACCACGGCGGACGCATAGATTAAAGGAATCGCCAGATATTCATTGGTGGTGGCCGGGGTGGTGGCCAGCATCACGCACGAGTAGAGCAACAGGGAATCCAGCGCGGACGCTTTGCGGCTTACAAACGCAAACCCAATCAAGATTAGGAACCACACAGTTTTGGCGTCCACCAGACTTTGCACCAGGGTGGGCATGAGCACGTTGTAAAAATAGGGATTGGGGTAGGATTTATACTGAAAGACATGCGCCATGATGCCGGTGTGGCCTTCCCGCCAGTACGGGGCGAAACTGAGCAGAAACAGGGCCACCGGCACCAAAATCACCACCGCTTTTTGGAGCAAACCTTTCTGCTTCACGGCCAGCCAGAGAGGGAAGGCAAACAGAATGTGTTTCGTCATCAGGGAAAGGCCCAGCAGCGCGAGTGCTCCCAGTTTACGGCGGCCCACCGGGGCCGCCGGGTCGTTGCCGTACATCAGGACGGCCCCGAGGCCCAGCAAAATGGCGAGGTTATCAAACTGGTTGTGGTAACCGGTGATCATGATGGACACCGGGTTGAGGAAAAACAGGGTCGCGGCGAGGCGGCCATAATGGCGCCAGAGAATCCACGCGATGCCCACGTCCACGGCACTCAGGCAGCCAATCAGCAGCAGTCGAAAAACCGCCGGGTTGTGGTCGCCCAGAATATCCAACGACTCCAGCAAGTACATCCAGATGGGTCCATAGTTGTAACGGAAGGTGCCCATCCACACGTTTTGGCCTGTTTCGGCGAGGTTGACGGCGATTTTCCAAGAGTCCAAATCATAATTGCTGCCGTAGGTGGACACCCCAAAGCGGGCAAGGAGGCCGATCAGCAAGACCACGGGCAACCAGCCCAGCCGGAGGGCGGTTTGCCAGCGAGATTCGAGTTGCCGTTGCGCGTGCATCAGGGAAAGGTTAGCGGTTGCGGTCCGGATGATATGGCATAGCGATCCGGCGTGGAAAATTCAAAAGTGAACATTTAAACTGCCCGCTTTTATTCATGGGGTGGTGGCAACAGGGGGGTGCCAAAACCCGACGGTAACGCAGCGGGCTCATCTTTGAGTTGGACGCCACTGAACTGGCGCTGGCGGGCCGCGGTCAGCAACTGCAGCAATTTGGCGGCGGCCAAGGTGGGGGCGAGGCCGGCGGGGCGGATGTTGGATAGGCAATTCCGGTCGGCGTCGGTCCGGCCGGGTTTGGGCTGGTAGGTGAAATACGCTCCCAGACTGTCCGGCGAACCCAGGCCGGGGCGTTCGCCGAGCAGGATGAGACTTAAGGTGGCATTTAACAGGCCGCCGACTTCGTCCTGCACCGCCACGCGGGCGTTGGCGAGCATCAGCAAGGGGGCCATTCGCCAGCCGGCCAGCAGCAACTTGGGAAGCAAGTCGCTGAGCAGCGGCTCGGCGTGGCGTTGCAGCGCCAGCGGTGACAGGCCATCGGAAAGCAGAATGACCAGGTCGCAAGCCCCCTGGCCGGGCAGGCCAGCCAGTTTTAGCCGCGAGGCAGCGCTGAGGCTCCGGCCCAAGTCGGGGCGTTGCAGATAGGTGCGGCGGTCGGGGGCATTGGTACTCAGGACCAGGGCGGGCAGGGGCAGGCTGGATAATTCGGTGGCAAAGCCAGCCGGGTCAAAGGGCGCATAGACCGCGTCGCGGGCCCGCGCCAGGTCAAGTTGGAAAGCCAGGCGGTCACGGGTGGTCAGGCTGGCACCGGCACGGCCCAGCGCAATCCGCGCGGTGGTAAAGGCCCGCCATGGGCTGAGGGGATCTGGCGTCATGATGCGGGCAGTGGGAGTTGTTTGAGGAAGCGTTGCGTGAGTTGCTCCAGCCGGGCGGGGCGGGGGGGGAGCCGGTTTTGGGAATCCAGAAGGCCCATGCTGGCCAGCCATTGCGCAAATTCGGGCGCCGGCTGGAGACCCAGCACCTGGCGCAGATAATGGCTGTCATGAAAGGAGGTGGACTGGTAATTCAGCATGATGTCGTCCCCGCCGGGAACGCCCATGATAAAATTGCAGCCCGCCACCCCCAGCAAGGTAAGCAGGTTGTCCAGGTCATCCTGATCCGCTTCCGCATGACTTGTATAGCAGACGTCGCAGCCCATGGGCAGGCCGAGCAGTTTGCCGCAAAAATGATCCTCCAAACCCGCCCGGGTGATTTGTTTGCCGTCGTACAGGTATTCCGGGCCGATGAAGCCCACCACGGTATTGACCAGCAAGGGGGAGAATTCCCGGGCCACGGCGTAAGCGCGCGCTTCCAGCGTTTGTTGGTCGCAACCGTGGTGGGCGGCGGCCGAGAGGCAGGAGCCCTGGCCGGTTTCGAAATACATGACATTATCCCCCACGGTGCCCCGGCGGAGCGCCAGGGCCATTGACCGAGCCTCCCGGAGGAGGGCGAGGTTGATGCCAAAACTCTGATTGGCGGCCTCGGTTCCCGCGATGGATTGGAACACGAGGTCCACCGGCTCCCCCCGGGCCATGCATTGCATGGTGGTGGTCACATGGGCGAGCACACACGATTGGGTGGGGATGGCAAATTCCGTGCGCAACCGGTCCATCAGCCGCAGGAGTTGGGCACAGGACGCGGGATTATCGCTGGCAGGATTGATCCCAATGACCGCATCCCCGCAACCATGGAGCAGGCCATCTAAAATCGCGGCCGCAATGCCCGGCGGATCATCGGTGGGGTGGTTCGGTTGCAAGCGCACACTGAGGCGTCCGGGCAAGCCGAGGGTGTTGCGAAAGCGGGTCACCACCCGGATTTTGGCCGCGACCAGGATCAAGTCCTGATGGCTCATGAGCTTGCTCACGGCAGAGACCATTTCCGGGGTGAGCCCGCGGGCGACCCGGGTTAACACGGCGCCATCCGTGGCATAATCGAGCAGCCAGTCGCGGAACTCTCCCACCGTCAGCCCCGCCACGGGGGCAAAGGCGGTGCGGTCGTGGGTGTCCAGGATCAACCGGGTGACTTCATCCTCCTCATAAGGCACGGCGGGTTCGGCCAGGAAGTCGGTGAGGGGCACCTCGGCCAGGCACATTTGGGCGGCCACCCGTTCCTCGGCGGAGCTGGCGGCGGTGCCCGCCAGCTGGTCACCCGAACGCAAGGGTGAGGCCCGCCCCAGCAGCACGCGCAAACTGGGAAACGAGTAATGCAGCCCACTGGACTTGATGCGGTATTTCATCGTTTTGCCGACCGGAAAGTAAACACCAGGCCCGCCTTTGCAAAGGCGAACTTTACGCGCCCGTCGTCAGCGCCGGTGGCTTTGGTCCCGCAGGCCGGGTGAGGCGGCGAAAAAACTTAACGTTGATTAGCCTTGATTGGCTTTGACTCCAGCACGAGGGCAACCGGCGGCGAGGGCAGGAACGGCCCCTCCGACCCGACGCGGTCCGGCGTTTTCGGGGGGCTCAACCGCCGCAATTGGGCGACGTCGCGAACCATGCCCCGCAAGAGCTGGAGGGATTTTTTAAATTCCGGGGTGACTTCACCCGTCCAATTCCGCACCAGACGGGCATACCGGGCGACCAGCAGGGCGGCGAGGCTGTCGGCCAGCCGGCCGTCGAGAATGGGATCCAGTTCATCGGCATGCAGGGCCATGTCCTGGCAATAGGCCGCCGCCTCCTGGCGGAGCTGCCATTCCTTGAAACTACCCAGCCGCCATTGGGAGAGGTTTTGTTTGTTGATGGGCCGCCCGCCAAATTCGTTCGCGAGGAGGGATTGCACCTCGGGTTGGGCGTTAAGCCACTGGAGCAGGGGGGTGCCGGAGTGGCCGGCGGTCAGGCGGCGGTTGAGTTCGATTTGCAGCGCCCGCGGCAAGCGGGCGATTTTACCATAACGTTGGCGCATAGTTTTTCCTATTCTGGTGATGCGGTTGCATCACGCACCGACGATTTTACCCCCATTCGCCAAAAAAGCTCGTTTCTCAGAAACGGAAAATGCAAAAAAGGGATGTTTTTTCGATTTGGGCGGACGAAATAATCTGTAAGCCATAGTTAGGCAACGAGTTAGGAATGCGTAAAAAAGTAAAAATATTTTAAATTTGGGCCAAAAAGGGCTAAATCCCGTTTCTCAGAAACGGGATTTCGCGGAAAATGACGCTATTTTAGCGCGTGAAAAGGGGGTTTATGAATGGAGAATCATCCATATTGACAGGGGTTTGGTGAAAATGCGAGGGGGTTGAGAACGGCAAAATAGTTCGTTTTCAGGTGGGGCAAATACCATGGCTGGCGGTAACCAGAAACAGGTGACAAACCAGGCACTCCCCAATGCATTTTCATAACTGAGGGCTTAATTCGGTCTGTCCGCGCCCAAAAACGAGGCCAGCCAGAGCGCTAAACGCAAATCAACCGCTTTTATGATTTTGCCCAAATCGGTAAAATGGCGCTCAGGTTTTGACCGTCTTGGGTTCGGTGGCAGTTTGGGGGCTCCCGGCGAGGAGGGCTCCGAGGAGTTCCTGGTGGGGGGGCATTAAGGTAATGCGACCGCCGCCGGAAATGATGTTTTGGACTTCAAGGACGTCGAACAAGGCGCGGCTGACGGTCGGATTCTCGGAGATTTCCTTGAGCGCTTCGCCGACGATATGCGGACGCATGGCGGCGGCCTTGGCGAATTCAATGGCGGCCCGGCGTTCGGCGGTGCTCGTGATAATGCTCACCTGGTTGGCCCCGGCCTGCTTGATGGCGGAGGTGACCTGGCGCAGGCGGTTGACGACCTTGGCCTCGATCTGGTTGATCATGCCGGCATCGCGGAAGTGCACTTTGCGAATGTACACCGAGCCGAGCTGGTAGCCCCATTCGTTGGACTTGGGCGAGACTTCGTCCCGCACGGTCTGGCTCATGGTGTGGCGGTTCTCGAGCATTTTATCCAGTGGCAGGTTGCTCAGGCAGCGGACCGTGGAATTGCTGACGTTGGCGGCCAGGGAGCCGCGCGGGTCGGCGTTTTTGAAGAGGTAGGCGATGGGGTCGCTGATGAACATTTCGTACCAGATGCCAATGCCCATGGGGGCGCCTTCCTCGGAATTGACGGGCTGGCTGCGCAGGTATTCTTGATCCAGCCGCAGGTCGAGGTCGTGGCACTGGCCGAGCCAGTTGACGATGAAGGCTTTCGGCCCGAGTTGGGCGGGCAGGAAGTGGAGGCCGGGTTCGTTGATCACGGCCACCACTTTGCCGAAGAGCATGTAAACCTTGCACCGGCTTTCGTTGACGATGGTGTAGAGGCCGAGCGTGCGGGCGAGCCCCAGCAGCACGGGCACCAAAACACTACAGGCGATGAAGGTGGCGACCACGGCGATGAAAAAGCTGCCGATGGGACCGAGGGTGACGTTGGGAAAGTCCGTATTCATTGCTTGGTCTCCAGGATGATGGTTTGCGCCTGGCTGTAGAGGGACAGCCGGACGTTGCGAACGTAGGTGTCCAGCGCGCCCGAGCCGTGCTGGTTCAAATCCGCCAGTTGAGCGGTGAGCTGGCGCAGGGGTTCCACCTCGGCCTGGGCCTTGAGGGTTTCAATTTCCACGGCACGTTTGGATTGTTCAATTTTTTGGTCGGCCCCGGCCTGGGCCAGGCTGATGTCCGAGGACACCTGATTATGGGCGGTGTTGATGGCAGCCAGCGCGGATTCCACTTCCGGCGGGGGATCAATGCCGGTGATGAGGGAGGCATCGAAGACGATGCCGTAACGGGCGGCCGAGGTGATGCATTCGCGGTCCATGCGCTCGTTCAATTCGCGCAGGTTTTTGCGGAGGTCGTTGATGGAAATGCCAATCACCGCGCTGGCCGCCACCACATCCCCCTCCGGCAAGGGGGTTTTGGGGGCTTCAAAATTGGCGATGCGTTCGCGCAGCACGGAGACGAAATATCCCATGACGTGCGAGATGGGGCGTTTGACGCCAAACAAATAGGCGTACAAATTGCGTTCGGCAACCCGGTAGCGCAACTGGCCGGTCAAGCCGGTATTGAGCTGGTCCTTGGTGACAGCTTCGAGAATCTGGCCGGAATTATTGGCGTCGGGATTTTCCGGGTCAAAGGCCATGCTGAGGGTTTGGGTGGCCACGGAGACCTTGTACACTTTCTCCCAGGGCCATTTAAAATAGGGTCCGCCGGGCGGAATGACCCGCACCTGGGGGTAATTATAGCGGTCGCGCTCATCGTCGCGCAGGCCTTCGGAGATGGGGTCGCTCAAGGTGGTCTGGCCTTCGATGCGGTCGGCCCGGCCAAAACTGGTTTTCACGGCCCGCTCATTTTGATCCACGGTATAAAGGCCGCCGGCGAGGTAACGGGTGAGAAACCAAATGACGAAGCCGACGATACAGCCAAAAAAGATGCTCATGGGTTAAAGGTGGTTGCGCAGCAGGCGTGGAGCGGTCATGCCTTGAGTGAACAACATTTTCGGGCGGTCGCAAGGAAAATCCGGCGCAGACGGAAAACCGTTCCGCTGCGCCGGGCGTCGTGATGCGGTGAACAACGGGGGCCGGTCAATCTTCCACGGCAAAACCGACTTTCACGGTTACCTGCCAGTGGTGGATTTTACCGTTGATGAGGTTGCCCCGGGTCTCAACCACTTGAAACCAAGACAGGTTTTTAATGGTTTTGTGGGCGCGGTGAATGGCCATTTCCACCGCGGCTTCAATGGAGGTGGTGGAGGTGCCGGTGAGTTCGATGAGTTTGTAGACGGGATCTTTCATAGTATTATTGGGAGGGGAAAATGGTGGTGGCCGCACGATGGCTTAGGGGACCAGGACGGCCGCCCCGGCAAAGCGTCCGGCCCGGAGGTCGGCCAGCGCTTGATTGGCTTGGGTTAAGGGATAAGTGGTGGTTTTGGTGATGAGGGGGATTTCCGGGACGAGGCGCAGGAAATCCAAGCCATCCTGCCGGGTAAGGTTGGCCACGGAAACCAACTGGCGTTCCTCCCAGAGCAACCGGTAGGGAAAGGCGGGGAGGTCGCTCATATGAATGCCCGCACACACGACGCGGCCGCCCTTGCGAACGGCGGCGAGAGCCAGGGGGACCAAGTCGCCCACCGGGGCGAAAATAATGGCGGTATCCAAGGGTTCCGGGGGCAATTCATCGGACCCACCGGTCCATACGGCGCCCAATTGGCGCGCAAAGTTCTGCGTGGCGACATCCCCGGGCCGGGTGAAGGCGAAGACGGAGCGCCCCTGCCAGTGGGCCACCTGGGCCAGAATGTGGCCGGCCGCGCCAAATCCATACAACCCCAGCCGCTGGCCGGGGCCGGCCAGGCCAAGGGCCCGCCAGCCAATCAGGCCAGCGCAAAGCAGGGGAGCGAGCGAGACGTCACTGCCATGGTCACCCAAGGGAAACGCAAACCGGGCATCCGCGACGGTGGCGGTGGCAAAACCGCCGTTGCGGGTATAACCGGTGAAGAGCGGGTGGTCGCACAAGTTTTCGCGGCCCGTGCGGCAATAGGGGCAGACACCACAGGTATGGCCGAGCCAGGGAATGCCGACGCGCTGTCCTAATGCCAAGCCGGTGACATTGGGGCCGAGTGCGGCAATGCGGCCGACGATTTCATGGCCGGGGATGATGGGCACTTGCGGATGCGGCAGTTCCCCATCCACCACGTGCAAGTCCGTGCGACAGACCCCACAGGCAGTCACTTGGACGCGGATCTGGCCCGGACCGGGTTCCGGCGTGGGCAGCTCGGTCCAGACCAGGGGACGGCGAAGTTGGTTCAGGACCATGGCGTTCATATCCATTCGGGGGCAGGCAAACAGTTTAACTGCTGGCACCTGGGATGGTGGCGGCGGGAGGAGCGCCCACCGCCAATAACTGGCGAAAGACGCCGGGCAATAAGTCCGGCAGATCTTCGGCCAGCAGGCCGGGGCCGAATGCCGCGGCGGCCGCGCCGTGCAGCCAGACGGCCGCGGCGGCCGCGAGAAAAGGATCCATACCCTGGGCCAGCAAACCGACAATTAGGCCGCTGAGCACATCGCCGGAGCCGGCGGTGGCCAGAGTGGCAGGCGCATTGGCATTTATGATGGCCCGGCCATCGGGGGCGGCGATCACGGTATCACTGCCTTTGAGGACGATCACGGCCCCGCTCTGGCGCGCGGCGGCCCGCGTGCGGGTGAGTTTGTCACCGGCGGGGTCAAACAACCGGCGGAACTCGCCATCGTGCGGCGTCAATACACACGGACCGCTCATGGCCCGGTGCAAGGCGGATGGGTCATCCTGAAAGGCAGTGAGGGCATCCGCGTCCAGCACCGTGGGGCGCCGGGTGGCCAGCAGGGCGAGCACGCGGTGGCAGGTTTCGGCACCCACGCCCGCACCGGGGCCGATCAACCAGGCCGTATAGCGGGCATCGGCCAGGAGGTTGGTAAAATCCGCCGGACCGGCCAGGGGTTTGACCATGATACTGGTCAGGCTGGCAGCGTAGACCGGCAGGGCCACGGCGGGAACCGCAATCGTGACGAGCCCCGCCCCACTCCGGGCGGCGGCCCGGGCCGACATGCGGGCGGCGCCGGAGGCGGGGTACCCACCGGAAATCAAGACATCCCCGCGGGTGTACTTATTGCCAGCGGCGGCCAGGGTGGGCAGTTGCGCCTGCCAGAGGCGGGGGCCATTCTCGAAGGTATCCGGTTTAAGCTGAGTGAGCACGGTTTCGGGGGTGCCGATGTCCGCCACCACCACCGCCCCGCACAAGTCGCGCCCGGGCAACAGCAAATGGCCGGGTTTCTTGCAAAAGAAAGTGACGGTCAGGGCGGCCGGCACAGCCCCGAGCGCTTCGCCCGTATCACCCATGACGCCGCTGGGCACATCAATGGCGGCGATGGGCAGCTTTCGGCGGGCGATCTCCGCGAGTATTTCCGCGGCGGCTCCGGTGAGCGCGCGGTTGAGTCCCGCGCCGAAGAGCGCGTCCACCACCAGACCCGCGCCATCCAGCACGGCGTTGCTCACGGGCTCGATGAGGCCGCGCCACTGTTCGGCATGTTCACGGGCGGCACCGGTCAAGCGTTCCCGGGTGCCCAGCAAGGCCAGCCGAACGGGCCAGCCAGCCTCGGCCAGGAGCCGGGCGACGACGAAGCCATCGCCGCCGTTGTTGCCCGGGCCGCACAGGACGGTGACGGGCAGGGTGCTCCAGTGGCGTTTGATTTCGTTCGCCACGGCCTGGCCGGCATGGGCCATCAGGGTGTATTCGGGCACACCCGCCAGGACCGCCAGGCGGTCCGCCTCGCCCATTTGATGCACAGTCAGCACGGCACTGGAAGGCGTTAACGAGCTGGCATGAGGGGCGAGGGGATGGTCCATAGGATTTATTTTCCGGGAAAATCCGCCCCGCGCGAAACGGCTTCCCAAGTGGAAAATTCTTTTTGCAAAGTGACTAATTCAGCGGTGGCGCCTTCGAAGGCATCGTTACCCAACAACAGATGATGGGGCGGTTGGGGGGCATTGGCCGCCTGAAGGATGGCGCGGACGGCCCGCACTGGGTCACCGGGTTGGTGGCCGGATTGGGCGCGCATTTCCTGGCGGGCAGCACCGGCCGTGGCGGCATAATCGGCAATTTGCACGGCACTTTCATTGGCCGAACGTCCGGCCCAATCGGTGCGAAAACCGCTGGGTTCCACAAGCATCACTTGAATGCCGAGGGGCTCGACTTCCTGCCGCAATGCCGCGGACAGCCCTTCCACGGCAAATTTGGTGGCGCTGTAATAACCCAGGGACGGGAACGAACGACGGCCCGCCAGGGAGGAGAAATTAATGATGCAGCCGTGCCGACGCTGGCGCATGCCCGGCAGCACGCCCCGGATCATCCGGCCCATTCCGAACACGTTGATATCGAACATGCGACGCACCTGGTCATCCTCACTCTCTTCCACGGCGGCAAAATAGCCAATGCCCGCGTTGTTCACCAGCACATCAATGCGGCCAAATTTGGCCTCGGCCGCTTTAATGACGGCATCAATTTGAGATTGAATGGTGACGTCCAGCGGGAGCACCAACGCTTCACCGAAGGCGGCCAGGTCTTTAATTTGATCAGGCTGGCGGGCGGTTACAACGGTGCGATAACCGAGTTGCAAGGCTTGCCGAGCCAGTTCACGGCCAAAGCCGGTCGAGCAGCCGGTGATGAGCCAAACGGGTTTTTCCAGAGCGGCCGGCAGGTGTGAGAGAGTGGTGGCAGTCATAAGGTAAATGAAGCTAGGGGGTTGGTGGGCAGTTGGGTATGGGGTGTTGTTCTGATGTCATGAGAAACCAAATGGTCCAATACCCAGAATCCTGCGAAAAGGGGCTTTTAATGAATAATTAAAAGCCCCCAATGATCCTTTTGGCCAGGTGGTTTATTCCTGGGCCACAAGTTCGTCCAGCCAATACCCCTGGCGATGGTAGTGCAGATACAACCCGGTCTCATATTCCCGAGTGAGCAGGGATTCGGCGGTGTATTCCGGGGATTGCCTGACGGCCTCGCGCGAAAGTTTGACGAAGACCTTCGACTCGGTCCAGCTTACGCGTTCGATCCACTGGGGGGCGATGAGCACTTTTTTACCGGGCCACCAATTCTTGGTGCTCACGATGAGGTAGCGAATTGACCAGGTTACATCGTCAATAATGAAATCCTCGACGTGGCCGATTTCACCATCCGAGGCTTGCACATGATGGCCAATGACGTCATGGGTACTGCGCAGATGCGGATCCCAGGCTTTTTCGCCATGAGTGCGTTTTGCCCCATGGCTGCTTTCCCGCACAATGTACGGGGAGGAACCCCAGTTATAAGGTCCGCCCCAGTAGGCCGGCCAGCCATAATATCCATAATATTCATCCTCGAACTGGCGGGAGACGGGCTGGTCGCTTTCCAGGGGCGGGCTGTTCTCGATTTGCTTTTTGGTCAGGTCAATCGCGATATGCCGGGCGGCTTGATTGACATCCCCCAGCGCATAGGGGGAGAGGAGCACCTGGCGGCTGTTCAGCCAGGAGCCGGTGTCGGCCACGAGGTAACGAATCGTCCAATAATGGTCGTCGAAGTAAAACTCCCGGACCTTCCCAATTTCTCCATCCCGGCTGTTTAATTGGTATCCCTTTAAAGTTTTGGCGGTGCTTAGCATAATCTTTGTCTTGTTTTGGTTGATTTCGGTTCCGGCCGTCCGGCAGCTGGGGGATTGATTTTCCTTTGTCCCGCCTATGCCGGCCTGCCGAACTCCAACCTGCGCGCAAAGGAACTGACCGGCCATGGGGTAAAACCCTGCTTGATGGTGCGAGGCGCAAACCGTGACGATGCTCCCCTCGGCCGATGGCAAAATCGCTTGAATTTTGCTAATGGCCGAAAATTCCTCAGCAGCACTAATCAAAATAAGCCAAGCCATTAACAATTTATGTGGAGCCCCGCCACCGTTATCAAACCATGCTGCTTACGTAACAAGCGGCCCAAGCCGCCTGAAACCTGACAACCAACCAAATTGAACATATGAACTGCAAAACCAAAATTCTAACGCTGGCCGGCGTGCTCCTGGTGGCCGTGGTGGCCCAGGCCGATCCGAAGGAAACTTTTGAAAAAACGTGTGCCAAATGCCATGGCGCGGATGGTGCCGGCCAAACCAAGATGGGGCAAAAACTGGGCTGCCGGGATTATACGGATGCCAAAGTGCAAGCCACCCTGAAGGATGATGAGGCCTTCAAGGCACTGAAAGAGGGGTTGACCAACGCCGACGGCAAGGCGCTGATGAAGCCGGTGGCCGATCTGAGCGATGATGATATCAAGGCGCTGGTCGCCTATGTGCGGACTTTCAAGAAATAACTTGGTCCAAGCCACCGGCGCGGGTGACCTCCCACCCCGCCGGTGGCGCCAT
Organism: uncultured Verrucomicrobia subdivision 3 bacterium; assembly: GCA_903936645.1. Taxonomy (GTDB): domain Bacteria; phylum Verrucomicrobiota; class Verrucomicrobiia; order Limisphaerales; family UBA11358; genus UBA11358. The sequence continues at coordinate 12,519 of CAIZWI010000059.1, forward strand.
TTCTCTCCTGGCATTCGTGGCCAGGCCGGCGGAGGTGGGGGCGGGTGGATAACTATTTTTAAAAGCAAGACTGGGTATTAAATAACATGAGCACTGAGGACATGCCGGCGCGGCCGGGTTGGATGGCCGCTTTTCGCAACTGGATCAGCATCGCGGGATTGCTGGTTATCGTGGTGGGAATATTTTCCTTTCTGCTCCTTTTCGGGCTGGACCTGATGGCCCACTTTTCGAATCCCTATGTGGGCATCCTCACCTACATGGTAACCCCGGGGGTGGGGGCGGGTGGTATTTTCCTGGTGCTCCTGGGCGCGTTTCTCGAACGCCGCCGGACGCCGGACCGGAAATTTTCCTCGGCGGTTAAAATTGATTTTGCCAGTCGCAAGGACCGGAAAACTCTGGGAATTTTTATTTTATGCGGGCTGGTGTTCATTCTGCTGTCGGCCGTGGGTAGCTATCAAACGTTTCATTTCACCGAATCCGTGCAGTTTTGCGGCGAGACCTGTCATACGGTGATGGAACCGGAAAACGTGGCTTATCATAATGGCTCACATGCCCGGGTGGCCTGTGTGGAATGCCACATAGGCTCGGGCGCGACGTGGTTTGTCAAATCCAAGATGTCCGGCTCGTACCAAGTATATTCCGTGTTTGCCAAGAAATATTCCCGGCCGATCCCCACGCCGGTGAAGAACCTGCGCCCGGCCCAGGACACCTGCGAGCAATGTCACTGGCCGAAAAAGTTCGTGGGCAATCTGGACCGGACCTACAATTATTTCCTGCCGGACGCGACCAACACGCCCTTTTCTGTTCGCTTGCTCTTAAAGGTGGGCGGGGCTGATCCCACGCACGGTCCAGTGGGCGGCATTCACTGGCACATGAGCGTGGCCAATAAAATTGAATATTTTGCCAGCGATGAAGGCCGCCAAAAGATCCCCTATATTCGAGCGACCGATGCGCAGGGAGTGGTGACTGAATATCGTGCCGGGAAGTTTACCAACACCGTCAGTGAAGCCCAGTTACGGCGGATGGATTGCATGGACTGCCACAACCGGCCCGCACACAACTTTGTCTCCCCGGTCGATTCGGTGAACCTGGCTATTTCCATCGGGAAGATTGACCGCAGCATTCCCTGGATTAAAACCAATGCCGTGTGGGTGCTGGCCCAGCATTATACCAACTCAGAGGAGGCCCTCTCGACGATCGCCACCAAACTGGCCGCCCGCTATCCCGGCGAGCCCAAGATCCAGGGCGTGATTGGCGCGGTGCAGGAAATTTACACCAACAACTTTTTCCCGGCGATGAACACCGACTGGCGCTCGCATCCGGCCAACCTGGGCCACAAAGACTGGCCGGGCTGCTTCCGCTGCCATGATGGCGAGCACAAAACGGCCGATGGCAAGAAGATTATCCGCGCGAATGACTGCACGACCTGCCACATCATCCTGGCCCAAGGGTCCGGTGCCGACCTGCTCAACCTGAGCGCGCAAGGGAAAAAATTTGTCCACCCCGGCGATGAAATCCCTGACGGTTATCTCTGCAGTGATTGCCACAACGGCGGCCCGTAGTTGTAGTTCCGACCCATTTGTGCAGTCAAAAACCCCACCCGCCGCGAGGCGGGTGGTCACTTCCACAATTATTCTGGCCATCCTCTGGTGGATGGGCCTCAGCGGTGCAGCCGCGGAAACGGCAGCGTCCCCCCCGGCCTTTGCGAATCAAGACTGCCTGGATTGTCATTTGGATCCGACCACGACCCGGGTGGTGAATGGCAAAAAGGTCGCACTCTTATTTCCCACCAATCAATTCCGCGGCTCGGTTCACGCCAAACTGAACTGCGTGGACTGTCATAATGGCATCAAAGACCTGGTGCATCCGAGCAAACTGCCCGCGCCGAATTGTGCGGGGTGTCATGTGCAGGAAGGCAAGGATTACATTGGCAGCATTCACGGGGTCAGTCACTCGATGGGGGCCTCGGGGGCGGCGAATTGTTGGGATTGCCATGGTTCGCATGGGATTTTATCCCCCAAAGATCCGGATTCATCGACTTACAAGCTCAACCTGCCAGCCACCTGCGCAAAATGTCACAGCAACGCCGGGCTTTCCTCGGAATACCGGATGAAAAACCCGGATGCGGCGGCGCAGTATATGGACAGCGTGCACGGCTTCGCCCTCGTGAAAATGGGGTTGATTGTCGCCCCTTCGTGCAATGACTGTCATGGCGTGCATGACATCAAGCGCAGTGTGGACCGGGACGCCCCCATAAACCACGCCAATGTGGCCCGCACCTGTGGCAAATGCCATGTGAACATCGAGAAAACGTACGACCAAAGCATCCACGGCCAACTGCTGGCCAAGGGCGACCCCCGCGCGCCCGTTTGTACCGATTGCCACACGCCGCATGACATCGTCACGCCGGAACATGGCAATTTCAAAGTGGTCGCCGATGAACGCTGCGGCAAGTGTCATGCCGACCGCCTGGAACACTACCGCGACACGTATCATGGCAAGGCCATGGCGCTGGGCAAACCGAACATCGCGCCGGAAGTGGCCGCCTGTTACGATTGCCACGGGCACCATGATGTGCTGTCGCCGGCCGATCCGCGGTCGCATCTTTCCACCAACAACATTGTGGC
>CAIZWI010000060.1 GCA_903936645.1 uncultured Verrucomicrobia subdivision 3 bacterium
CGGCCGTGGTGGCCGCGGTGGTGCATGGCTTGCTGGCCGCCGGGCTGGCACCGCACCAAATCCTCATCTGGGACCGGCACGCAGATGATTTGCGGGCGGCGGGTTATTTCCAACTGGGCGAACGTTTGGGGGTGCTCGTGGCGGGTTGCGATCAAACGGGCTATGACGAGCAAACCTTTTATGCCCCCGACTCGGCGGTGATGGGTAATCTGGTGTGGGGAGACCTGGAATTTGGCAAAAAAGGACCCGGCATTGGCCGCAAATCCTATGTGGCCAAGATAGTCAGCCATGGCATGACAAAAATCATCAGCGTGGCGCCGTTGCTGAATCTGGAGTCCTGCGGGGTGAGCGGGCATCTTTACAGTCTGGCGATGGGCAGTGTGGACAACACTCTGCGTTTTGAGGGGGATCCCGACCGGCTGGCGGTGGCAGTGCCGGAGATTTATGCCCTGCCGGCGATCGGGGACCGGGTGGTGCTCAATATTACGGACGCCCTGATCAGCCAGTACGAGGGCGGTTCCTCGACCTTGTTGCATTATTCCTATGTGCCCAACCAGCTGTGGTTCAGCAAGGATCCGGTGGCGCTGGACACGCTGTCCATCAAGGAACTTGAACGCGAGCGGAAGGCCCGGTCCGCGGACGAGTTACCGCAGCATTTGGACATGTACGGCAATGCCACCCTCTTGCAACTGGGGAGTAATGACCCGGCCAAGATCACGGTGGAGCGAACCAAACTCTGAATTGTGAATTTTGTTAATTAGCGATAATTTGCATGAAATCCCTTGATTTAAGCAGGTCATTTGCTAAAAACAGGCTGGGTCGGGGATTCAAACCACCCAAAATTCGGGTTTTCTTTTAATCGTTTGCAATCGGAGCTGCCACGTTTTCGATGGTCCGGCCGGGCGCTAGTTGCCTGGCTGATGGTGGTCTATGTCCTGCTGCTGGGGGCCATGGTGGCGTCGCCGGGGCTGCACTCGCACTTTCACCCGGATGCGGACAAGGCCGGCCACGAATGCGCGGTCACCTTGTTCAGTCACGGACAGGTGGATGCGGCGGTAACGGTGGTGACCGTGGCTTTGCTGGCATTGTCAAGCTTATTTCTCCGTTTTAATTCCACGTCCGTTTGCCCGGCTTGGGTGGCTGCCTTGCCGCCGGGTCGCGGTCCGCCGGTGCTCGCCTAAACTTCCCAAGAGTTCCCCACCCCTTCCGGGTGGATCCTGTTCGCATCCTTAACCGCAGTTAATGCTTAGTCCGGTCTGGCGCCTATCCGCGCGGGCCGAGGGAAACATGGTGATATGATCCTGATTTTTACCCAACCGGGGTGGGTTTACACCCCAAACACCTATGAATGATTTGACCAACGGGCGCGGGGCAGGGTGGCACTGCCGCAGCTGGCTGACGGCCGGCCTGGCCGGTCTGATGCTGGCGGGTTGTGCCGTGGGGCCGGAATACCAACGGCCGGCCCCCCCGGCCACCGCCGATTATGCGACGCAACCACTGCCCAGCACGGGGTCGGCCACCAACGTGGCGGGCGGTGGGGCGCAGCATTTAATCCTGGGAGCGGACCTGGCGGGGGATTGGTGGACCTTGTTTCATTCGGCGCCGCTCAATGCGTTGATTCAAGCGGCCCTGACCAATAATCCCGATCTGAAGGCGGCCCAGGCGGCGTTGCAGGTGGCGCGGGAAAACGTGCTGGCGCAACGGGGGGGGTACTATCCGAGTGTGGCGGCCGGGTTTTCGGCCAGTCGCGCGAAGCAATCGGAGCTGATTTCGCCCACACCGTACGCCAGCATCTTTCAATACAATCTGTTTACGCCGGAGGTCACGGTTTCGTATGTGCCAGATGTCTTTGGCCAGAACCGGCGGACGATGGAGTCGATCCAGGCCCAGGCGCAGGCGGTGCGATTCCAGATGCTTGCCGCGTACACGACCCTCACGGCGAATGTGGTGGTGACGGCCATTCAGGAGGGGGCGCTGCACATGCAGATCGCGGCGACCCGGGAACTGGTGGCGATCAGCTCGAACATGGTGGCGATCGTGAGGTACCAGATGGCGAAGGGGTATGCGAGCCGCCTGGATCTGGCCGCGCAGGAATCGCAACTGGCCCAGATGATGGCGACGCTACCGCCCCTGGTGAAGCAAGCGGGCCAGCTGCGGGATCAACTGGCGGTGCTGGCGGGGCGGTTTCCGAACGAGGCTCCCACGAATGGCTTTGAACTGGACAGCCTGCAATTGCCGGCGGAGCTGCCGGTAAGCCTGCCGGCGGCGCTGGTGGCGCAGCGACCGGATGTGCGCCAGGCCGAGGCTAATCTGCACGCGGCAACGGCGCAAATTGGGATCGCCGTGGCGAACCGGATGCCAAACATCACGCTGACGGCCAACGCGGGCAGCACGGCGCTGGCGATTGACCAGGTATTCACCTCGGGCACGGGTTTCTGGGGCGTGGGCGCGGCGGCGACGGCCCCGCTGTTCCAGGGCGGGACTCTGTTGCATCAAGAGCGCGCGGCGCGGGCGGCGGGCGTGGAGGCAGCGGAACAATATCGAAGCACGGTGTTGACGGCCTTGCAAAATGTGGCGGACACGCTGGTGGCGCTGCAACAGGATGCGGCGGCGGTGCAGGCGGCGGCGGCGGCGGCGCAGGACGCCCGGATCACCCGGGAGTTGACCCAGCGCCAATGGCGGGACGGCTACATTGGCCGGCTGGCGCTGCTCGCGGCGGAACAGGCGGACTGGCAAACCCGGATCAGCTTGGTGCAGGCGCAGGCAAACCGGTATGCGGACACGGCGGCGCTGTTTCAGGCGCTGGGTGGTGGTTGGTGGCGGCGGGCGGAATTAACCAAGGATAACCATGAGAAATAATTTTATGCGCGGGAAAGCGGGAGCGGAAGCAAACGGAACGATTCATACACCGGGGCGCCAAGGGCAGTGGTCCGCGGGGCGATTCGAAGGAGGTGCGCTGCGGTGGCGTGAACGCCGCGCGGCGGGCCCATGGCCATTGGCCGCGGTGCTGGCCGCGGTGCTGGCGGCATGCACCGGCTGCGCCCCCAAAACCGGGGATGCCCCGCCGGCCACGGCAGTGACCGCGAGCAATGTGACCCTGTCCGCGGCGCAGCAAACAAGGATTCATTTATATACGGTAAAGCCGGCCCATTACCACCGGGTGATGGCGACCACAGGGGCGGTGGACTTTGACAACGACCAGGCCACCAGCGTGCTGGCGCCGTTTGGCGGACCGGTGGCGCGACTGCTGGTCGCCCCGGGGGACGTGGTGAAGGCGGGCGATCCGCTGGCGGTGGTGGATTCGCCGGATTTTGCGCTGGCCATCAGCACCTATCGCAAGGCGCTGGCCACGGCGGTGACCCTGCGGCGCGTGGCGGATTTCGACCAGGATCTGGTGCAGCACAACGGTGTGGCCCAGCGGGAGGCGGAACAGGCGCAGACCGATGCCGCCAACGCGGAGGCGGACCGCGACGCGGCCTTGCAGGCGCTGGTTTCGCTCAAGGTGGATCCGCAGACCATTCAGGACTTGCAAGCCGGCCGGCCGGTGGGCCGCCCGGGCGGCCTGATTCGCTCGCCGATTGGCGGGACGGTGGTGGAGAAATTAATCACCCCGGGCGAATTGCTGACCGCCGGCGCGACGCCGTGTTTTACGGTGGCGGACCTATCCCGGGTGTGGGTGATGACCCAGATTTTTGGCCCGGACCTGGCGGCGGTCAACCTGGGCGACACGGCGGAAGTGCAGAGCGGGATTGCGACCAACGAGTTTAACGGCACGGTGGACAACATTGCGGCGCTGGTGAATCCGGACACCCGGGCGGTGCTGGTACGGGTGGTGGTGGACAACCCGGGCGACTTTCTCAAGAAACAAATGTACGTGAGTGTGCGGATCAAGGCCCGTCAGGAAAGCGCGGGGCTGCTAGTGCCCGTGGCGGCGATCCTGCGGGACGATGAGAACCTGCCCTTCGTGTATGTGGTGCAGCGCGACGGGAGTTTTGCCCGGCAGCGGGTGACGCTGGGGTACCGCACCGGCGACCAATACGACATCCCGGAGGGCCTCAAAGCCGGCGACCAGGTCGTGGATGACGGGGCATTATTTGTGCAATTCCTGCAAAACCAATGAACGCGCCACTGCCTGAACTCGGATCCCCGCAGCGCACCGCTTCGCTGATGAACCGGATCGTCGCCTCATCCCTGCGACAACGCTTCCTCGTGGTGCTCCTGACGCTGGTGCTGGTGGCGGCCGGCACGCGCTCCCTGAACCGGCTGCCGGTGGATGCCTATCCGGACCTGTCCCCCCCGCAGGTGGAAATCATCACGCAATGGCCGGGGCATGCGGCTGAGGAAGTGGAACGATTGATCACGGTGCCGGTGGAGCTTGGAATGAACGGCATTCCCCAGATGACCACCAGCCGCTCAATTTCGCTGTACGGCTTGTCGGATGTCATCCTCACCTACCAGCACAACACAGACAATCATTTCGCCCGGCAGGAGGTGTTCAACCGGTTGTCCGCCATCACCCTGCCCAGCGGCGTGACCCCGGCGGTATCGCCGCTGTCCTCGCCCTCGGGGCTGATCTATCGATACGTGCTGCAAAGCCCGGACCGTTCGCCGATGGAGCTGAAAACCATGGAGAGCTGGATCGTGGAACCGGCTTACAAAACCCTGGCCGGGGTGGCGGATGACTCGGGGTTTGGCGGGGGCACGATGCAGTACCAGGTCTTGCTGGATCCGGCTAAAATTGCCGGGGTCGGCCTCTCAGTGCTGCAAGTGGAAAGCGCCCTGGCGGCCAACAACGCCAATGCGGGCGGCGGATTTTACTCCCAGGGTGGGCAGTTTTATTACGTGCGCGGGATGGGCCGGTTGGAAACGCTGGAGGACATTGGCAACGTGGTGCTGGCGGTGCATGACGGCACGCCGGTGCTGCTCAAGGACGTTGGTCGGGTGGTCATTGGCATTGCCCCGCGCCTCGGTGAGTTTGGTTATGAAACGCAAGACGACGCGGTGGAGGGCGTGATCCTGTTGCGCACGGGGGACAAGACCCAGGATGTGCTCAAGCGCGTGGCCGCGAAGACGAAGGAACTTAACGAGCAAATCCTGCCCAAGGATGTGAAGATCCGGCCGTTTTACGACCGAACGGATTTGATTGAACTGACGACGCAGGTGGTGGAGCGCAATTTGCTGCGGGGGATGCTGCTGGTCATCGTGATCCTCATCTTTTTCCTGTACGATTTCCGGGCGGGTCTGATTGTGGCCACGACCATTCCGCTGGCGTTGCTCTTTGCGTTTATCTGTCTCGATCTGCAAAACGCCTCGGCGAACCTGCTCTCCATCGGGGCCATTGATTTTGGGATCCTGGTTGATGGGGCGGTGGTGATGGTGGAAAACATTTTCCGGCAGCTGGCGTTGCGCAAGGGCACAACATTTCGGGCGGTGGACGTCATCAAGGCCGCCGCGGCAGAAGTGGATCGTCCGTTGTTCTATGCGGTCGCGGTAATCGTGGCCAGCTTCCTGCCGATTTATGTGCTCGCCGGTCCCTCTGGCACGCTGTTCAAGCCCATGGCCGACACGATGGTGTTCGCGCTGATGGGGGCCTTGATTGTGACCCTGACCCTGCTGCCGGTGCTGTGCTCGTGGTGTCTGCGCCAGGGGGTGCAGGAGCGGCACAACGCGGCGTTTGAAGCCATCAAGTCGGCTTACACCAAAGGGCTGGATGCCAGTCTTGCGCGGCCGTGGCTGACGACGGTGGCGGCCGCCGGGTTGCTGGGCGGTTCGTTGCTGCTGATCCCGCGTATTGGGGCGGAGTTTATGCCCCAACTGGACGAGGGGGCGTTGTGGGTGCGGGCCACCCTGCCGTACACCATTTCCTTTGATGAATCGGCGAAGCTCACCCCGCAAATCCGGGACATTTTGAAAACCTTCCCGGAAGTCACCACGGTGGCCTCGGAACTGGGCCGGCCGGATGACGGCACCGATCCCACGGGATTTTTCAACGTGGAATTTTATGTGGGCTTGAAACCCTATGCGCAATGGACGGGCGGGTATCGCACGAAAGCCGCGCTGATTGAGGCCATCAACGCGAAACTCCAGGCATTTCCGGGCATCATCTTTAACTACACCCAGCCGGCGGAGGACGCGGTGGACGAGGCGGAATCGGGCTTGAAAAGCGCGCTGGCGGTCAAGGTGTTTGGGCCCAATCTCGACACGCTCGAAGCGAAGGGCAAAGCGATCAAGGCGACGCTCCAGCGCGTGCGGGGCATTCGCGATGTGACCCTGGTGAAGGAACTGGGCCAGCCCAGTCTGGACATCAAAATCAACCGGGCCAAGATCGCCCGTTATGGCGTGAACGTGGCCGATATCAACGGCCTGATCACGACGGCGATCGGCGGGGATGTGGCCACCCAGGTGGTGCAGCAGGAGAAGCAGTTTGACCTGGTGGTGCGGCTGGAGCGCCAGTACCGCGACAACCCGGAGGAAATCGGCAACATCCTGGTGCCCACGCCCGGGGGCCAGCAACTGCCGCTGAAGGAATTCGCGGACATCCAGGTGGCCAAAGGAGCGGCCTTCATTTATCGCCAGGATAACTCGCGCTACATTGGTGTGCAATTTTCGGTGGCGGGCCGGGATCTGGCCGGGGCGGTGGAGGACGCCATCCAGCAAATCGACGCGGCGGTGACATTGCCGCCGGGTTACCGGCTGGATTGGGGGGGCGAATACACGGAATACACGGCCTCCCGCCAGCAGATGCAGGTGATTCTGCCGCTGACCCTGGGGCTGATTTTTCTGCTGCTATTTTCGCTTTACAGCAATATTAAATTTCCATTTATCACGGTGCTGGGGGTGGTGCTCTCCGCGCCGGTGGGCGGGCTGGTGGCGTTGTGGCTCACGGGCACACCGTTCTCGGTCTCTTCGGGCATTGGTTTCCTGGCCTTGTTTGGCGTCTCGGTTCAAACGGCGGTGGTCTATATTTCCTATGTGAACGAACTGCGCCGGAACGGCACGAGTCTGGCGGCGGCCATCCGGGAGGGGGCCATCCTGCGGCTGCGACCCATCCTGATGACGGCATTGGTGGCCGCCCTGGGTTTGTTGCCAGCGGCCATGGCCACGGGGGTGGGCACCGACACGCAGCGCCCGTTTGCGCTGGTCATTGTCAGCGGGTTGTTCACCCGGCTATTGATCAGCATCTTCCTCATGCCCGCGCTCTACATGCTCGTGGCGCGGCCGAATGACCGGTTGGAGGTGTGAGGAAGGCGAAGGATGAAGGAAGAGTAAAGAATGTAGAATCCACTACGCCAATCACGGGACGCAGCCCCTCGGATAATGGCTCATTTGCGATCGCGCCTTAATAAAACACAGTTGCTACTCCCAAGAAACGGTTGTATAATGAGTTTGTGAAACTTGGAGATATCGAAGAAGAAGCGCTGGGCCTCCCTGATCGAGACCGGGCCGCGCTGGCCGCAAAACTCCTGGACACTCTCCCGCCGCCGGGAACCGAAGTGTCGGATGAAGAGATTGAACAGCGTGAGGCAGAGTTGGCTTCGGGACGGGTGAGCGATATTTCTTATCAAGAATTTGTCCGCGGCGTCCAAGCACAAAGACGCCGATGAATGTGGTTTTCCACCCGGCGGTTCAGGGTGACGTTTCGGCCATTCTCCGCCACTACGATAGTATAAACGACCGGTTGGGTGACGAATTTTGGGAGGAGCTAAACTCATTCATAAAACGGGCTGCGGAACATCCGCAACGTTTTCCTTTTGAATCTCCGGACCGCCGAAGAGTCAACTTGCCACGATTTCCTTATCATTTCCTCTATCGGGAATCCGCCACAGGCATCCGCATTCTGGTAATTCGCCACCACAAACAAAATCCAGGATTGGGGCTTAAACGACGGTAGAGCACCCATTCTTGAACTATCCATCGCTCTGCCTCAACTAGGAGCGCATGGCAAATCCGGCTTGCTGGAGGCAGAGGCCTGCCTTAAGTTGCCGGCGGTTATGAAAATGTTTGCCCGCCTAACTAGCGAAAGGGGCATGACGCTGCTGGAAGCGGTGGTGGTGCTGGGGGTGATCGTCTTTCTGGCGGCGATGCTATTGCCGGCCCATCCTGGTCGAAGCAGAACCGCAGTGGTGCTTTGTATGAGCCATTTGAAGCAAACCGGGTATGCATTTCTAATGTACGAGGAGGACAATCGGGGCACCTTCCCCATGGAAATGCCGGTGGCCCAAGGCA